>SKGA01000048.1 GCA_007117735.1 Candidatus Woesearchaeota archaeon | reverse complement strand
TCTCCTTTTGCTTCTTCAAAACCACAATGAGGACAGGTTCCTTGAATATATCTGTCTGCTAAAAACATTTCACTCTTCATAGAATACGGTTGCACGGTTGTTTTTTCAGTAATAAAACCGTTTTCTTTTACTTTTTTAAATAAGTCTTGAGTGATTTTATGATGAAGAGGATCACTTGTTCGTCCAAAATGATCAAAGGAAATAGAGAACCATTCATATATGTCTTTATGTTTTGCATAGAATTGATCACAAAGCTCTCGAGGACTTATTTCTAAAGCTTTTGCTTTGGTTTCTGTCGCAGTACCGTGTTCGTCACTTCCACAAATAAAAAGCGTTTCTCTACCCTTTAAACGACTGTGTCGTGCAAACACATCTGCTGAAAGAACACACCCAATAATATTTCCTAAATGAGGAACATTGTTAACGTAAGGAAGTGCACTTGTTACAAGAACTTTCTTCATTAAAACAGGTTAATAATCTCTTGTTTTTAAAGATTTGTGTTTAAAAAAATATTTTTTTAAATTCATATACATCTCAGCCTAGTCTTGCAAGGGTAAAAACAACCGCGAAAGAAAGGAAAAAGAACACTACCGACAAGAGCAAAGACTGCCACCAGACAAAACGATACTTACTCGTATATCGAATAATAAGAAGCGTAATAAGACTAAAAACAAACTGGAGAATGAACAAAAAGAACAAAATAGCATAGCCTAAAGCAGCCCAAGAGCTAACCGTCTGAGCCAGAAGTATGGAAACAATCATCCCTAAGCCAGGAATGCCTAATAATAACAAATAATCAATTCTCATGTGTAGGTATCCTTGTAAACTCGTAATAAAAATGTATCGATATCAGAATCTTGAGTAACTAAAGGAATAACTTTACCAGAAAAATGATTTTCTCTAAAAGAATCGACGTCTCCAGGAGTTAATAAATCTTGTTTAGAAAGGAAAGCAACCATCGGCTTACCAAATTTTTTCAATTGTTTAAACAATTTTAATTGTTCAGCAATCGTATAACCGCACTGCTCAGTTATATCAAAAACATAAACGATACATTGAGCACAGTATTTGATCGCTAGACTTGCTTGTAATTCAACATCATTCATTTTTTCTTCACGAGCAAGCGTACCAGGAGTATCAATAAGTTGAAAAGAAATTGCATGAATATCTCGATAACCAACATTTAACGTTTTTGTAGTAAATGCATAATTTTGAATATCAGGTTTTGCTTCAGTTAACCGTGCAAGAAGAGTACTTTTTCCCACATTTGGAAAACCAGCAAGAGCAACACTAAACTCATCCTTAATGCGAGGATAGGTACGCATAGTTTGTCGAGCTTGATGAAGATAAGACAAAGAAGCATCAATTTGTTTTAATAAACTTGAAACTCGACCGTAATAGGAACGAAGGTGAGCACCAACATCCTGAGGAGAACTAGATGTTTTAATCTGCCGAGAGAATTGTTTTGTCATAGTATGAACTCTTCGAGAAAACCATTGGATAGCACCAAGACTTTTTTTCAAATCAGAATAAGATAAGGTAAGGTTGATTAACTGGACATAAAACTCGGACAAACTATCAAAATCGGGATATTTTGCAATTAATTGATCAAACTTTGAAGTAAGATAATCGCCAATCGTAGTGACTTTAATAAGCGCAAGGCTCTTTTCCCTATTAAGAACAGATTTCTCTTTATCAGCAAGAGTATGATTTCGTGCATTCGTTCTTGCACGTTGAAAACTAATGTCAAGATACTCTTGAGCGCGTTGAATGGTTGGTAAGTCACTAAATCCCATAGAAAAAAGAAAAGACCAGTGTATTTATAAACCCTCTTTATTTTACAATAAATAAGATGGAGTTTAAAATAATTGAAGAACTGTACACTGAGTATGATAATAACCGTGAAAAACAAGAAAAAAAGCTTGTTTATGAAACAGAAAAAGGAATTTTTGGAACAAGTAGCATGCAAGACATGTATGATTTTCTCACAACAATTGAAGCAAAGAAAGAAGATGTGTTTGTTGATTTAGGAAGCGGTGATGGTCGAGTAGTTTGTGTTGCAAGCCTCTTTTGTGATGCGATAGGAATAGAATTTGATGAAACGTTAGTAACGTTAAGTAAAGAACAAGCAAAAAAATTAGAAAGTAAAGCAACGTTTCTTCAGCAAGATTATGAAACCTATGCCTTTTCTAAAGCAACGATATTATTTTGTTATGCAGATCATTTTTTTAATAAAGAATTTATTGAAAAATTAAAAAAAGAATTTACAGGATCACTCTATATTTATCAAGGAACATTTTTTCCTGAAGGCGTGAAAAAAGGAAAAACCATTTGGGTTGGTCAAACACCTTTTATGCAATACGTTTTTGAATAAATAGTTAATGACAAAAGTTTAGCATACTGCTGCGTTCTCATGTACTAAAAAAATTCCTTACTGTTTTCGCTTCCAAGCAGCATAAACAATCCAAAGGATAAAGAATAATATAAAAGAATATTCAAGGATTTCTCGAAGCAGTAAAGCGTATGAACGAGAAGGTTGTTCTTCAACAGGCACTGAAAAAACAGTTTGGTTAAGAGGTTCTTCTTCAACAACAGCAGGAACTTCGATAGTTTCATCCTCAATACGTTCTTCTTCGATAGTTTCATCCTCAATAGTTTCTTGTTCAACTTCCTCTTCAATAATTTCTTCCTCGAGGGATTCTTCCTCGATCTCTTCATCAAGAGAATCTTCTACAACAGCAGGAGCAGGAGCAAAACCCCCACCACCAAAAGAGCCTCCGCCAGAAGAAGGACTGCTAGGTACAGGGCAAGAACTTGTTTGATAAGAACCAGAACAAATGAATCCTGAAATATACAACTCATCTTCAAAATAACAAGGTTGTGTTATTTCTTGAGAAGAAGAAAGAATATCAAGACAACGAATTTCATCACCTGTAAAAGAATAAGAACTAAAATGTGTCATTCGGGCAAATAAATGCGTTTGGTTTCGTCCGACTTCAAGAACAAAATCAAGATCAGTACTTAAAGCAATCCACTCCTCACTCGTCTCATTAAACCAGTAAAGTTGTAAGGTGGAAAGATCAACTCCTTGAAGATCAGAAGAACTATAAGGAACGGTTAACAAATAATCTTCAAGTTCATCTCGTAATTCTTGACTTGGTTCGAACGTGAAAAACCGAGGTGCTCGAGAGAGTGGTTGAAGAAATTGCGGCGGCGAAGAAAACTCTGCGATAGAAAGAGTAGCATTAGTAACTGCTTGTCGAGTTCGAAATTCTAAAAATACCACTTCATTAACTAAGGAAACAGTATTATTCTCTTCCTCGGTTGTTGAGATTAATCGTTGAGAAAATGTAGGAGTAAGACTTATTAAAATATTTTTTTCCACACGATTTCCTGCCACATCTTCAACAAAGACAGGTATCTGAAAAGAGTCTTGGTAAGGAAGAAGAATAGTTTTATTTAACGTCGTATTTGTTGTTGAAATATTTCCTGCTTGAAGAAGAGCAATACCACTTATTTCATCAAAGACAGAGATGTTAATAGAAACAGTTGTATTTTGCTGTGCAATTCGAGGAGCTAAAACAGTAAGATTTGGAGGGAAAAAATCAAAAGAGAAATTTCTTTCTCCAGAAACAGTAGTGTTAAAAAAAGTTGTAACAGAATAATTCAACGTGGTATTTATTTTAGAAGAGTTTGAAAAAAAGACTTCTTGTTCGAAAAAAGTACCATTCCCGGTAAATGTTTGATTGAGTAAGGTAAATGAAAAATTACTTGGAAAATCTGAAGTTAAAATAATCCTTGAACCATTTCTTAACCATTCCTCAGGAGAAAGTGTGACGTTTGGTAAAGGTTGATATAATGAAAAATTTTTTTGTCTAAGCGTTTCTTGATTACCTGCAAGATCAAGAGAATAATAAAACAAAGTATAATTATCTGGTTCGGTTAAGAATAGAGTTTCATTAAATAAAGTAAATGTTTCGTTGTCAAATGAATAAAATGTTTGTGCAGGTGAAAGAGAATCAACAGAAAAATTAATACGAATATATGAATCAATAATTTGTTGATTATTCTCAACGCCTAAAAGGGTTGTATTTGGAGGAGTAACATCTACAAAAAAATAAACCGGTTCAAATGTTTTTGAAAGACAAGAAATTTGAAACGTATTATTCCCAATAAGGAATTCTTCTTCTTGTGAGAAGGAATAATTGTTTGAAGCGAACGTTAAGGAAGCGATAGTTTCATTATTCAAATCAATTGAACACGCATCAAAGGTCGAAACAGAACTAAAGTTTAAAGAGAGAGTGTTATTAGTTTTATTAAGCCAAAAAGAATCAGGAAGTAAATACTCTACATCAGGAACAAGAGAAACTTCATTAAACTGAGAAACAGTTTTAACTTCATCACCACAACTTAAAGATAAATTATATTCTCCTAAAGGTAATTGGAAAATAAAATTACTTATTCCTCGCGGAACAAATCGTTCTTTGTAAAAACTTTGATTTAAATAGAATACACAACGAACTTGTTCATCAAAACGAGTTGTGAAAAATCCTCGATGAAACGTTGAATTAAGATACGCAGTGTAATTTGTTGCGTTAATCTCAAAAACATCAGGTATACGAAGAGAGAATTGAGCAAGAGCGTGTATACGAGGATAAACATAACCGCTAGCAAGAGTATCATTTATAGAAATAGTATTTGAAAGTAACTCTTCAAGAACTTGGTCAGGAGTAAGGGTTTGATCAAAACCTGTTTGAATACTCTCAAGAATGTTAAGAACAGCTCCCGCAACAAAAGGAGCGGCCATACTTGTTCCCATTTTGAAACTATACTGTGAACTCCCTGCATGAGCAGAAACCAAATGACCTGGAGCAACAATGTCAAGAAGGGGACCTCCTTG
>SKGA01000002.1 GCA_007117735.1 Candidatus Woesearchaeota archaeon | reverse complement strand
TTTGTTCATACGCGTAAACAGCTAAATCAGCATAACTATCCCAAATTTTCTCTTTAGCATACTCTTCCACAGGTTTAAGGCTATTCATTGACTCCCAGATCGCTTTTGCTTGTGCATCCGCATTCCCTGAAGCTTCGTGAGTATAACGTAAACGTTGTTGAATTCCTCTAATTTGTTCACCAAGGTATTCACTCTTTCGAACATATTTTGGAGAAGTTAACCCTCCTGATCGATCAACATTAATAAGTAATCCTTCACTAATAAGTTCTGCTTCTGTTTTGCCTTCCTCTAAACGCTCGGCGACTTTTCTCTCAAGAACATATTTATTTAAACTTTCTAATTGCGATTCATACTCTTGAGTATGGTAGATTGATTGTCCTCGCTGTTGAGCGTATTGTGTTTCCAGTTGTATTCGTTGAAACCATTCTTCTGGCGAATAATTAAGACCTTCTTCTTGGTTTCTTTTTTTAGCATAATCTTTAAATTCCGTCCAATTCATCGTTTTTGACTCAAAAGATTGGGTTTCAGGATTCCATTCAGGTACTCGGTCCATAATAAAGGTAGGATCCTGAGAATTCGCGTTTAAAGGTTTTCCTGTCGAGTCAACATATTGTCCCTTTTCATTTCGCTTCCAAACAGGTACACTAATCTTTGATCCTGACTGAGATAATTGACCGGTAGAAATAGGCATAACTCGTCCTGTCCGCTCATCAACTAAATACTTTGTCGAGTGAACATTTTCATCAAATCCTTTAAAATCTGTAAAACGTGCATCATCTTTTTGTTGAAAACTTGCACCGCTAATATCTCGTTGAAACTCTGCACTCCAAATATCAACAATCCCTCCCGCTCCAATTTCTGCAGTAAAATCAATTGCATTTTTCACATGTTGAAGGTCAGATTGTCGTTTTCGCTCATCAAACCCGCCAGTTTGTTGGTTTAAACCACCTACGCCCGTAATAGAGTTAGTAGGCATCTCAACACCTTCCCATTCGATTCCTGAAGTTTTGATAAGTTCTTTAATTGCTTGTCGTTGATCTTTTCCCACACCTGAAAGACCCCCTAAAGGATCATTCGGATTTGATTGGAGAGCGAGTTGTAATTGGCCTGAACCTTGTTGAATACTTGCTCGAAGACTGTTAAGAATATTTCCTCGAGTTGTTTCCCCAAAGGTTGCTCCTAATTTTTTTATAGAAACGAGAGGTTCTTGTTTTTGAGATTCTGAGCTTCCTGAAAGAAATTTATTCTGTTCTGGAGTCATATATGAATCTAATCGGGAAAAATAATCACTCATAAAAACACACCTCTATAGATTTGAGAGGTACTTATATATAAATCATAAAGAAAAAGAGACGAGACCTTCACTTTAGGTTGGGGGGAAGAAGTATAAAGTGAAGGATTGTCTCGAAGAAAAAAAGTTGGTTTCATAAAGAAACCTTATCGAAGTACTTCGATACCTAATTCACTTGACAATTGTTGTCGAGAAGCTGCTTGTTGCTTCTGTGAAGTTGGACCAATAACCCAAGGAGATTGAACTCCAGTCATAATTGTCATAACAGTTATTTTTCCTTTCATATCTTCACTTACTCGAGCTCCCCAAATAACATTTGCGGAAGTATCCATAGATTCAGTTACTAACTCACCGATTTGATTAATCTCATCAAGAGTCATATCGTGTCCACCGTGGATTTGAATAATCGCACCGCTTGCACCTTCGTAACTGATATCAAGAAGAGGGTTAGATAAAGCACCTTTTACTGCTTCTTCTACTCGATTGTTAGTATCTGAGCTTCCTACACCAATACAAGCTACGTTTCCGTCAGTCATTACAGCTTTTACATCTGCAAAGTCTAAGTTTACTAAACTTGGTACTGCAATAGTTTCTACGATACCTTTAATCATAGTGGAGATTAATTCGTTTGCAACAGCGAAAGCTTGGTTTACTGGTAAGTTACCTGCAACTTGTACTAATCGGTTGTTGTCAATTACAATAACAGTGTTTGTGTTTTGTCGAAGTTGTTGAAGACCAAATTCAGCTTTGTCTACTCGAGCTCGCTCAATTTTGAAAGGCATAGTTACTGTTCCAATAACGATAGCGCCTTGTTCTTTTGCAACTTTTGCAATAACAGGAGCAGAACCAGTTCCAGTTCCTCCACCCATACCTGCACAGACAAAGACCATATCTGCACCTTTTAGAGAATCTTTAATTTCATTAATAGCTTCTTCTGCGGATTGTTTTCCTACTTCTGGAAATCCGCCTGCACCAAGACCTTTAGTTAAATCTTTTCCTAATAAAAACTTTCGATCAGCTTCAATCATATTAATATGTTGAAGGTCTGTGTTACAAGCAATAATTTCTGCACCGTCAATTCCTTTTTTATATAACCAATTAACTACGTTTCCACCAGCGCCGCCTGCACCAACTACTTTAATGTTCGCTCTTCCTACTTCCATCTCAGCAAACTGATTGTTTGCCGGGTTTTGTTTTGCCGCATCTACAATAAAATCCATTTTTGTCTGTCTCCCCCGAAGGTTACTACTTGCGAGAACGGTTGTATAAAATACTTGGAAAAAGGTTCAGCTGAACCCCTCCAAGCGAATAATGTGCCTCACACACACCACTTAAAACACCCATTTCAAGCTATAACAGAACTTAGTATCTAAACCATATATAAATATTATTGTTTTCCAATATACTATATTAAAATAATTATTTAACGGACTCGAAAAGAATTTTCTTTTTTCCAGGGTATAATCCCATAGAAGCCATTTGATTGTATTGATCAGGAACAAGCGTCAATAAAACAAGGTTAAATTTATATTTATCTGAAATATAAAGTGCGTTTCGTTTAATAGAGTCTAAATCCATGTTTTCTCCAATAACAAGAACATTTGCCTTTGTTTTAACCTCTTCCCCGTGTAAAACAATCATTTCCACACCATCAAACGCCTTTACGGACTGGACGAAATCTGCAACTGCCGATTTCCTATCTTGTAAGAGATCTGTAAGGAATTTACCCGTTTGAGGGTTCGAAGAATAAAGCTTAAACTTCTTAATAGAATCAACTTTAATTAACTCAAGTCGAACCAAGTCTTGAAGAATTCGATAGGTCGATGCAGGAGGAACTTTAGTAAGTTTGGCAATTTCTCGTAAATAGTATCGTTGATCTTCATTGTTTATAAATAACTTAAGAATTTTGATAGTAGAGGTAGGTAACAACGCCTCTAAAACTTCTCGATCAGACACCATCAACGATAAGAAAAATGTCTTTATTTATAAATATTTATCTTTTTTGAAACATCGTTCCAAAATATAAATATTGTTTCAATTATGAAACGTTGTTTAATTTATGAAATTCATAAAAAATAAAGAATAAATAACAAGTACAAACTAACTAATCAAAAGATAAAAAACAAGTTTAAGAACGATCAAAAATACATAGTAGAATAATTATTGTGAACGATAAAGGTCAATTACTTCATCAAGTAAAGCAACATCATCTGCAGATCGCTCACTTGTTCGAAGACGAAGAACGCGAGGGAAACGTAAAGCAAACCCTGAAGAGTAAGTAGTACTCTTTTGAATTTCCTCATAAGCAATCTCAACAACAACTTCAGGACGAACACGAACTTCCTTACCTTGTTCCGAAATAATAAGAGGTTCTAATAAAGAAGTCAGCTGAGCAAAACTAAGATGATCCTCATGCAACTCCTCTTTCAAACCCGTTCCAACTTTACCAATTTCAAAAAACTGACCATCTTCATCGATACAAGCAAGGGTGAAACTCGTTAGCCAAGAACTTCGCTTACCAGAACCCCACTCTGCTCCAACAATAACCAAGTCAAGCTCTTCCATCGTTGGTTTCATCTTAATCCATGCACTCACTCGATTACCTGGCTGATACGTTGCGTTTAGATCTTTAATCATAACACCTTCATTACCTGCATCAAGACTTTCTTGATATAATACCTGTGCAGCAGCCTCCTCGGTCACTTCAACCCCTTTTACTAAAGAAAGAACTCGAGGAGTTGATTGAATTGTTTGAGAAAGAAGCTCAAGACGTTTAGATAAAGGTAAATCAATACACAATGCCCCATCTAAAGACAAAACATCAAAAAGAGTAAGCTCAACAGGTAATTCTTTGACTAATTGATCGATATGATGCTTTCGCTTAATTCGTCGAGAAATATGTTGAAAAGGAACATATGCGCGAGTTTGAGGATCATAACCGATCACTTCCCCATCAAGAATGCATTCGTTAACAGAAATGTGCTCCAAAACCGCAGCAACAACATCGGGAAATTGAGCAGTAACATCATCTAATCGTCGAGTAAATAACTGAACAGAAGAGCCCTTTTTATGAATTTGTAAACGAAAACCATCATATTTGTATTCAATACGAACAGGAAAGCCAGTTCTTGCAAATGCTTCTGAAAATGTTTTCTCTTTTCGAGCAAGCATCGGCTTACAAGGTTTACCTAGTTGTAAAGAAAGAGATGCTAAATCATTACCTTCACGAACATAAGAGAGAATATAACCAAAATCTGCCGTGAAGTCATAAGCTCGTTGTAATAATTTCAACGTCTCTTCTCGATCATAAGAAGATTCCCAATTAAAAGAATGAGTAGTTTCATCATACGAAAAAGAATCAGTAAAATACGCATAATAAAGAGCGTCTCGGATGATTCCTCTCGCAACTCCCACTCGAAGATCTTCAATAACGGTTCGAACAATAAATTTTGCTTCAAGAGGCGTGGCTGAAGTTAATAATTTGTTTAGAGTAGCTAATTTTGCATCTTGAGAGCCTGAACCTTGTAAGGATGCGATATGTTGTAGTGAAGAGAAGACGTCAAGTAAAGCAAGTGGTTGAGAAAAGAGCGTTTGTTGTTTTTTCTGAGCAATAAGCTCATAAACAGTATCTCCAATATCTCCCTTCTCCTTAAAGAGTACTTCAATAGAACGAGAAGAATGTCCTGAAGCAAGCTCAAGAGCGTGTAAAACAAGCTTTCCCGCTACTCCTAAGGAAGTCTCATTCCACTCAGGAAATACTCTGCCTTGAGCTAAGAGAATTATTTCTTGAAAGTTCTTAAAATCGGTTTTTTTAAGAAATGAAGCCAAAATAGTCGTTTTTTTTAAACGAGAAGAAGTTTTTGAAAGATCATCAAATAGTTCTGCAACAACACGATACTCCATACCTTTTTCAAACAAGAACTGGTTTTTAAGCATTGTGTTCTCCAAAGACACTAGACAAGAAAAAAAAGGAGGAAAAGAAAGATGGTCAATGCAAAGAAGAAGAAAAGACTCACTGGACAAACGCTTGCCAACTTTATAAACCAATCAACCCCAAAAAGTAGTGAGGTGAAAACACATGGACACCAAATACATAGAACAACTATTTTTCAAGCAAATAAAGGACTTAACCCTAAAGACAGCAACTCGTAGTTATGACTACCAGTTTTCAGACGGATGGGTGAAACCATGAAGTTTGAAGAAAGTAATTATCAATTATACCCTAAACACATTAGCTCAATGCTTTCTCAAGCAGGACTCATCCTCGAGGAAGAAACAGAGCAAATTGAACAATATCTATATTCACAGGAGGTAAAAGAACATGTTTTTTAAAAAGCAAACAAAACAATTTGTCGGTTGGAGAACCTATAAAGACCGAATTGACTTTCTCAACGAGTTTTATTATGAGCAGACGCAAATAAAAAACTCACTCTAAAGCCCCACGACGCACACCTCGAACACAAAGGACTCTTTCCTCCCCCGGAAAGAGTCTTTATTTTTTCTTCTCAACTAACCCTTAATAACACCTAAAGGCTTCAGTTTCACAACAACTTTTCCAATACCTGCGAGGTCACTAACCCGAACGACTTCATCAACATCTTTATACGCGCCAGGCGCTTCATCAGCAACTCCTCGCAAAGAACCCGTTTTAAGATGAATATTCTGACCAAGAAGATCTTTCTGTAATTGAGGACCATCAAACTCTTGTTTTGCTTGATATCGACTCATACATCGACCAGCACCGTGAGCAGTACTTCCAAAACTTTTCTCCATAGAATCCTGCGTGCCTACTAAAACATAAGAGGACGTCCCCATACTTCCGGGAATAAGGACAGGCTGGCCAGTCTCTTGATACACTTCAGGTAACTCTTTTCGACCAGGACCGAAAGCTCGAGTAGCACCTTTTCGATGTACCATCACCTCTTTATGTTCACCATCAACAACATGAGTCTCTCGCTTAGCAATATTATGCGCTACGTCATACACCGTATGAAACGTCACGCCTTCAAAGAACTCTTGAAAAATAAGATGTGCTTTATGAGCGATATAATGTCGATTTGCAAACGCAAAATTTGCTGCAGCACACATCGCGCCGTAATACTCTTTACCTAAAACGCTATCTAAAGGAGCGTAAGCGAGGTCTTTCTCAGGTAAAGCAGCAACTAGCTCAGGATATTCCTCTTCCATTCGTCTTAAAAAATGACTTGCAACCTCATGTCCTAAACCTCGAGAACCGCAATGAATCATAAGTACAACCTGATCTGGTGAAGTAATGCCAAAGCGAGTTGCAGTCTCCTTATCAAAGATCTCATGAGCGTATTGCACTTCTAAAAAATGATTGCCAGAACCAAGTGTGCCAATCTGTTTTCTTCCTCGAGATTTTGCTCTTCGAGGAACAAATGAAGAATTCGCGCCCTCGATAAATCCTCCTTCTTCACAACAATCAAGGTCTTGTTGAGAACCAATTCCTTGTTCTACCAGATAAGGAGCTCCTCTTGAAAGAATTGCTTCAAGTTCATCATCTGTTAATAACCATGTACTATCCGTTCCCATTCCAGAGGGTACTGCTTGAAATAATGCATCTAACAAAGCAGGCATTTTTCCTTCTAGATCTTGTTTCTGTAAAGACGTTGCAACAACGCGAACCCCGCAATTAATATCAAAACCAATTCCTCCAGGACTAATCACCCCTGAAGACATATCAAAGGCAGCCACGCCGCCAATAGAAAATCCATAACCTTGATGTGCGTCAGGCATCATAATACTCCATCCTTGAATTCCTGGCAAACAAGCAACATTCATTCCTTGTTGAATGCATTTATCAGTAAGCATTTGTTCTAACAACAAATCTGAAGCGAAGATTTTCAAAGGAACAAGCATTGAACCTGTAGGTTCAATAAGAAAAGAGTAGTCATTTATTTTTTGAGGATTCATAAGAACAACAACTCCAAAGAACTATATAAATATTAGGACAAAAACATCAAATTAAATATCTACAACAACAGTAAGAGAAACACCGTCCTCATCTTGAAGAATTTCCATTTCACTATACGTCATGTTTTTAATAACAGTCTCAAACTCGTACAAAGAAGCGTCATCTCCAAGAAAAACTCCTTCAAGAACGTGTTCAGCTCCTTGTTGTGAAAAAGAAAGATTCTCAACATGCGAATAAATCCTAGACTCTTCATCAAGTAAAGCAATCATTTCGTTAAGAAAATCATATAATAATCCTCGAAGATGGGTTGCAGTTATTCGAAAAGGTTTACGAAAAACGGGACGTGCTAAATCCCCTTCACCAAGAACAATATATGAACAAGCTTGTAGTGCAGTTAAAAAAGCGTCTTCTAAACTTGTTGCTTGAACAGTGAATTTCTCATCGGCAGTATGTGGTTGAAATGATATTGAACCCATTTTAATACTGCATTACATTAAAGAAATCTTCTTGGGAAGAATCATCAGACTCAGGTTGAACTGAGGATGTTTGCTGTGAAAAAGAAGGTTCTTCGCTAATAAGCGTTTGTAAATAAGAAATAATTTTCTTAATATCTTGAGAACTATCTTTTTGCGTATCAATTGTTATAACGACCATACCATCACTAAAGAAAAACTCGTATAAATACTTAACGATACATTACTGAAAAAGACGTTGGTAATTCATAAAGAGTTGATCAGCAGTTTCTTGGACAGTTAACCCTTTAATACGAGCAATAATCTCAACAGACTCTCGAATACGTGCAGATTCGTTAAAAGAGTCTACATCAACACCTAAAAAAGGCGCATCTGTTTCTAATAATAAGCGGGAAAGAGGCGTTGTTTGAACCATATACTGTAACTGGTTCAATTTTGAGACAATACAAGGGATTGAAAAATACCATTTATTCTTTTGTATTCGCTCTACATATTTTTTCTTTCCCATAAAACAATGCATCACAACTTTTTTTGCGCCTAATTCTTCAAGAAGCTCAATAACTTCTAATTCTGCTTTTCGAGAATGAATAATAAGAGGAATATCAAGCTCCATACTTTTTTTAATACAAAGAGTGAATGCTTTTTTCTGATGTTCGAATAATTCATCAGCTCGTTTCTTATCTTCCTCACTCCACTTCTTATCAAGACCTACCTCTCCAAATGCAATAATATTACTCTGAGAAGCGATAAAATCAATTTCTTGTTGAATTTCTTCAAGAGATAAATGATGAGTGTCTGTTGGATATAAACCAAGTGCAGGTTTAATAATATCATATTTTTTTGCTAAATCAAGAACCATGCGGTTAGAAGAAGGATTGACACCGTTTGCGATAATAACACCAACACCGGCTGCTTTTGCTCGAGAAACAACCTCTTCAATATGGTCAATAACAGGAGGCATGTCCAAATGAGCGTGTACATCAACAAGATTCATAAGAAAAAGAAAAGAAAAGAGAGTTTAAAAAGGTTTTTAACAACCTACTTCTCACGCATTTTCTTCAAAGACTCAACAACATCAATCATATACTTCCCATCATCAAGCTTGTAAATAAGCGGTTGTTTTTTCTTAAATAAGTTCACCAGATCAAGCTCATACTTGCCTGGTCGGAGAATTTTAATACTTTCAATATCAAGAACGATTGGCTTGTCTCGATCAACTTCTTCACCAAGAATATCATACACATCTTGTTCAATTTGTTTCTTATCATCATCTGAAAGAGAAAATAATTTAGGCTTTTCTTGTTTTAACTCTTCAAGTCGATCTTTTTTCACGAAAAAGAATAATTTTCCTCCACAAACAGAACAACCACTAAGAATTTCATGAGCACCATCTTCATAGAAAGCTCCGCAAGATACGCATTGGTGTGGCATTTTATCGTTTTCTCTTCTCTTTAGTAAACAATTGAATCTTTTCAGGATCTTGTTTAATTTCTTTAACAATATTAGCTGGACCAATAATAGTTAATCCTCGTCGATCACCTAAAATAATATTTACTAACTGTTGATGTAATCTTCTAAAAAAGTCAACATTTTTCTTTTCAGGATACACGACAGATAACTCGATTCCAGTAAACTTTTTATCAATACTTGCCATAGTCTGCTGAATAAGTTCTGCTTCTTCTTCACTTCGAAGTCGACCTTCAAGAACAAGAATTTGATCATTTTTAACAAGATCAAGAAGTAAATCAATTCGTTGATAACTCGTTAAATCTTCAATTCTACTATAAGGAATAAACTGTAAAGTTAATGACATTACTTTGTCACCTCAAATAATGCATCGTAGAATTTGTCCATATTTTTTCCAGTTTTTGCACTAATTCCTTGAACCTTATACTGAGGAAATGCTGCTTGAATTTTTTTAATATCTGATTTTTTCATATCAACTTTGTTTGCAACTACTAAAACAGGAATTTTTCGAGCTTCTAAATTACCAACGATAGTAATATTAACTTGAGAATAAGGATCTTTCGTAGAATCAAGAACAACAATAACTGCGTCCATATCATCTAACCATTTAATAGCACTAATAACACCTTTTGTCGCTTCTTTCGCTCGATTTTTCGCTTCATCCTCAGCCATACCTTCTTGAACAAACTCCTCATAATCAATTTTTGTTGCAATACCAGGCGTATCAACTAAATTAAAAGTAAGCTCTCGATTATTTGAACCTTTAATAATAACTTGTTCTTTAATCTTAATCTCTCGAGTTTCATGTGCCATGGCACTAGCCGAACCCATAGCATCTTTTTCACCGAGCCAATCTTCACAAATTTTATTCGCAAGAGTAGTCTTACCGCCATTTGGAGGACCGTAAAGACCAAATTTTATATCTTTCTTTTTAGCAAAAAATCGTTTAAAAAAATTTTTAAAAAATGAAATCATAGTAGTATACACCCACACCCAATTTATATACTTTTCGAGAAAAAAGAATTATTTTGTCCAATTATAGCTTCGAAGTTTAGCAGATTTTCCAAAACCACAACTTGAACAAACTTTATGTCGTACGTGAAAAGTATGCTTACCACATCGTCGACAAGGAATATGAGATTTTTTCCCACTTCGTTTTCCCATTGCTGCTGTTCCTGTTCCCATTTGTTACCCTCGTTTATTGTACTGAAATATTAGTAATGGTGTCTCCTCGTAAAAAGACAGTTCCTAATTTTCGTTTTAATTCTTTATCACTGGAAATTACTTCTTCTGAAACAGTGTCGCTTACTGCAGTAATAATTTTTTTATTAGTTGGTTCATATTCTTCCGCATCTTGCAAAACTGTATTAATATGAATGTCAAATGCATGTAAAATACCTACGTATCTCCAGCCATTTTTTAAATCTACAATAACTCGTTTTCCTCGAGATTTGTTTAGCGCATCAAGCGGACGTGATAATTGTTCCATAGTATATTCCTCGTAATTAAATATAGAAGAAAGAAGTTAACCATGATTTATAAAGTTAACGCCCTAAAGCGTATCAATATCAACACACTCGATAAGAGAAGAAGAGAGTCCTTGCGAACGAATTCCTGAAGCAAAAAGCTCAAAATCGACATCTAGAAATGAAGCATACCAAGGCACTTCGTCTTGTAAAGGGAGTGAACCGCCAACAAGTGCTAACGCGACAAGGAAAAACTCTTGAAAAAAAAGGCGTTCATCAAATTTGAAAACAGGGGTGAAAAAAGAAGAAGACGAGACCTCAACATCTGACAAAATCCAAGGACGAGCAACATCAAATCCTCGAGCAGTACCGTAAAAAAATAATGCAGATGACGAATAAAAGTCACCTAATCGAGTAAGTACTCGAACTGAGAGTTGTTCTCGAGAACAATGAAGACGCAGTAATTTCTCAAACGATTCTAATTCTCGGAGAGTGGGGGCGATAAGCTCGATAAGTGCATGTGACCGCTCAGGCTGCTCTTCTAAGGTAAAAGAAGGAGTGTTCTGATGAAGAAAACCCTTACTATGACAAGAAAAAGTTACTGACGCATCTTCAAAAGATAAATCGGCATGATCAATAGAGGTGGAGAAAAAATACGGTGAGAAAAATCGAAATAAGCCCTGATAGACAGAAAAAGGAGTTATAGAATCATATAACTTTCCCTGAAAAGTAATTTGTAAAGTAGTGTTAGAGAAAAGAAGAAGAGGAAAAAAAGACAAAAGTGCATCGTGAAAAGTAAGCCATTTAGGGAGTTGGAGCGTGAATGAACGAACAAGAGGAGCATCTAAAGGAGTAATAATAACATGATCATCAGTACATTGAAGAGAAGAACCAGTATATTTTGCAAGAGCAAGAAGTTCGTTTCGCTGGGCAAGATCTAAAGAAGTGGAAAGAGTGTATGTTTGTTGCGTTACTCGAGCAAGAACAAGTAATTGAAGAAGATGTACACGATCCATTATTCAAAAACAAACAAACCCAACCATTTAAAGATTGCGCTCTTGGAGAGATTTGTATAAATGAGCAAGTACCCCTTTCCAGCGAAGTTGTAAGGCATACGTGGGCAATCGATCATAATAAAAAACAAGTTCATTATAGTGTTTTTTTGCTTCAAAATGAAGACCTTCCTTCATAGCGGAAAGAACTCGTGCATAGGTTTCTCGTAACTGAGCGATTGTTTCTTTAAATGAATCATATTCCTCCAGAGAAGGAGACGTTTCACCTTGTTGTTCTTGTTCATATTGTTCCAAAAATTTATCTGAATCTTCATTTGCTTGAGCATACAATTGTTCAATAAGATGTTTTGAAGAAAAGGAAGGTCGATCAATACCAAGTTTTTTTCGAACCGCTCCTCGGTGTTTTAGAAAAACAGAACAAAATACAAATACATCAAGAGAGTAAGAATAAGGAGCAGATGGAAAAGTAGAAGAAGTAGTGATCACAAGAGATCAACCTCATAAAAAACGAAAAACACCATAAAACGTACAGAAAGAAAAGAACATAAAAAGATTTTGTTAGTACCTGCGAGAAACAACGAAATATATAAATGATTGAGGCCATAGTGAGAAAACGTGGTTGAAGAAAAACAAAAAGTACAGTCTGAACAGAACATCGTGCAAGAAATGATACACCGTGTTGAATTATTAAAAAAAACAAGCTATAGCCTAAAAGGTGAAGAGAGAAAAATTCGAGCAAGGCTAATAGAACAAGAACGAACATACGCGATAGAACACGAAAAAATAAAACAAGAACTGGAAGAAATGGAAGAATTAATACTAACAGTTAAAGATAATATTAAAAAAACAGCTGCTCTTTTAAAACAAAGCATTTCTAAACAACAATTCCAGCAAGTAAAAGATCAAGTGAACCAGTGGAAGTTAGAAGAATACATTACTAAAAAAGAATTAGAATCTACGTTTGCTCATTTTTCTCAGAATCAATAACTGCTTGTAAAGCTGCTTTTGCAACTCTCGCATGCTTAGGCTGAGGCGTAAGAACAGTTAAGGATTGTAATGCCAAACCAGGAAGAAGAATCCACGTGAATAAAGGATGTTGAATCCGAGCAATAAATTGTTGTAATTCAAAAGAAATGCTTGCGATAAGAGGAAGAAGACCTATTCGCAATCCTAAATTAACAAAGAAAGGCAAATCCTTAGGGATAAAGACGTATAAGAAAATACTAATAAAAAAGACAACAAACAAGAAAGTTGTTCCGCATCGCAAATGAACTTGAGATTGTGAAAGAATATTTTTAATACTCAAAGATTTATTATTTTCTAAACAATTAATGACCTTATGTTCACCTCCATGATATCGAAATACTTCTTGAATATCTTTACTCCGACCAATAATATAGAGATAAAACACAAAAATAAGAAGCGTTAAAATCCCATCAATAAGATTAAACAACCAGGAAGGAAAGTGTAAAGAACTATCTGCAAGCGCAGTCAACCATAACGGTACAAATTTAAACAAAAAAAGACCTAACGCCAAGCTCACTACAACCATTCCAGCTAACACCGTCCAAGAAAGAGGAGTTTCATCTTCATCATCTTGAGAAACAACAGTCGAAGCATGAATTAGAGATGTATACCCTATATGAAGCGCTTCGACAAAGGCAACAATTCCTCGAATAAACGGCCAGTTAAGGAACGAATAACGTAATCGAGCAGTACTATAAGGAAAAACTTTTGTTTCAATACCCTTAGTTGTTTGAATACTTACTGCAAAAGAAGAAGCTCCTCGCATCATTACTCCTTGAGTAACAGCCTGACCGCCGTATAAACTTGCAAGAGCGATCATTCGAAAGAAAAGTATCCAAAACATAAAAAAAGAGAATGAGAGAGTCTTTTTATACCTTGTGGAGAGTGAATAACTGATGAAAACCAACATATTTATATATATCTAAATATTCGTTACCCAGTATACAGAGAAGAAAAAGATAAGATTACAATAAAAAGATAAGAATAACTTCTCTTAAAGAATACTTAAGAACAAACATGTTAAAAACAAAAGCTCTTCGACCTAGTTGGCGAGAAAAAAAACGATACATCGTTTATGAAGTTCAAGGCTCTACACAACCAATGAACCGCCTTCAAGAACAACTCGTACAAAAACTAAAAGACTTACTAGGAGTGTTTCTTGCAAGTCAAGCAGGAATCATGCCAGTAAAGTATGAAGGAAAAAGAGGAATTTTAAAAGTCAACCACACAGCAGTTGATCATATTAAAGCATGTTTTGTCTTAATTACAACACTTGCAAAAGAACAAGTAACTATACAAAGTATAAACGTCTCAGGAGTTCTTAAGCAAGCAAAAACACACTTACAAATAAAGGAGTAAAAAAAATGCAACCAATGTCACATCAAGTAATGGGATATGATCGGGCAATAACCATGTTTAGTCCCGACGGTCGACTACTACAAGTAGAATATGCAACAAAAACAGTGCGAATTGGAAACACGGCAATGGGAATTGTCTGCAAAGATGGAGTACTGCTTGTAACAGATAAACGAATTAATGACAAACTCATCGTTTCAAGCGCGATTGAAAAAATCTTTCGAATTGACGACCATCTTATCGCTACCGCAGCAGGAATCTTATCAGATGCAAGAGTTCTTGTTGAACGAGCACAACAAAAAGCACAAGAAAATCAAATTACTTTCGATAACCCTGTAGATACACTCACTATTGTAAAAGATATGTGTAGTTTAAAACAAATGTGTACGCAATCAGGAGGTCTACGACCATTTGGTGTGTCTATGTTAGTAGCAGGAATCGACCAAGATGACGTTCCTCGATTATACCGAACAGATCCAACCGGCCAGTATTATCAATACAAAGCAAGTGTTATTGGCGAAGGTGAAACTGAAATTATTGAAAAATTACATAATGAATACAAAGAATCATGGACTACTGATCAAGCATTAACTATGGCAGTACAATCCATTAAAGAGTTTTTAGGAGATAAATTTTCTCTTGAGCGAATTGACGCTGCAAAAGTAAATATCGACACAAAACAAATGGAAAAATTATCCCACGAACGAATTAAAGAAATAATCAAATGAAAGGAAATAAACGTATCGACGAGAGAGTACAAATTTCAGTAAATCTTGCTCGAATAAAAACGCACGGACTGCATTTTGAAATTGTTATTCAACCTGACGCAGTAGTGCAGTATAAACGAGGAGATAAAAACGTAACTATCGAAGATACAATTACAAGTCAAGAAATTTTTAGCGACGCTAAAAAAGGAGAGTTTGCTTCTCCTGAAGACTTAAAAAAGGCATTTCAAACAACTGACGTCTTAACAATTGTAAAAGAAATTCTTACAAAAGGAGAAATTCAATTTACACAAAAGTATCGTCAAGAAATGCGAGAACAAACACGAAGACAAGTAATCAGCTTAATTCATCAACATGCAATTAATCCAAAAACAAACTTGCCTCATCCTGAGACAAGAATTGAAGCTGCAATGGAAGAAGCAAAAGTTCGATTACCTGACTTTAAGAAAGCAAAAGATTTAGTTGATGAAGTAGTACAAAAACTACGACCAATCATCCCTATATCACTTGCTTCAGTACAATTACAGATTCAAGCGCCAAGTGCACTAAGTGGAAAAATTCACGGAACTGCACATTCAATGGGAAAAGTTCTGCAAGAACAATGGCAAACAGATGGTTCACTCTCTATAACAATAGAAATACCTGCAGGACTACAACATGAATACGAAAGCCAATTACAAAACGCTGGGCGCGGAGAAGTAACAATAACAAAAAAATAATGAATGAGGGATTACCTTGAGCGAATTATTAATACAAGAAAGAGAAATTGTTGTTCCAGGACAAATCCTGGCAAAAGGTATGGAATACCTGCCAAGTCACGGAACATATAGAAAAGATGAACAAATTATTGCAAGCCGAGTAGGTGTTGCAATTATTGATGGAAAAGTTATTCGATCAATTCCTTTAGCAGGAAAATATCTACCAAAACGAAACGATATTATTATCGGAAAAGTCATTGATATTTTAAGTATGGGATGGAGAGTCGAATTTAATTCTCCCTACAGCGGACTTATTCCTATTAAGGACGGCACGTTTGAGTTCATTCCGCGAGGAGCAGACTTAAGCAGATACTTCGATATCGGAGATTATTTTGTTGGAAGAATTACTAACGTAAGTGGTCAAAACCTTGTCGATGTAAGTGTGAAAGGACAAGGACTATACAAATTACGAGATGGACGAACCATTAAAGTAAATACCAACAAAGTACCTCGAATCATTGGTAAAAAAGGATCAATGGTTTCTATGATTAAACGAGCAACCGGTTGTAAAATCACCGTAGGTCAAAATGGCCTAGTATGGCTTTTAGGCGAACCTGCAATGGAGTTTATTGCAGTGCAAGCAATTAGAAAAATCGAAGAAGAAAGCCACATCCCAGGTTTAACTGACCGAGTGAAAGAATTCCTTGAAGAAAAAACAGGACAACCTATCCCTGAACACCATAGTCAAAATGACGATGATGAAGAAGAACAACCAGAAGGTGAACAATAATGCAATATAAAAAACGTTACGACGGACGAGGACACGATGAGACTCGACCAATCATTGCAAAAGCAGGAGTACTTCAAAACGCAGATGGTTCTGCATACTTCAAAATTGGAGAAACAATTGCTTACGCAGCAGTATATGGTCCTCGAGAAATGTATCCTCGACGATTAGCAGATCCTAAACGAGGAGTTTTACGAGTAAACTACAACATGATGCCCTTTTCCGGACCTGGAGAAAGAAATAGACCAGGACCAAATCGAAGAGCAAAAGAAATTAGCATGGTAAGTGAGAAAGCTTTACTTCCAGCTGTTGATTTAGAAAAATATCCAAACTGTGTTATCGATGTGTTTATCGAATTACCACAAACAGATGCAGGTAGTCGATGTGCAGGTATTTGCGCAGCAAGTATTGCTCTTGCAGATGCAGGCATTACTATGCAAGACATGGTTCCAGCAATTGCAGTTGGATACGTGGGCGATACTCCTGTTGTAGATTTATCTTACGATGAAGAACAACCAGAAGGTATGGAAGCAGTAGATGTTCCTGTGGCACTCATTCCTTCAACTGGCGAAATTACTCTCCTACAAATGGACGGTATTGTCGACGCAGAACAATTAAACACGTTGTTAGAAAAAGCAAAAGACGCATGTGCAGTTATTGCTCAAAAACAACGAGAAGCATTACAAGAAAAATATCTAGGTGACGCAGATGAAGAATAAACAAGGTCCAAATAGTACAGGTCATCTTATTACAGCATTACAAGCAGATGTTCGATATGATGGTAGAACAAAAAATCAATTTAGAGACATCCAAATAGAATATGGTGTGAGTAACACAGCAGATGGTTCTGCAAAAATCACTTGTGGAAACACAGAAATTATTTGCGCAGCATCATTAAGTGTTGGTTCTCCATTCCCTGATCGTCCTGATGAAGGTGCGCTCATGGTAAGTGCAGAATTACTTCCAATCGCACATAATGATATTGAGTCAGGCCCTCCAGGTATTGATGCTATTGAAATTAGTAGAGTTATTGATCGAGGAATTCGAGAAAGTGGCGCTATTGATGTAAAAAAATTATGCATCAGCGAAGGTGAAAAAGTTTGGATTATTAGTGTTGATGTAGTACCTATTAATCATGATGGAAACATTATCGATATTGGTGCAATCGGAGCTCTTGCTGCGATTAAAGATGCAGTTTTCCCTGGTTTAACTGAAGAAAATACTGCTGATTACAAAAACAAATCTAAAAATAAAATTGAGATGAAACATACTCCAATTCCGGTGACTGTTTGTCGAATTGGAGATGAATTATTCGTTGATCCTACAAAAGTTGAAGAAAATAATATCGAAGCAAGAATTACTATCGCAGTTCTTGAAAATGGTAAAATTTGTTCACTTCAAAAAGGAGGAGATGAAGGATTCTCTACAGAACAACTTGCTCAAGCATTTGATTTGGCTGTAAAAACATCTCAAGAATTACAACAACATCTTCTTTGATGTTGTTTATTTTTTTTCTTTATGAAACTTATTCTTATTCGACACGGACAAAGCCAATATAATGTTCTTCGTAAAATTAATCATTCTCCACATATTAAAGTAAGTCTTACTTTGCAAGGCGAACAAGAAGCAAAACAAGCAAAACAAGAACTTGAAAATGAAACGTGGGAGTGTATGTTTGTTTCAGAACTATACCGTACACAACAAACAGGTGCCATGATAAATGAAGGGAGGTCTTCTCCAATTATTATTGATGCGAGAATTAATGAATATGTGAATGGGTATGAAGGAGGAAGTTATGATGAGTATTCTTCAAAAACATACCTTCCTGAATACGCTCCTCATCAAGGGGAAAGCTATCTCGAATTTCAAGAACGACTTCGTTCATTCCTTAAAGAGTTATTTGAAAAAGAATATGAAACAGTCAATATAATAACTCATTTTAGTGTAATAAAGGCTATCTATTTACTTCTCTTCCCACAAAGCGAACCCCCTCAACCAAAAACAGGAGAAATTTTTCATATTGAACTAGACAAGGACTCGCAACCTTTTTAAAGACCACAAGCCAACTTCAAATAAGAATGCTTCTTGGTAAAATATTTGGACGAGTGACGACTACGGAGTTTAAGTTCGAAGTCACCCAACAAACAAAGAAATTTGAATACGTTCAGGTATATCATCCAGTCTATAATTATGTCCTTTGCCAAATTCTTGAAATTGAAAAATTAAATACGTCAACAACAGCGTACTGTCAAGTTATTGGATATAAAGATAAAGAAGGAAAGATTAAGAAATTAAAAATTCCTTTCGAGCCAGAAACTGAAGTGTTCTTAGCAAAAGAAGAATTTATCTCAGAAATTATCAAACTTGAACAAGCAACCTCAGGAGCATATCTTGGAAAACTTGATGGAAAAGATATTCCTATCCAACTAGATTTAAAAAAATTATTAACAAAACATGTTGCAATTCTCGCAAAAAGCGGTAGTGGAAAAAGTTATACTGTGGGAGTGCTTCTAGAAGAAATTATTGAAAAAGGCGTTCCCTTAATTATTATTGATCCTCACGGCGAATATCCGAGTATGCGTCATGAAAACACCAAAGATAAAGATGCGCAAGCACTGTTTAATGTGCAATCCAAGGGTTTTTCTATTGTTGAGTATGGCGACCCTACACTAAACCATCATGCTCGTCCATTAAAACTAAGTAACAATTTTTCAAGACAAGAACTCATTACTCTTTTGCCAACAAGATTAACTTCTGCTCAACTAGGAGTATTACACAGTGCAATGCAACAAGGAGAATCAGACCTTGAAAGCGTTTTATATCATCTAAACCAAGAAGAAAGTAATGCGAAATGGAATGTGATCAGTATTATTGAACAACTTCATCAAATGAATTTATTTTCTCCTGCTCCAACACCAATGCACGAGTTAGTAAAAAGTGGAAGTTGCTCAGTCATTAATTTTCGAGGAGTAAATCCTGATATTCAAGATATTATTGTATACAAATTATGTAAAGATTTATTTGAACTCCGTAAACAAAATAAAATCCCTCCCTTCTTCATGGTTATTGAAGAAGCCCACAATTATTGTCCTGAACGATCATTTGGTGAGAAAAAATCTTCTAAAATTTTACGAACGATTGCAAGTGAAGGAAGAAAATTTGGTCTTGGATTATGCGTAGTGAGCCAACGACCTGCACGAGTTGATAAAAGCGTATTAAGTCAGTGTTCAACACAAATTATTATGAAATTAACAAACCCTCAAGACCTCAAAGCAATGAGTTCTTCAGTTGAAGGAATTACCTCTGCAACAGAAAGAGAAATTCAAGAACTAGCAATCGGAACAGCTGTTGTTACAGGAGTGACTGATGTCCCTTTATTTGTAAAAGTTCGTCCTCGAAAAAGTCTTCATGGTGGAGAAGCGGTCGATATTCTCAACCATCAACAAAGCGAACCAGAACCTGAAGATTTAATGCAACAAGTGCAAGAGTTTAATGAACAAGAAGTACTCTCAGTATTTTTTTCAGGATTAGAACCCAGCGATATTCGTATTATGAGTGAAGAACCAATCACTGAAATTCAACCCATCCTTATACCTGTTCTTGAAGTACAATGTCAAGATAAAGAAGAATCATTTAGTGTTCTTGTTGACATGACTTCAGGTTCATTAATTACTAATAAAGAAGAGTTCGCTCTTGATCAAAGAACTGGAGTGAAAAAACTTCCTGCTCTTGAAAGCTTAACAACAGTAGAATTACAAATCTTACATTTCGCATTTCAAAAAGAATCGTTTCAACAAGAAGAACTTATTCAGCATTTAGGAAATCTATCTGTAGTGCAAGCATTAGAAGAAGTGTGTGCAAAACGATTTATTCAAACAAATGGGAAAGAATATTTCTTAAGTAAAGAGTTTTTATTTAGTAAATTATCTAATGCAAAAATACATCAGAAAGCAGAGTATAAACAAGTGAAGTATGATGGGAAGAAAGAAGAAAAGGTCGATATCGATACAATAATTACTCAACTACAAAAGTTCACCACCGTAACGAATCATGCAAAAGGATTCTTCCTTGCATATCACCTTATTTCTTAAACAATACTTTTTTAAACAAAAAACTTCTTTCTTCTTTCTATGCAAGAATGGAAAGAATATATTCAACAACTTCAAGAAGAGGTTGCTAGCAAATCAGAGTGTAGTAAAGAACAACTCGCTCAAATCTTACAAGATACCATTCTTTCTCAAGGAAAACAACACCAACCCCTTGGCGTTTTATTCTCAGGAGGTGTTGACTCAACAAGTATTTGTTACCTATTACAACAACACAACATTCCTTTTATTGCAATCACTATTGGTTTTCAAGATAATACAGAGCAAAAATTACCTGATGATATTCTTATAGCAAGAAGAGTTGCTAAAGAGTACAACTTTACCTATAAAGAAAAAGTGTTTAATTTTGAAGAGATAGAACATTTATTTAAGCAAACTGTTGCTATTCTTGGTCCAGAATTAACTAATGCAGTAAATATTGGTGTTGGCAGTGTTGAACTTGCAGCGATTACTCTTGCAAAAGAAGAAGGAATACACTATCTCATGGGAGGCTTAGGTAGTGAAGAAATCTTTGCAGGTTATCAGCGACATAAACAAGCAGAAGATATTACTCAAGAATGTTGGAATGGTCTTGAAAACATGTATGAAAGAGATTTACTTCGAGATCAAGCTCTCGCGAAAGCAACAGACTGTACGTGGTTAACACCGTTTCTTGACAAAGAACTTATTATTCAAGCAATGACTATTCCTAGTGAGAAAAAAATTAGTCAAGGATTTACTAAATACATTCTTCGAGAGATCATTCATGAAAAAGGTTTGAAAGAAGAGTATGCATTCCGTCCTAAAAAGGCTGCCCAGTACGGTTCTCGAACAGATAGAGCGTTAGATAAACTTGCAAAAAAGAACGGTTTCCAGTACAAAAGAGACTATTTACAAGCGCTAGTAAAAAAAGTTCAGGAATAAATATATTTATAAAAAATAACCCTCTACAGAAAAAGTATGGACTATTTTTTTACTCAACCTTCCATTATCACAACGATTAGTGTAAGTATTAGTATTTTTCTTATTGGACTTATTCTTGGAAGAATTTTAGGAAGGTTAACACAAAAAATTATGAGTATTATGCATATTGATACTTTAATCCTGCATAAGAAACAAAAAACGTTTTCTATTCAAATGTTTCTTGGAGAGATTGTAAGCATTATTACCTACGCAATTTTCACCATTATCGCGCTTAATTATATTGGAATAACTACTATTCTTATCAGTATTGTTCTTGGAATTATTGTACTTATTGTGCTTATCAGTACCGTTCTTAGTCTTCGAGATAGTCTTCCAAATATTTTTGGTTATTATAGAATTGTAAAACAAAATAAATTGTCTATCGGAGATACTATTAGTATTGCAAATACCAATGGAACAATTGTTTCATTAAGTATTTATGAAATTCAAATTGAGACTAAAAATAAAAATATTATTTTTATTCCAAATCGTCTTCTTGCAAAAGAAAAATTAACTATTCACAAGCGCTAAATGACCTCGAAGATCATCTCGAGTAGTGTGCGTGATGGTTACTAAAGCATATTTTCCTAAAAGGTCTTTATTACCTACAATAACAACTTGTTTATAGTTTTGAGTTTTTCCAATTAAAGTGTCGTTCTTTCCTTCTTCACTAAAAAACACTTTAACAGTTGTACCAACATAAGACTCATTATAATTTTGTCCAGCAAACCATTCGCTTAATTCCTTACTTCTTGCTTTAGGAATTTCTGTTGGAAGAAGTTTCATTTTAGCAGCGCTCGTTCCTCCCCGAGGATAAAACTTCGAAATATTAATAACTGAAAAAGTATTCTTTTTCACAAGATCCATTGTTTCTTTCCATTGGTCATCCGACTCTGTTGGAAAACCACAAATAATATCTGTTGCAATAGAAATAGAAGGAATTTTTTCTTTAAATAAATCAACCGCTTCTTGAAATTGTTCTCGAGTATACGGTCGAACCATATCTTCTAATACTTGATTATTTCCTGCTTGAATAGGGATGTGAATAAAATCATAAAATCGATCATCCTTAATAATTTCTGGCAGTTCATGACGGTACTCATAAGCATATTCTGGATTAAACATACCAAGTCGAATTTTAAAATCTCCTTCAATAGATTGAATTGCTCGAAGTAAGTCAAGAAGAGTTAAATCGATATCAAGACCATAAGCCCCATTATCTTCACTCACTAACCACATTTCATGAATGCCATCATGTTTTGCTAAACGAATTTGAGCAATAATATCATCAAGCGGATAACTCTTTAACGTTCCTCTAGCAAACTTTGTTTTACAATACGTACAAGCACCGAGACATCCTTGAAGAATAGGAATAATTGCAACGTATTTATTTTTTCTTAGAGTAGGAACGAAGTCTCGTTTGTGTAAAGATTTTTGTTTTTTTAATTCGTGAACAACGACTCCTTGCAAGGTTTGTTCAACCACATCTGCTACTCGATGTAATTGTTCAACGCCTATCGCACTATACTGCACTAACCATTCAGCTCTCGCTTCTGCTTGAGGAATACAACCTGCGATAATAACAGGTTTATTTGTCGCGTGTAATTGTGAGAAAAATTTATCTTCACTTGGATTTTTCACAGTGCAAGTATTGTAAATAACAAGATCTGCAGTTTCGATAAGTTCTGGTTCAGAAAGGTCTTGTTCAATAGCTAAACGTCCAAAGCCAGAAACTTGATAGCCTTCTTTTACTAAATACTGAGCCATAACTTCGCTGTCTGACATATTATGAGCACAACCGTATGTTTTAATGTGTACGAGAGTCATACTTAACAAGAAAGTAGGTTTTATTTATAAAAGATAGTGAAAACACATCAAATAAAAATCAACACCAAATAACTCTTTCACCAATATATTTAAAAAGTAGAGGCGCTCTAAGAAAACTACAAGGTGACTTAGCTATGGAGAAAGAATTTCCTCGAGATTATTATGAGTTTGACGTTGCTCATCTCAAACGACAGTATGATACATTATACAATGATATGGTTCAAGCATATGAACTAGCAAACGATGTTCCCGTAAAAGAAGCAGATTTTGATGCGATTTTTGTTCTTGGACTTGGTGGAAGTTCTATTAGCGGAGCATTTTTACAAACGTATTTTCGACATCTTAACAACAATATACCTGTTCATCTCGTGCAAGATTACGACCTTCCTCCCTACGTTACTGGACGATCATTAGTAATTGCTATTAGTTATTCAGGAAATACAGAAGAGACAGTAAACGCATATCGACAAGCAGTAAAAATAACTCAACACACCTATGCATTTAGCACTGGTGGAAAAATTGAAGAAGTAGCAAATATTGGGCGATACGCGTTTATTAAAGTTCCAAAAGGATACCAACCAAGAACTGCGGCAATTTCTTATCTCTTCTTCCCCGTTCTTCGATTACTTGAGCGATTAAACATTCTTCCTTCACATCGTGAACAGCTACAAAGAACAATTCAATCATTAAAAAAGACGAGTTTTGAAGATATTGGTATTCAGCTCAGTGAAAAATTAATGTATACTACTCCGCTCTTTTATGCATCAGATAAATACTGGCCAGTAGCGTACCGTGCAAAAACACAAATCAATGAACACGCTAAAATTCACTCGTTCTGGCATAAATTCCCTGAATTAAATCATAACGAATTATGCGGATATACAAAAACTGAAGGAAATTATCATATTGTTACCTTCCGATTCGACGATGATCATCGACGAGTACAAAAACGGATGGATATTACAAAAGAAGTAGCAAAAAAAGTTGGTGTAAATACAACAGAAGTAAAATTAACTGGCGATTCATACTTGACAAAGCTACTTTCAGCAGTTCTTATTGGCGATTTTAGTGCATATTACCTTGCCCTCCGATACCAACAAGATCCGTCTCCAGTTGTAGTTATTGAAGATTTCAAAAAAGAACTTGGACCTTTTATTTGAAAAGGTTTATAAATCAAGTTCTATTCCTTGCAAGGTACAGTTGGGGCTGTAGTGTAGCTTGGCCTATCATTTATGGTTTGGGACCATAAGACCCCAGTTCAAATCTGGGCAGCCCCATATTTTATAGTAATAGTGGTGATTAAATAATGGCTAAAAATAAAACCGGTTCAGCAAAGCGATTTGGTGCGCGATACGGGAAAACCGTAAAAGACAAGTTTGGCGCTATCGAAGCTATGCAACGACAAAAATACGATTGTCCTCAATGTTCTAGAAAAGCAGTACGACGAGTTGCTGCAGGAATTTGGGAATGTCAAAAATGCGGTGCAAAGTTCGCATCTAAAGCATTTACAGTTTCAAAAACTACAACGATTAAGACAAAAGTACTCGAGATGTAAAAATGGCAGAATATCGATGCTTTTCATGCAATAAAACGTTAAACGAAACACATATTCGTAAAAAAGTGAGATGTATTTACTGTGGTTCAAAAATTATCTTCAAACCACGAACAAAAGCATCCACAACACTTGCTCGATAATGACATACCGTGTTGAATATGTTGTAGAAACAACAAAACCTAACGAACTCGTGCAAGTCTTTGCTCCTGAAGATAAAGACATTGCAGGTCGTGCAACGTATACTGTTCGAGAAGAAAATCAAACAGTAATTATCAGCGTAACAGCTGATGATGCACGATCACTTCGTGCGGTAACTAATGCAATTGGGAAAGTAATTGCAATATTTGAGGATATGCAAAAGGTGAAATAAAATGACTGCACTTCAAGAATTGCAAGCGCTCGATCAACAACGAAGCAAAGTTTCACAACAAAAAACACAGTATAAACATCAAGTTCTTGAGATAGATAATGCGCTTCAAGAATTAGAAACGGTCAACGAAGGATACCAAATCGTTGGTGGTGTGATGATTAAAAAATCGAGTAAAAATATTATTTCAAATTTACAACAAAAAAAAGAAATCGCTTCTCTTCGACTAAAAACACTTGAAAAACAAGAAGAAGAGTTGACAAAACAAGTACAAAAACTTCAACAACAAGTAATTACCGAATTAGATAAAGAATAAAAGGTGGTAGAGATGAAACCAGAAGTACAAGAAGCAATTGAATACATGACCGAACTGAAAGAAGAAAGCGGCGTTCCAAAGAATGTAAAAACAAAAATTAGCGTTATTATTACTGAACTACAACAAGCTCAAGATAAAGAATTATCCCTTCTTATTAACAAATTATTAAGTGATTTAGACGACATTTCTAGCGATGCAAACCTTGATTCGTTTACCCGACAGCAAATCTGGAGCATCTCAAGCATGTTAGAAGCTATTGATTGCTAAAATTTATAAAGGATAGCTTGCTTAAAATAAGAAATGAAGGCATTTAAAGCATACGACATACGAGGAATCTATCCAACAGACGTTAATGAAGAGCTAGCTTATAACGTAGGAAAAGCTCTCGTTACTTTTCTACAAGCAAAAACTATTGTGGTAGGCAGAGATTGTCGAGAAAGCTCTCAACCCCTTCATAAAGCGTTTATTAAAGGAGTTACCAGCCTTGGTTGTTCTGTTATTGATCTAGGTCTTATCTCTACACCTCAATTATATTTCAAATTATACACTGATAGTTCAATGGATGGTGGTGTGATGATTACTGCAAGCCATAATCCTAAAGAGTATAATGGAATGAAGATTTGTAAAAAACATGCCATTCCTTTATTTGGAGAGTACGGCTTTCAAGAACTTCAAGAAATTATTGAAAAAGAAGCGTATCAAAGCGTTGCAGATACTCCTGGAACAGTTCAGACTGAAGATATTCAAGAAGCATATACTACATATTTTAAAGAAAAAGTAAAAGGTTCTTCTAGGCCATTAAAATTATTAATTGATTGCGGTAATGGCATGGGTACAAAAGAAGTACGGGCTCTTAGAAAAATTTATCCACAACACCATATAGAAACAATGTATGAAGAAATGGACGGTTCATTTCCTAACCACGAAGCAAACCCTATCGTAAAAGAACATATGGCTGAGCTGATGGGTCGAATGAAAACTGAACAATTTGATTACGGTATTGGTTTTGATGGCGATGCCGATAGAATCGCATTCTTCTTAGACACGGGAGAAATGGTTTCTCCAGATATCCTTACAGGTGTAATTGGAAGAAATTGTGCGAAAGCAGGAGAGAAAGTTGGTTTTGAAGTCCGAACAAGTCAAGTCGTTGCAGACATCCTTACTCAAAAAAGAATTATTCCTCTTCTTTACCCTTCTGGTCGAGCGTTTATTATGAATCGAATGCGAGAGGATAAAGCTGTTTTTGCTGGAGAGAAATCTGGACATTATTTTTATCAAGAATTAAATTATACGGATAGCGCGTTATACACGTTAATAAAAGTATTAGAGCTCGTTGAAGATAGAACATTAAATGCTCTTGTCGAACCGCTTGAAGACGCGTTTGTTCGTAGTGGTGAAATGAATTATAAAGTAAAAGATGCAGATGCATCATTAAAGAATATTGAAGAAAAGTTCTTTAAAAAAGCTGATAAAATTCTTAAAATCGATGGTGTAAGTGTCTATACAGAAAGTTATTTTTTCAATGTAAGAAAAAGTAATACTGAACCGCTTGTTCGAATTAATATTGAAGGTACTGGACCTCAAGTTGTTGAAGAAATTCAGCACGAGCTTGAGAAATTACTTGTTCGATAAACTTATCGTTTTTTCACAACATAAAACGCGTGATCTTTTTCAAAAGGATCAAGTTCTCGATAATCTACTACAATAAAATTTCGCTCTAATTCTTTTCTTACTTGTTTAAAGAGATCTTTTGGCTTTTTAGTCATATCCATACTTCTTGCTTTCAATGCAAGAAGACCAAACCCTCCGCTTTTGAGAAAAGCATCACAGTTTTTCTTAAAAATTTCTACTTGATTACGTTGAGCTACATCCATAAACACCACATCCACTAGAGGAATGTTTGCATACGTTTCAGGATGACTAGCATTAGCATATACTGGCGCAATATTCTCTTTTTGTTCTGCAATAAAGACCATGTCTCTCATCACTCGAGGTGCAAAATCAAGAGCAAAAATCTGTCCTTTCGTAACCATATCACTAAGAAAACTTACCGTATAACCATGACTTGCGCCTAAATAGAGAATAGAGCTATCTTCTTTCAATCCTAGTTGACTAACTCCTTTTGCAATTGCTGCAAAGAGTTTACTTCGTTCAGGATCGACTTCTCTAAAAAGTCCTTGTTGATGAGAAACGATTCGCTCATCAAAAAATGACTGACGCTTTGCAGTTTGAACAAAATACTTTGTTCGTTTACCATGACCGTCTTTAAATAAACCAGGATATCGAGTAATAGGTTGCATTTATCCAAACCTCTTTTCTAAATCTTGAAGATATTTCTTTGCTAAGAATTCTCCTTTGAAATAATCTAATTTTGCACAGATACTCATTTTATCTGCTAGTGCTCGAGCAATTTTTCCTCTCATTTTAGAAGATGCTTGTGAAACGAGAGGATGGTTAATAATAAATCCATGTTTTGGACTTCTCGCTCCTGTTCGTAAATGTCTAAAGAGAGCTTTTTCAGCACCTAATAATTGTAGAGTGCTTGAAGGAAGTCTCGACAAGTGTTCTAAACTCCCTGCTGCGCTAATAACTCGAGCAGTAATGGTTGTTCCAAGTAACACTTGGAGATTAGGAGCAAATTCTTGTAATGTTTTTTCTAGATACATAAGAAGCTCTTCTTGAAAAGAATATAATTCATTAATTTGTTTTGCAAACCGTTCAATAATTTGTTGTGTTGGTTGTGCAGGAGTTCCCCCCATAGCACTATCTTCATGCGCAAGGCCTCGAGAGATTTCTTGAACAAAATGAGCGTTAGTTGAAATTCTTCGCTCAAGCTCAGGAACAAAATATCCTGTCCAGTCTCGAAGACGTTTTGAAAGATGATTAAGTTGAACTTGAAGATCATCATACGCGCTTAACGCTTGAGAAATGCTTACATCTATAGTAACCGCGTCGTGAAGCTGTTGTTTTGTCTTTGTTAACAGCTCTGATCGTAATGATTGAAAGTCCATAAAGAAAGGAAGGAAGAACGCATTTATAAACCTAGTTATATAACTCAGAAAATTTATATACTCAAGCATCTAAAAAAGAGTATGAATTTGAAAAAACTTACCTTAACAGATATTGGTATGATTAAATGGTCTTCTATTTTATTTACGTTATTTGTAGTTTCTGCATGGCAAGGTGCAGCACAATGGATCATGCAAACTCCTTGGGTACTATTTTTAGTAGGAAGTATACTTTTAGGAATAAAACCTATCATTACCATATTCAAAAAATAAACCTCCCTAAGATTTTTAAAAGATAATTTCTTTAAAGAAGACATGGATAAAAAAATACTCATTATTGCAAGCATATTTCTTATACTGCTTAGTGCTTGCTCAACCCCTCTACCGGTAAGCGAATACGAACAAAATCTTTCTGTTAGAACGATTGCCCAAGGATTACAACACCCTTGGGGCATGGCGTTTATAAATGAATCGGCAGTCCTCGTTACTCAACGTACAGGAACGCTCTCCCTTATTAATATCCCTTCTGGAGATCAAACGACCATTCAAGGCGTGCCTGAAGTTGCAGTAGTTGGTCAAGGAGGATTATTAGATGTGTTCTTAGAAGAACCGTATATTTATCTCACCTACAGCGCTCCGTTTGAAACAGGCGTTACTACCCATCTTGGTCGAGGAATATTTGAAAATAACACCATTCAAGATTTTGAAGTGTTATATCAAGCATACCCTGCACTTCCAGGAGGCGCTCATTTCGGATCAAGAGTTATCGTTCAAGGCGACTATGTTTTTTTCACAGTAGGTGATCGGGGTGACAAGAATTTTGGTACAGAACATGTTTCTCAAAATACAAATAATACCTTAGGAGCCACTATTCGATTATACAAAAATGGATCCATACCTCAAGACAACCCCTTTGTAAACAACCAAAGCGTTAGAGATAGTATTTACACCTTCGGCCATCGAAATGTTCAAGGAATGACTATTCATCCTGAAACTGGAGAAATCTGGCAAAGTGAGCATGGCGAACAAGACGGGGATGAAATTAACATACTACAAGCAAGTGGAAATTATGGCTGGCCACTAACACACTACGGTTGCACGTACGGTCTTGGTCGAACGATTGGAGAATTTGCCCATGAAAAAGACGACATCATTAATCCTGTATATTATTGGGAATGTAGAAGTGGAGGATTCCCCCCTGCAGGTATGACCTTTTATAGCGGAGAACGATTCCCTGAGTGGCAAGGAGATTTATTTGTTGGAAATCTTGCAGGCCAATACCTAGGACATTTTAGAATAATTAATGATACGTTAGAGGAATTAAATCCTTTATTAGCAAATAGAGGCTGGAGAATACGAGACGTACAAGAATCTCCAGACGGGTATCTCTATGTTCTTCAAGATGCAAATCCAGGAGGATTACACCGTTTAGAATAACTAAAAACAATAGTTTTACCAAAAAGAACAGAAAGTGAAACAAAACTTTATAAATAAAAAGAGAGTTCTTGGTTTTACTGATTATATAATATAAAGGAGTTATCAATAAAATGACTGAAGGAGATTATAAACACGTCGCAACAAGTTCATTAAAAAAAGGCAGTTACATCATTATCGACGGTGTTGCTTGTACTGTCTCAGACATTAGTATTTCACGACCAGGAAAACACGGTCATGCAAAAGCAAACATTATGGGTGTAGGCATGATTGATGGTAAAAAACGAAACATGGTTACTGGAGATCATGAAGTTGAAGCTCCTGTTATTGGTAAGAAAAACGCTCAAGTCCTTACCGTAAGTGGAAACATGGCAAATGTTATGGACAGCGAAAATTACGAAACATTCGATCTTGAAATTCCTGAAGATTTACAAGGAAGCGTTACAGAAGGTTGCACAGTTGTATACTGGACGATCCTCCTTGACAAGGTAATGAAACAAGTAAAATCTGAATAAGATTTTACAATAAAATTAATGGTGATACATAATGGCTAAATTCGCAGAAGCAAACGCTCGATTATTTGCAAACATTTTCGTCTGTAAAGACTGTAAAACAAAATTTCGAGCTCAGCAAATGAAGGTACTACAGGGTAAAATCCGATGTAGAAACTGTAAAAGCAAATCTCTTCGACCTGTAAGAAAGAAATAAATTAATTTTTTCTTGAGTAGGCTTTTTTGTCTACTCTTTTTTAACAATAAAAAAGCAAAACATTTAGCGTTTGCTTTTCTTTAATAATTCTATTAATGTACTACTACTCCACGCTTGAGAAAGACTTCCCGTTCCTTCTTGTAAAGATGCGCTAGAAACCTCGGCACTACAACCTGCAAACCCTAGAGAGAATAATTCTTGAATACTGGCATCAAGTATAGCTTTTGCTTCTTTTTGAAACGAATACTCAAATAAGCTTATTGCAGCAATATTATTTACAAAATACCAACTATCTCCTCGATGATAACTTTTATTATTATTACCTGTATACTTCGGTTGATACAGAGGATGATCTAAGGAAAGAGTGCTTAATCCACCCCAAGAAAGAAATAACTTATCAAGAGCATACTTGAAAGTTTGTTTCCAGTCCTCTTTTAAAAAAAGAGTAGGAGAAATATACTGTGCAAGAAAAAGATTTGGTCGATAAGACATGTCTGGCTCTAAAGAAGGAAAGAGCATATCTATAATTCGATGAGAACGAATAAAATGTTTTCGAACAGTAAATATAAAATCATCTCGAGAAATAGAAAAAGGTAAATCTAGTAATCGCTCTAAATAAAGAATAGCGTCAATTAAAGCCAAGTGTAATGCTTGAATTTCTACACAAAATCCTTCTCGGCCTGAGTCTTCATAAACAGTATCCATCCATGTTTCTTGCGCATAATTAAAAACGAGTCCTTCTCGCATACGAGTGCGTTCTACTTTTTGGTATGCTCGTTGCAAAGCAGTATGCCACCGCTGAAGTTCTTCTCTACTAAACTCGCGAGGGTTTTTTGCTAATCGTGTACGAATATATTCGTGAAGTCGTTTTGCATACCACCCAAGACCATCTACACTTGCAACAACTGAAGGTGGAAAGCGGTTAGGAACTTCTTCTAATAAGAGCACTTGTTGCGTATACCGCTCAAGTATCTCTTCAACAATTGAAAAATCTTCAGCCGCTAAGAATCCCCCTAAAGATATTAATTCATCCCTGCCCCATAATTGAAAAAACCAAGGAAGTCCTGCATATATTCCTGTTAAAAGAGTATGTTGATATCGACAATCTGTTTTTAATGAATATAAACCGTGTTGTGCATAAACAAACGCAAGTTGCTCTCGAAGAGTTGCTCCTGGCAAATCTTGATACGTTGCAACTTTAGATTGTAATGCTGAAATGACATCATGATAATGGTGCGAGGAAATATCTGTTTTCGTCCGAGCTTGACTTTCTGTAGTTCCTCTGCCAATAACAGTATGTCCTGTTGAATGAAAGGTAAATGCGTCAAACACCCAAAACGTGTCAGCAACGCCTCGAGATGCATCAAAGGAATAGTGTTCTTCTCTCCACTGTTCTCGTAATCGCACATCTTCAACTCCCTTCAAACAAAGAAATTCCTCAATATCTCCTTGTTTGAAATAAATAAACCAGCACCCTTCTTTCTCATAAATAGCGTATTCCCTACCTAAAGGAGAATTATCGTATGCTTCTCGAGAATCCAAAGTAAGAAGAATTGGTTGAGAAATATTTTTTGTATAATAGAGAAGAGTATCTTGATATAATATAAATGAATCTGAAGATCCGTCAGTATACGTTCGTTGTAAAGAATGTGGTTGAACATGAAACGATGATTGTTCAAGACCTTCAGGTTTAATTCGAGCGATACTTTTACGAAGTTTCCAAGGATTCGTTTCTAGATGAAACCAACCTTCATAACTACAAGTCGGATCAAGAACAAAGAAATCACCAAAACCATTTGTTAGAACACTCGCTCCCGTAGATTCTTCATCTAAAGTTAAATCAAAAAAAGAGTAAGTTGTTTTCATTTTTTAGACAAAACCTTCGCGTATAACGTTTGATATTCTTTAATAAGAACATTCCAATCTGCTAACTCAGAGAGTTGTTGTGCTTGAAGTCTTAACGTAGATCGTTGCTTTGAAGAAAGCGAGACAAATTCTTTAAAAACTGCAAATAAATCTTGTGTTGTTGAAGGATAGGAAAGACTACGTTTTAACACATACAACCCAGGATGATTCTGAGATGTTTTCTCAGAAATATGTTTTCCAAAACCAGCGGTAAAAGTAGTCACTGCAGGTACTGCTAGCGCAACACTTTCTAAAGGAGTATACCCCCACGGCTCATAAAAACTTGGAAAGACTCCTAAATGACAACCTGAAATAAACTCTTCATAAGGAATATCTACTAATCCGTCATTTCCATCTAAATATGCAGGCATGAAAACTATTTTTACCTTATCATCGGGATTATTTACTAAGCCTCGCTCATGTAAACGATGTAATGTCGGGTCATTCAGTTCATCAATCTCATGAGTGCATAAAGGAGGGTTTTGTGATGAAGATACTTGAAAAATCTTTCGCAAATGCTCTACAAAACCAGGCGGATAAACAGGTGTTGTTTGTTCTTCACCTAATAACACATCTAAAATGAGTCTTTGCATAAAAAAGTCGTTCTTTTCATGGACAGAATCAATTATTCTCTCAACATTTTTTCGTTCAGTAACGAGTTGTTCTTTGGGACGAGTACCAGGTACGGCAACTAAAAAGAACATAACAACAGTTTTAGAAGAGTTAATGACCTTAAGATGATCATTTAATTGAGCTAGAGCATCAACCATTATATCCACACCTTTATTCAAAAACTCATATCTACCCCCATAAAAGAAGCATAGAGTATCATTAAGATCAAATGACTGATATGGAAAAAAGTGAGCCAATAAATACTCATGTATTTTTTCTTGATATTTTAAATGTTGAACACTCATTTCTTCAAATGAAGGATAAAGATTTATAGGTAACCCGTTTGGAGTAACGTGTGGATGAACACCAAAAAACACTTCGCATTCTTTTGCAGTAATGTCAGAAACAGTGCTAAAACCATCAGCAAACTTTGCTCCAGCTCGTTCTGTTGAGAACTTATCCACTACGCCATATTCTCTCGCTAGTGCTTCAGGGTTGTCAACTGAAAAATTATCATAATCAAGCTTGCCATGTGAACAAAGTGTCCGACCAAGCATCGTCGCATGTGTTGTAAAAACTGTTGAAACAGAAGAAGAAACACTATCTAAATAGAATACTGAGAAAGCCGCTAGCCATTCATGAAAATGACCTAAAACAGTTTTATCAGGAGCTTGTTTCTGATACAAATCAATAAATTTACCAACTGCCCAAGACCATACTAGAGGTTCATTAAAATCATATGCTGAATGTAAAGAATCAACACCATACTGTTCCCAAAGAAACTTTTTAATATCGTTAGCATGTACGAAAAGAGATCTCCCGTCTATAAGAATACAAGGAGTTCCTACTACATCCCATACTCCATAAACACATCGAATCCCTTCATGAGATAACATGTCAAAAATAGATTGTAATTCAGAAGAAGGTTGTTGAGAAGTAAATTCTTCAGGTAAAGAGTCAAAAAGAGGACCTATAGAACAATATTCAGAAACAAGATTTTTCAAAACTGGAATTTTTGAAGTAATAACTGTATAAATACCACCAACTTTATTGCAAATTTCCCAACTTGACTCAAAAAGAATATCGGGAGTATGTTGTAGTTCCATATACATCTACTCCAAATATTTATGCACTATGTGTCGATAAATAATAAGTCTCATTTCTTGAGGATCTTTTTTATTCTCAAGAGCTTTTGCTAGTTCTTTATCTTCAAATACATCATGAATCCATTGAGCAAAATCATGTCTGTCATCGACAATATGATGTTGAAGAACATAAGATTCAATATCTGCTAATTTCTCTGCTAAATCAATAAAATGAGTTAACTCTTCACCATTTACTAATTTAAAGGGAAATTCAGTTCTTTTGAAAACCTTCTTTTTTCTGACTGTTCGAGTTTTTTTTCGAGTCGTTGTTGATTTTTTTGTGGCTTTCTTTGTTGTCGTTGTTTTCTTTGCTCGCGGCATAAGTAGTCACCTCTTTTTTATAATTTGGACAAATACGATGAAGGGGAATGATGAAGAGAAGGAATTTCCTGAGAAATAATACCTTTCTCTAATTGTTTTGCAACTAAAATTCGATGTGTGATATCGTGTAATATAGATAAATGAGCAGTATACGCATCATAAGGATCGTTTGAATGATCAGGATGCATATGATGAAGTAAAGAAGGAGAGGAAAGATGTAAGAATGAAGAAATAAGTTCTTGATCTTCTGTTGCAAACACGTGCGGTGCAAGCGAGTGTAGCTCGTCAAGAATATGAGTTTGTAATTCGCTTGAGAATGAAAAGTGTTCTTCTTGTTGCGATAAGAAAGCAGAAAGTGAAGAAGTTGAAGAAACAGAAGGTAAAGAGTCGTGTTCTCCCCCTACAAAATAAGTTGGCGTTTTTGAAAAATGTTTATCAAGTAATGCCGCATGTTGTCGAATATAAGTAGTGGAGTCTGAAAATAAGGTTTGATACGTCGTATAATAAGGTTGTAGAGCGAGATGAGCACGAGAATGTGAAGAGATAAATGTATTAAGTTGTTCAAGAAGATCTGGCCGTTCTTCTTCTAAAAATGAAAGGAGAGGACCTGAGAAACAAAATGCTACATCTTCAGTTAACCTCAGAGAACAAAGTGTTTCTAATTGTTTGACCACCTCTTCCCTGGTGCAATGATCCATATGACCTTGATTAAGATAGGATTGGTTGCTTCCTATCTGAAAAACATGAAACGGTGCAAGAATGACGGGAACATCCACAGAAATTACTTTCATTACGAAGACACCTCCTGATAAAGAGCCATACATTTTTTTGCAGGTTTTTGCCAATCTAGAGATTCTGCTTCTTGCTTACCTTTCTTTTTTAACAAACCATGTAACGTCGGATTAACTAATAAATGAAGTACTTGACTGGCCATTTTCTGCACATCCCACCAATCTACTTTAAAAACATGTTTAAGAACTTCCGAAACCCCTGATTGCTTTGTTACAATAGTTGGCGTATCCTTACACATCGCCTCTAAAGGAGTTACTCCAAATGGTTCGCTAAGACTTGGAAGTACAAAAACATCGCTGACATCATAAAAAAAGTCCGCATCTTCTCGAGTATAAAACCCGTGAAAATAAAAATTATCATAAATTCCAAGTTGTTTAGCGCGGTCAATACAAGATTGTAATTTGTCACCCGTTCCACCCATAACAAACTTTGTTTTAGGATAATGTTGGAGAACAAGAGCAGCCATTTCCACAAAATGTTCGGGACCTTTTTGCGTAGTTACACGTCCAAGATAAGAAACAACTTTATGTCCTTGTTTAAATTCTTCTCCTGCATGTACAACAGGGTTCATTTTTACATTTCCATTATGTACTACTTCAATCTTTTGAGGATCAATTCCGTAATGAGAAACTAAAGTATCTTTGATTTTCTGACTTACTGTCAATATTTCGTCTGCCGCAAAAAATCCTTGTCTCTCAATTTCATATATTTGAGGATTCGCTCCCGCACCCCCATTTTTGTCAAATTCTGTAATATGTACGTGAATAAGAAGAGGTTTTCCTGATTTTCGTTTCACAACAGTTGCTGCAGGAACAGTTGTCCAATCATGCGCATGAATGACTTGAAAATCTCTAAAATGTCCTTGATCGTATAAGTAAGCAACTCGTTGACTGAATAAATCCATTTCTTCTAAAAGATTATCCCCGTACAACTTTCGAGTATTATCTCGAAGGGCAGGTCGCGAAAGAGTAGAAGAACGCTGCTCAAGTAAAGATTTTTGTAAGAAATATTCATCCTGTGTTTGGTATGCGGTTAACAAACCTTGAACTTTGGTCACAGAAAGATGTTGATATGTTTCTAAATTTTGAGTTGTATCAACATTTCGAGATACATCCACTAATTGAAGAAAGTCACTTTGCAAGGTTTCTGGAGCATAAGGCATAACATATTTAATTTCAACTCCAAGAGAAGATAACTGTTTTGTTAATTCATAACACACCATTCCAACGCCGCCTGCAAAGTATGGAGGAAATTCCCACCCAAACATTAGCACTTTCACTCTCTTTTTGTCACCCCTTTTACAAACTAAACAAAACTAGAAAAGCATTCTTTATAAAGATTGTCTTTTATAAATACAAAAAAATAATAACTTAACTAACATAATAACTTATTAAGTTAAGTAAAAAAAGAATACATTTATATAAAAAAACGTCTTCAAAAAATACATGGAGCTAACATTTTTCACCCCCTCTCGAATGCAAGTACTAAAAGAAATTAGTAAACAACCAGCGAGTGCTTCAGCAATTGCAAAGGCGACAAACGTCAGCCTACCATACGTTCTCAATCAAATAAAACTCTTAGAAGCAAAAGAAATTATTAAACAGACAACATCTACCGAACAAAAAGTAGGAAAACCTGCAAAAAAATACGAAATTGCTAAACCAATCATCCAACTTATACACATAACAAATACTACCTGCAAACAAACAAACCTCGCAACAAGCACGCCCCTAACACAACTATACTTACAAGTATTAACAACAATTCCCAATCATCACGATATATTATCAACCTATTTTTGGACAAAAAAAGACTTACTAGAGAAACTAGAAGGGTTTGCCCTACTAAAAACAACAGAAAAAACTATTGAACTTATTGCAATTACCACGCCCGAACAATTAGAATTCTACCGAAAAGAAATCAGTTCATTTCACCAAAACAGTCAAGAAGTAAATTGTTGGGTACATACAAGTAACGAAATTAAAGAGGGGAAAGAAAGAAACGACCAGTATTATGTAGACTTATTAAAAAGCTACACCATACTATTCCAAAAAGAGCGTGTATTTGAAGAATTGGAAAGGTAAAAAAAACATGAATAAATTAGCACAATGGATAGAAGAGCTCCCAATCGAAGATATTCGATTAATTGAAAAAGATCTCAAAAAAGGCAACTTACAAAAAGTCATTACGCAAGAAATTCAACGAAAAAAAAGAGAAAATATCACTCTGTGCCCTGTATGCAACAGTGCCGTACAAGAAGCAGCAGGTTGGTATGTAGAATTTGGAAATGCAGACTTAAGAAAGAAAGTGACATTTGACGGGGTTGACTGCATGTTGTATTTCTTTCAAAAACACAAAATTGAGAAAAAGTCTAACGATACATGATATGAAGAATATCCTTGCCAAACTCCGCAATTTTTGTTTTCCCAAAACCGCTGACCTCTTCTAATTCTTCAACCGTGAGCGGTTGTAATTCTAATAAATGGTCAAGAGCCCGATCGCTAAAAATCATGTATGCAGGAACTCCTCGTTCTTGAGCTTCTAAATATCTCCATCTTCGAAGAGCTTGACGTTGTTGTTCAACAACATCCTCTCGCTGCGCAGACGATTGAAAAATACGAGTCTGTTGTTCCTGAACACGGTGTGTGCAACAAGAAAGCACATTCTGTGCAAAAAAAGGAGAAGGTGAACCAGCATAACTCATTCGAAGTTCTTTTTTAGCCCGAGTACAAGCAACATATAAAATTCTTCGCTCTTCCTCATAAGAATCATAATCATCCTTAGTAGATAATAACGTAACAAATCTATGATCTTTTGCCTTACAAGGGTACAAATTCATCGTAACACCTACTAAAAAGACAATTTCTGCCTCCAAACCCTTGGCAGCATGAACTGTTGAGAGTACAACCTTATCTTTTTGTTGAGAAATATCAACAGATTTCTTCTCTTCTGTACGAACAACAAAATCGATCTGTTCACGAGCAAGTTGTTCCTGGATTTTATCAAGAGCTTTATTAGTTCGTGCAAGTACAAAAATGTCATTTCTCGCCACTGCCAATTCCTTAATCTGACTAACAACCGCAATAGCTTCCGTCTGCTCGGTAGCAAAACGCACTAAGGAAACAAGACCTGTTCTCGTGTCAAACGCCGTCATTGGAGCAAAACTATTATGACCTTTAAAGGAATTACTAATAAGCTCATTTGCTAAGGAAACAACCTGAGAAGTACTTCGAAAATTAGTTGTTAGTTCAAAAACTGCTGTTTCAGGAGCGATAAATCGATAAATCATTTCAGGATCACTTCCCCTCCACGCATAAATACTTTGTCGAGGATCACCCACTACAAAAAGATGAGAAGGAGCAAGTTGCTCTAATAACTGTACTTGTAAAACATTGACATCCTGATACTCATCAACTAAAATCCACTTGTAATTTCGACGAGAAGAAGGATACTGTTCATATAAAGCAGTTACATCAACTAATTGATTACTATACGTTCGAAGACCTTGCTCGTGAAGTGCTTGATAGACCTCCTCGCAGAGTTTAAGAATAGTAGTCGCAACAATTTTTTCAGTAAGAGGAGCCTTATCTAAAATAGGAATATATTCTTTAAAAGAGGGTTGTTGGACATACCCGTCAAAAATTGCTCGAAAATCATATAAAAAACTAAAAAAAAGTTCTCGAGGTTCTTTCCCTTTCTGTTCTTTACTTGTAAAGTATTGCCTCATAAAAGTGTCAACAGACTGACCGAGTTTTTGTAAAGAAGAAATAACAATTCGAACAAACTCTTTAGAAGAAGCCATCTGTTTTTCTTTCCCATATAATTGAAATCCTTTAGCAAGGAGTTCTTTCTCAGCAAAACTATTGAACGTTTCAATACGAACAGAAGAAGAGCCCAGTAACTGTTCAAGACGATGTTTCATTTCTTGTTTCGCTTTTCGAGTAAACGTAATCGCAAGGATTTCTGAAGGAGAAACATTACAAAATTTAACTAAATAAGCAATTTTATGAGTGAGAACACTTGTTTTCCCGCTCCCCGCTCCCGCAATACAAAGTTGTTTTGCTTCAAGAGCAACAATTGCTTGTTGTTGTTCCACAGTAAATCGTTGAAGAAAATCTGCATGCACATCCATAAGAGACTGGTGTTCTGAGGTAATAGGTGTGACCGCGTACTGATGCAATGAAGGTGCCTGAAACGATAATTCAACCTCATCAACTTTATAGGAATGCTCACGATCAACAAACTCTTTCTCACCTTTTGAAGTTAAATGAAGGACAGGATATCTACCTTGATGTTTTTGAATCACTAAAAATTCTTTACCTAAAAGAAAATCAAGAAACGTATTCAATTCTTCCTCTTGATACCCTCCTAAACAACCAAAATGAGCGTTTTTATCTAACTGAAGTCGAGAAATTCGAGCATTTTTTTCACCTCGAAGTAATTGAACAAATAGTTTTTTTCCTACCGGAAAAGAAAGTTCTTTAAGAAGAGCAAAGAGTTGAATATGATCTCGAGGCACTGATTTTTTTACAGCCAAAGATCCATCAGCATTAAATTGAATTACCAACCACCTCTTGGATAGCGAGTGTCGATGCTGAAAAATCAGCACATTGTAAAAGAATCATATGTAAAAAATGCTTATAGACAGAATCAATGTGAAAAGAGGAAAGAATTTCTTTCTCAAGAGTTTTCTTTTCTAAAGAAAGTTCCGAAAGCTTTTCCAAGGAAAATGAAAAAATTAAATCTAAATACGTATGAACAAAAGAAACAACTTGTTCAACAAGAAGAGTTGTTTGCTCATCTTCAGGAAATTGTTCTTGAAGAGCAATATATTTTAACGAATCAACAAGTTTTTCAAGGTTCCAAATAAGAACATACCAAAAATGTCCTTTTTCTTTTCGAAAAAGATCTTTATTAAGTAATCGTTCACAAAAATTAGTAAGTTTATTATTTTCTTTCTCTCCAGCAATCAACTGAGAAAATAAAGAAACATCTTTTTGTTCAACAGCCTCAAGAAAAAGAGAAAACTGATCTTTTGCATGATGAAAACTTCTTCGAAACGTTCGGTCAAACTCATCAGGAGAAATACTTGCAACTTCTCCTAAAACAATTCGAAGAGAAGTCTTTTCTTTAATAATAAAGCCAATAAAAAGAGAAGTAGATAATTCTTCAAGAAGAGCATGTTGTTCATCAGTGTAGTGAAGAACAATAATTTGATCATAACCTTGTTTATGAAGACTAGAAATAATCCAACGTAAACTCCTCTCCGATAAACCTTTTGCATCTAACTCATAAGTCTTTTTAGGCTGAACAAGTAATTCAGGAGAGAAAATAATAGAAGAGTCTTGAAAAGATACGTCTAGCTCTGCACCTTTTTCTAAATGAAAATCTTTAATATAAGATGAGGGAAGAGAAACAACTAATGTTTTCTCCGCTAATTTAATGATTTTTCTTTTCAAAATTGAGTAACACCTCTACTAATTCCTTCGCACTACGATCCCAATCAAATCGTTCATTGACCGTTTTTCTTGCTTGCGCACCAACCTGTTTTCGAAAAGAATCATCCTTTAAATACTTTTCAAGTTGATATACTAACGAACGACTTTGCGAAGGTTTCATAAACAAACCATTTTTTCCTGAACGAATATAATCCTTAACAAAACCAACAGGTGTTGAAACAACAGGCAATCCCATCGCCATTGCTTCAAGAACCGATAAAGAAGTAGTTTCTGTTAGTGAAGGAAGCACATACATATCCATACAGGAAAGAAAATCTTGAACATGAGAGACTGCAGGATGAAGAATGACCCCTTTATGTTTTTTTAATTGTTTTTCTAAAGAAGCTACTCCGCTTCCAAGTAGCAATAACTTTACATGAGGATATTTTTTTCTTAACGTAATAAATGCACGAACAAGAGTAGGAAGATCCTTTTCTGGAGAAATTCTTCCGTGATAACCTATAACAGTATCTGCAAGAGAAATTCCTAAACGCTGTTTCAACTCTCTAACTTTCTCAGAGGAAGAAGGTTGAAATTTGGAAGTTTGAACTCCTAAATGAACAATTGAGCGAGGAGTATAAATCTTTTTCCAAGTAAAAATATCTCCTATTGATTCTGAAGGAACAATAAGATGCGATGATCGAGAGTAACAAAATTTTGCAAACCATTTTGCAAAAAAATAAAAGGGTTTTCTAAACCAAGAAGTACTCAACGAACGTTTAGCAAGCTCCCAGTCTAAACTGTGAACAAAACTAACAACCTTTTTTCGAGCATAACGACCAGAAAGTAAAGCACTCGCACCTATAGGACCAAGAGTTTGTGTAAAGACAATATCTGATTGTTTAACCAATTTTCGAATAGTAAAATAAGAAAAATAAGGAATAAACATATCATTTATCTTAAAAGAGGTATTTTTGATTGTTTTAATAGTGACATCTTGAAAAGGAGGAATGTGTTGATGATGTGGACAAACAAGAGTAACTTCAAAATGTTGTGTAAGAAGAGGAAGCAATCCTTGAAGAAAACGAGAAACGCCATCTTTTCGAGGAAGAAAGGTATCCGTTGCAATAAGTAAACGTTGTTTTTTCATCGTAATTTATAAAAAACCTCCACAAAGTTTTTTTGATAACGAAAACCGCTAGTTATCGCTTTAATATAAACTGAAGCAATTAAAGTAAACATTGCTAATTTTTGACTTTTAAACAGACGAATTGCCTGAATTTTTTTTGTAAAATAGGAAGAGATATCAACAACCATTCGAGGAGTGTTTCGTTGTTTCCATTTAACAAGCCGCCAAACACCAAAGCTATACACTGCTAATTTTTTCTTAAGAGAAGCAGGTGCAGAATCATAAGTAGATAAAACATATTGAGCCACTGCAATATGCTCAGGATGAGCTTCATCAAGCGCATGAGTAAAAATCAAATCTGGTTTGAATGAAGAGAGCATATCTGCAAGAAAAGGAGGAGGAGTTTTCTTTTTTAGAAGAGAAATAAGTTTTCCCTCACTAAGACCCATAAACAAGACACCATCCCCACCTAAGAACTCATCAGCTTTTTCACTCTCTTTTCTTCGAATATCTTTAATAACTTCTTTTTTAAAATGAGGATGAGTAAGCTCGCCATCAGTACAAATTATTGTTTTCACCGTATGACCTTGATCAAGATAGCGAGCAATAGTTCCGCCAACCCCCAATATTTGATCATCGCTATGTGCAACAACAACAAGAATATTCATACTGTCTCTAAAAAGCAGTAATATATAAAGTTTATTCGAAAAATGGTTTAAGAAAGAAAAAGAAACATAATGTTTATAAATAAAGTTCTGCTTTCTTTTGTTTACTAGCACCGGTAGTCTAATGGTAGGATTGCGGCCTTCCAAGCCGTCGGTCCGGGTTCAAATCCCGGCCGGTGCATATTTCTTTAAACCTTAAGACTTCCTTAAGATTCTTAAGAAGAATATTTAGATACT
>SKGA01000030.1 GCA_007117735.1 Candidatus Woesearchaeota archaeon | reverse complement strand
TGTATATTATATATTATAAATTATTTATTTTAATGTATATGTAACACTTTTTATTTTGTAATTGAATTTACTTATGTAGTCGATATAGTAAATCAACATATTTTAAACAATTATTAGTTTATGTATACATATTATTTTTTTCAAACCCTTATCTTTTTTATTTTAATTACAATCTCTAAAGGAAATTAAGGTGTCACATCTATTCGCTCTAAATATAGTCTTTCCAATATATATGTTTTAATTACTATAGTTCCACACGCAATTTATTTTTAAAACCTTTGTTTCTTCTGGAATATATGGCAAGTAAAAGTTTAGGGGGATTTTTTAAATCATTTTTAGCACAAGAATCAATTTTCGCGAATAAGAAGGCAATGCAAGTATCTTTCGTACCAGATCAAATAGCACATCGTGATGAACATATTAACCAAATTGCAGAAATTCTCGCTCCAAGTTTAAAATTAGAAAAACCATCAAATCTTTTTATATATGGAAAAACAGGCACAGGAAAAACCTTATCGGTAAAATATACGACTGAACAAATTTCAGAAGTTGCAAAAGAAAATGACATTCCTATCAAAATAATGTACATTAATTGTAAATTAAAAAAAGTTGCAGATACAGAATATCGTCTTATTGCAGAAATCGCAAGAAATTTAGGAAAAACTATTCCTGCAACAGGTCTTCCAACGGATGAAGTATACAATATTTTTTACCAAGCTCTTGATGAATCAGAGCAACTTCTTATTCTTGTTCTTGATGAAATTGACCAATTAATTAAGAAAACTGGCGATGAAATTATTTACAATCTCACACGAATTAATAGTGAATTAAAACAAGCTCAAATTTCTATTATTGGTATTAGTAACGATTTAATGTTTGCAAACCATATTGATCCTCGAGTAAAAAGTAGTTTAAGTGAGGAAGAAGTATTATTTCATCCATATAATGCTCTTCAAATTCAAGATATTTTAAGGAAACGATGCGAACAGGCTTTTAAACCTGGAAAAATTGATGATGGTGTTATTCCTAAATGTTCTGCTTATGCTGCAAGAGAGCATGGTGATGCACGTCGAGCTATTGACTTATTAAGGGTTGCGGGTGAGCTTGCTGAACGTACAAAAGATGAAAAAGTAATGATTAAGCATATTGATTTAGCTGAAGAGAAAATTGAGCGTGAACGTATTGTTGATGTTGTTAAAACCCAACCTAAACAATTTCAAGCAGTCTTATTTGCAGTATTCTCTTTATTAAATAATCAAAAAGTCAAGAATAAAAAACGAGCTATCTTTACTGGTGATGTTTATGATATTTACAAAGAACGTTGTTCTGAGATGGGTTTACGTCCTATTACTCAAAGAAGAATTTCAGATATTATTGCAGAATTAGACATGCTTGGTTTAATTAATGCAAAAGTAATTTCTAAAGGTCGTTTTGGAAGAACTCGAGAGATTCATTTAGCAATCCCTTCTCATTTACTTGATAAAGTATTCCTTATTTTAGCTCAAGAATTAGGTGTGGATAATTAAATGGATATTACAACGGTAACTAATTTTCTTGTCGATAATCATGAATTTGTTGATGAAGATATTGAACAAGAAATTCGAGAAGTTTTAGAGTCTCCTCAGCAAGAAGAGGCTTTGAAAGTTTTTTTCAAGAAGAACTTTCCTGACCTTTCTACTACTTCCTTTTTTGTTCAACATTTTAAATCAGAATCAAAAGGTTCTGTTGAAATCATAAAAAGTTTTGAAAAAACTCCTTCAAAAAGAACAATTCAAGATTTTGTCAAACATTTTACAGTTCGTTTTAAACATCTTGAAGGAATGTTAAAAAATAGATCTGAATTACAAGGTTTATCTAGTATTGCGCGGATTCGTTCTAAAAAAGAGCGAGAAACTGTTTCTCTTATTGGTATGGTTCTTGATGTTCAAGAAACAAAAAACAAACACATTATTCTTACACTAGAAGATTTAAGTGGGACGATTAAAGTTCTTATTCATAATGATAATAAAGATTTATTAGCCATCGCTAAAGATATTGTTTTAGATGAAACTATTGGTATTGTTGGTTCTAGTGGTGGAGAAATTGTTTTTGCAAATACAATTATTTTTCCAGATATTCCTCTTAACAAAGAATTAAGAAAATCTCCGTATGATCATTACGTTGTTTTTTTTGGAGATATTCATTTTGGTTCTAAAGAATTTTTAAAAAAAGAATTTCAACGTTTATTGTTGTGGCTGAATGGCAAATTAGGTTCACTCAAGCAACGAGAAATGGCAAAGAAAGTAAAATATGTTGTTATTCCTGGTGATATTATTGAAGGTGCTGGTATTTATCCTGGTCAAGAAAATGATTTAAGCGTAATAAGTGTCTATAAACAATATGAATTATCTGCTTTATATTTGAAAAAAATTCCTTCTCATATTAAAATCATTATTTGTGCTGGAAATCATGATGTTGGTCGAATTGCGGAGCCTCAACTTCCTCTTCCAAAAGAATATGCAAAAGATTTATGGGAGATGGAAAATGTAATTATGGTTTCAAACCCTTCTGTTGTTGCTCTTGATAAAACTGAAGATTTTCCAGGTATTAATGTTTTATTGTATCATGGTTATTCTTTGGTTTATTATGCTGATGCTATTCCTAGTATTCGTGAAAAAGGTGGTCAGAAAGCAAGCGATGAAATTATGAAATTCTTATTACAAAAAAGACATCTTGCACCGTCTCATGGTTCTTCATTATATATTCCTGATCCTGTTGAGGATGCCTTATTAATCGATCCTATTCCTGATATTTTTGTTTCAGGTCATATTCATCGAGCTCAGACAACCCAGTATAGAAATATTACTTGTATTCAAAGTTCAAGTTGGACAGCAATTACTGAAGATCAAGAAAAGCGTGGTTTAGAACCACAGCCGGGCAGAGCTTTTTGTGTGAGTTTGAAAACTCGTGAAGTGAAACTCTTAAACTTTTCAACCATTCCTGATACAAAATCTGTTGCCGAGTATCGAAGATTGTTAGAAGAGCAACGTCAAAAAGATAAGGTTAAATCATAATGTTTGTTCGCGCAAAAACTATCAAAGGTAACAAGTATGCGTATCTTGTTGAGAATTCTTGGGTGGATGGTAAAGTAAAACAAGTTTCTAAAAAATATTTGGGAAGAATTTATGATTGTGGTACTGTTTCCTCTCTTTCCCTTGATTTTTCTTCTACTCCTTCAAAACAAGACGCTCTTTTCTTTACACTCCAAGAGTTCTTTAAAGCTGCAGGTTTTGTTTTGCAAAAAAATCTTTTAGTAAAAGAGGATATCTCTCTTTCTCTTAGTTCTGGTAAAATTTCTAAAAAAAATAAACAAGTTGTTCTTTTATTAAATCAACGTTATATTTACTCTTCTCTTCTTTCTTCTTTTCTTCAGTTTAATGAACCTGATGATGCTCGTCCTGGACAACGTTTAGCTCAAAAAATTAGTGATCTAGGTATTCCTCTCGATCCTACTTCCTTCATTCAACTCTACAAAATAGTCTACAATAAAGTTTAAAAATATCTCTTTCTTTCTTTACAATTCATGTTTATCGTAAAATTGTATAGTCTTTTAGATATCTTTGCTGCGGCACTCTTATTCTTATCATTAGTGGATTTTTCTCCTCTTCGTTTATTTATTGGTCTTTCACTGTATCTTATTATCAAAGGTTATCTTTATTTTGGTGATGTTTTTAGTTTCTTTGATCTTCTCACAGGATCATATATGTTACTTTCTTTACTCCTTCCAGTGGTCTTTTTATCATTCTTTTTTGGAAGTGTTCTTGCAGCAAAAGGAGTGTATAGTTTTTTCTCTGTGTAGCAAAATTCACTAACGAGTCATTTTTGCAAATAATCTTTGCACAATAAACCCAAGAACAAGACCAACAGGAAGTCCAATATACACTGCATACATATTATTCACGATAAGAAGAGCACTTATTGCAAGAAGAATGCTTCCGTATAAGAAATAGCTTTGTTTTTTCGTATGGAAAAGAATAATTCCAAATGTTTTTCCAAGTGGTAAGATACTTAGAAAAACTACCAGTCCTGTTATTTGTGTTAGATAAGCAAAAAAAGACATTCCTATAATGCTATGAATAATTTGCATCGCTATACCAAAGAAGGTAAGTGTTGCGAGAACAAGAAGTTTTGTATTAAAGAGTTCACTCTTATTTTCTCCTGAGAATATTTTCCCATGTCCTAGGGAAGGTATTCGTTTCATATCAATACTTCCTGCAAAACTTACAGGAACAAATCCATAACTCAGAAAAGTAATAAAAAATCCTATGAGCAATCCTGTTGTCCATCGTTCATACGTGGCAGTATAATCATAATAAATAGCTATACTTTTGCTTAGAAAGACAAATAATCCAACAACAATAAAGCTTGCAACTAAAAGACTAAGATAGAGTTGAAATGCGAGAAAATACGTGAGAGGAGTAACTCTCCAGAGAAAAAAGAAAAATACACTTGCAAAGACAATTGCTGTAATCGCATAATCGATTTTTTCTTGTGAAGTAAAATCTAAGTATCGATCAATTTTTTTTCTTAGCTTCATTACTTCTTTTTGAGCAGATGAAGTTTAAATATGTTTCCACTAGATTTTTGTGTTCAGGCTGTATTTTGCACCACATGCTGAACATTTAAGGAAAAAGACTCCTGTGTCTTTACTTAAAGAAGTATCTGGTTTTCCACATTCTTTACAAATAACAAATTGATCTGCAAATTGTTGGATTCTAATATTAATTTTTCCTGCTGAAAGCTTTGCATTAAAAATAACGAAGTTTTTTTCAATAATTGCTTTGGCTGCAAGTTGTTTTTCTATAAATTTTACAAGAAGTTCTAATTTTCGTTCAAGTGTTTTTGCAATTTCTCCTAAATTTGAGATAATTGTTTTATTCCCTTGTACATGTCCTTTTACTTTTGGAATTTCAAATCGTTGGCTTTTTGTTTGCTCTTCAGGTAGTTGATTTCTTCCTCGTAAAAGTAATTCTTTATAATCCATAGGTAGAAGTAAAATATCTCTTTCTTTTTAAACGTTTATGTTTTGCAGGTCTTAAACAAAGTCTCCTAACCCTGTTTGTTTTTCTTTGTCTTTTCCAAAAACATCTAATATTCTTTTTTGAGTTAAGTAAAGACTTTCTTTTAAGTATTCACTTACACCGTATTCTTCTGCGAGGTCAAGACTCATTTGCATGTATTTCATAATGCTTCCTTCTGAGATGGTGAAAATTATTTTTCCTCCACATTCAGTACATTTTCCAATAAGTGGTGGTCGTCGATATTTTTCATTACAATGTACGCATCTGAATTTTTGTAGACTGAATTTTCGAAGGTTCCCTTTCGTATCTCTAATGAAATGTTTATCAATAACGAGTCGAGCTACATCGCTTGTTTCTACTGCTCGTATTTTTTTTGCAAGACTCATTTGTCCTTCTATTTTTTCTCCCATACTAGGTAGTGTTTTATATGCTGAACAAAGTACTCCTGCGTTAATATCATTCGTATCGTGTGTAAATAAATGTCCTTCGAATTGTTCTGCTGTGAATAGTACTTCGTTTATTTTTTTTATTTTCACATCCCAGGGTTTTTTATATTCTTCTGCTGCTTGATAAAATTCTAGTGGATAGTGATCGACAATATCGACATTAAAGGCCATGTCATCAACTTCTGATGGGTTAAGAATACTCGTTAATACTAAAGGAGCATCCATCGTTCCACCTCTATTAGTACTGAGATATTTTTTTGAGAAATTAAGAAATCCATCTAAGAGTAAAAAGAAACAACTCTCATCCCCGTCACAGTCTCGTCGCATCGCCGCGTGATAAAGTGGGTGTGCTAACATTCCTTGTGTTTTTGAAAATCCTATAATTCTTCCAACACTCCCTGCTGAGGTGTGTGGTGCAAGTCCGATAATAAGTTCTCCAACAAGATCTTGTGGTGTTTTTGCATTATAATAAGGAGGTAGTTGATAAAGATTTTCTAAAAGGTCATCGATAAACTGGCTGGTTCGTAATAAAATAGCATCGCTTCCTTCTTCCAAACTCACTTCACAGGCTGGAAGTACGAGGTCTTGTGCTTTTAATTCAAGAATTTGTTCTTCATTCTCTAAAGGCTTGTTATAAATATCGTGAGTATAGCCTAATGTTCGTAATTTCTCAATACTTGTTCCTATTTCTTTTGGTTTAAAATGAGTAAGGGTAATTTCTGAAGCATCGTATCGTACCGTTCCATCTTTGTTTACATGAACGCCGTGTTTTGCTCGAAGAATTGCTTTTATGAGGTGTTCAGGGGTATGATCAACACCTACTGTTCCTCTCACTCCTTTGATAAGGTCTGGATAAATTCTTGTATTCATTTTTTTCAAACAGTATTGAAATAAATCAACAATAGGAACGGACCATTCTTTGTAATCAAGGAATTTTTTCTCTGGAAATTCTTTTGCCTTTTTTGGATCGTACTCTTCTTTTGTTCCTAATTCTATTTTTTGTCGTGCTGTTTTTGTTTCACACATTTCACAGATACTAAATGGAGTAACATTTTTACAATTAGGACAATGGAAAACAGGAAACGTGCTTGTTACTTTTTTCTTTTGTAGTGCGCTTTGAAAACTTCTAAGTCGTCCACCGTCTTCTCCTACAGGGAATAGTCCGTGTGGTGATCCAGTGAGTTTTCTCATTTTTGCTTTTTCAGGACGACCCATTCGACTTCCAATAAAGATTCCTGATTTATCTTTAATCTCAAATGGAGAAATATTATTAATAAGAGTAAGAACATCTTCCTCTTCTTGTTCTTTGAATTTTTTCTCTTGGCTTTGTGCATCTAACTGAGAGTGTATTCCTAAGGTGTCACTAAGTGCAAGAGCCCTATCTCCTTTCACACAAAGAAGATTGTTTTCGATAGTGTGTTCTACCCCTAACAGTTCTAATGTTCGTTTTGCTTCCTTGTTAAAAAAGAGTTTTGGCACTTCTAATTCTACTCGTGTCACTTCTCGATAAAGAGTGAGAAGTTCTTCTTTTGTTATTTCCTTGTAAAAAAAGATATGTTTTGGATAGAGTGGTATTTCTGTTTGTTGACTGATCGTTTTTGCTGTTAAATAATCAAGGTTAGTTTGTAATGGTTGCTCAAGTAATTCTTGTAATTTTTCTTTATCAATACTTGGCTCTTTTCCTTCTTTAATTTTTTCTTGTAGTTGTAGCGTCCAATATTCTTCACAGTATCCTGGTGGTACGAGGGTGTGTGCCCGATCAAAGAAATCTCCATAATTAATAAGAACATCTCCTAAGTAAAGTATTTCTTCCACATCTTTTGCAACTGCTTTTGCTTGTTCTTCTTCTTGCAGTTGTAAGACACTTCCATCTTTTAATTTTACTACAGGTCCAAGAATAGTGTCACAAGGCGTGAACGCTGCTGCTTTTCCTGGTCGTTCAACTTTAAGTTGTGTTCCTGTTGCAATATATTCTTCAAGAATATGCATGGTTGCGGGATGAATGCTTTGTCCTGAGTATCCGCTTGCTCTTCCTCGTCCGTATCGTAGTCGAAACCCTCCACTTCTCATCGGATGTCCAAGTACAGGTCGCCCTCCTACAATATCTTGTACAAAAACGCCATCTGGTTTCACTTTTTGTTCACTTTCTTGTTCTTTTTTTTGTGAACTTTTTGATTTTAATTCTTTTTGTAACGTAATATGTTGTTCAAGAAAATCCCAATCTTCCATCCCAAATTCCTTTCCCCAACTTCCAAGTTTTTTCCATAATTTTGGTGCTTTAAGTGGAATACAGGAGGAGTGAATAAGACAGTATCCACTTCGTAGATTATTTGTCTCTACTCGTGGTAAATCTTTTAGTGCTGCATTTGATAGTTCTCGTTTTTCTGAAGCATCTCCTGAAATTTCTACAGGGATGTTTTTCATTAAGAATTCACTTTCTTCTTTGTAAGGATAATATTGGAGGTTTGCAACGTATTGATGATAGTCTTCAAGTTCTGCGTGACATCGTTTGATTTCTTTTTCATCAGGATCGTATTTTGCATACCCTAAATGTTTTCGCACATAATCTGCAATAAGAACACTTGTTGCTGCTGCAGTCCCTCCTGCGTTTCGAATAGGTCCTGCATAATTGAGTTTAAAATATTCTCCTTGCTTATCTCTTCGAGGTCTAATTTCAATACTAGTGAGTCCTTCAAGCGGTGAAGAAACAACACCTACCGTCACGTAAGCAAACCCTGTTCGAACTCCTATTTCTATCGCTTCAAGATCTGTTTCAAAGGAACAGTATTGTTGTTTTGCAATTTCAAGAGCGATAGTAAATGCTACTCTCCAATCTTGTGATCCGTATTCTTTTTCTAATTCGATAATTCGCTCAACAACTCCACTTCCTACAATTTGTGGCGCAAGGACTGCAATAATTCCTACTACTCGCTCTGCCATGTTTTTTGCAAGTTTGATTTCTACTTCACTAGCAGGATCAAATCCTTGCTTTCGTGCTTGTTGAGCTAGAGAGAATGCTTCTTGAGTTTTATCTTCAAGATAGTCAAAGTATTGAGTGATAGCCTCACTACAGGCAATATTTCTTGTCATTGTCTTCATCCAGATCGTGGAAAGTACTTTTTCAATTCTTTCTGAATTTATATACTTAACGAGAGTTCACTGGACAGCCAAGCCCTATCTTTATAAAAGAGATTGTGCTTATCTTTCAATACTATGCTCACAAACCTCACTCCTCGTCCGTATCAAGCAGTATTGTTCAATAGCGCATCTGCTCAAAACACTTTAGTTGTCCTTCCAACAGGTTTAGGAAAAACAGCGATTTCCATGTTACTTGCTGCAAGACGAGCAATGTTGTATCCTTCAAGCAAAATTTTATTTCTTGCTCCAACAAAACCATTAGTTCAGCAACAACTTGAGACGTTCAAAAAACATTTTTTATTATCTGATTCTTCTTTTGCACTCTTCACAGGAACCGTTCCTCCTAAAAAAAGAGCTGAGTTATGGGATGAGGCTCGTTTTATTTTTTCAACTCCTCAGACGATTGAGAATGATGTTCTCAGTCAACGAATTTCTCTTGAGGATGTTTCCTTACTTGTTTTTGATGAGGCTCATCGGGCGACAGGGGAGTACGCGTATGTTTTTTTAGCAAAAGAGTATGTCAAACAATCTGCTCATCAGAGAATTCTTGCGCTTACCGCTTCTCCTGGAACAGATAAAACTGCTATCCTTGAAGTAATGAATAATCTTACTATTGAAAAAATTGAGTTTAGAAAATCTTCTGATCCTGATGTTAAGGAGTATGTTCAAGATACAGAGATTCAATGGCTTTCTGTTCAGCTTCCTTCCTCTATTCAATTTATTTCAAAGTCTTTAGAAAAAGCGTATTTGAATCGTATTGCTCAGCTTAAAGAAAAAGAGATTGTTTTCTCCGATACGTCTTTATCAAAAACACAACTACTTGCACTTCAAGGAACATTACAACGAAGAATTCAAGAAGAGCGTTCTCCTGAATTATTGATGGGGATGAGTGTTCTTGCTCAAGCTTTAAAATTACAACATGCTCTGGAGTTAGTGCAGACGCAGAGTTTGCAAGCGTTTTTTATGTATGCGACTTCTTTGTTTCAACAGTCTCGTTCTTCTTCAGTAAAAGCGGTGAAGAATATTGCTTCTGATCCTGATTTTTTACAATCTTTTGCAATGGCTAAAGACTTGCTTGAAAAAGGTGTTGAACATCCTAAACTCGCTGCTGTTTTTGAACAAGTTCAAGGTATTCTTCAAAAAAATAAAGATGCAAAAATTATTATTTTTTCTCAGTTTCGAGATTCTGCTGGTTCTATTAAAAAACTTCTTGATCAAAAAAATATTTCTTCTTCCTTGTTTTTTGGTCAGGCAAAAAAGAATGGTGTTGGTTTTTCTCAAAAGAAACAAAAAGAGGTCCTTGATCAGTTTCGTCAAGGAGAGTTTACCTGTCTTATTGCAACGAGTGTTGCTGAGGAGGGTTTAGATATTCCTAGTGTAGAGCAAGTCATTTTTTACGAGCCTGTTCCTAGTGCTATTCGTACCGTTCAACGTCGTGGTCGAACTGGTCGTCATACGAAAGGTATGGTTGCTGTGTGTGTAACAAAAAATACTCGTGATGAGGCGTTTCGTTGGGTTGCTCACCATAAGGAAAAAAGAATGTATCAAGTCCTTCGTGATTTACAACAATCTCCTACGGTGGAGTTTTCTTCTCCTCAAAAATCTCTTCAATCCTTTACTTCTGAAAAAGAATCTTCTCAAGAAGAACTATCTATTGTTGTTGATTATCGAGAGAAAGGTTCTCCTGTGATGAAGGCGTTACGTAATCATGGCGTTTCTCTTCGTCTTGAACATTTACAAATTGGTGATTACGTTGTGAGTAAGGATGTGTGTGTTGAGTATAAACGGTATGAAGACTTTGTTGACTCCATTACTGATGGTCGTTTACTTGCTCAAATTCATCAATTAGCAAAATATTCTCATCCTATTCTTCTTGTTGAGTATCAAGATCATAACCAGTCTTCTTCTCGTCGTGTTGATCAAAATGCTATTCAAGGCATGTTTGCCACTATTGCTCTTTCTTATAAAATTCCTATTTTGTATTCTTTTTCTCCTCTTCAATCTGCTCAATTACTCTACACGCTTGCAAAGCGTTCCCAGCAAGAATCTTCTTCCTCTTTTTCTTTTCATGCTGCAAAACCTTTTTCTGATAAAGAGTTGCTTGAGTATATCGCAAGTAGTTTTCCTCAAATTGGTGGTGTTGTTGCAAAATCTATTCTTGATCATTTTGATTCCTTGGCTTCTTTTTTCAAAGCCTCTGTTAAAGACTTACAACAAGTTCCAAATATTGGTAAGAAAAAAGCTGAGGAGATTGTTCGTCTTCGAGACTTATCTTATAAAGAGTTGAAGAAACATAGCTCGCTCTAATCCGGTAGCTTTTTATTCTTGCAAGTATTTGTGTTGGTTATGTTTATTGCAACCTCTCTTTCTTATTACAAACGGCTTGATGTGAGAAAAGAAATTGTTGCCCAAGCTCAGGATAAAGAGATTAGTGTTATTTTTAACAAGTCTCATTTTTCAAAACGTCCTGATGTTCTTTCCTATGAACAAGATGTTTTTGAATTTGCAAAAAAGAAGGCTTCTTCTTTTCATTGTTCTGAGGAGTTGTGGCATAATCCTCTTTCTATTGCTTCTGGTATGAAGCGTCACGAGCTTGATGAGTTACGTAAAGGTTGGGATTTGTTACTTGATGTTGATTGTCCTGATTGGGAGGTTTCTAAACTCATTACTCATCTTTTCATTAAAGCCTTAGAGGATCATCAGGTAAAAAGTGTTTCTGTAAAATTTTCTGGGAATAAAGGTTTTCATATTGGCGTTCCTTTCCAAGCGTTTCCTGAAAAAATCTTTTTTGATGGGAGTATGAAAGAAACAAGAACTCTTTTTCCTGAGCTTCCAAAACGTATCGCTCTCTATCTCCTTAGCTATATCACTTCTCATTACGTTAAAATAGCAGATACAACTATTTCTATTCTTGATAAGGTATTCTCTCATCAAGATCTTGAGAAGGTTGCAAAAAAATCTGGTAAGACGTTATTTGCTCGTCAGTGCGTTGATTGTGCTAAAGAGTATAAACAACCTTTTGCTCAAAAGAAAGTCTATGAGTGCGATAATTGTGGTCATCAGTCTCGTCCCCAAGGTAATCCTGAGTATATTCGTTGTGAAAAATGCACTCATCCTGTACAGGTAAAAACTTCTTCTCCTTCTTGTTCGTTTTGTGGAAGTAAAAAACCTCCTCGTTCTTTTCTTAATTTATTGGCAGTAATAGAAATTGATACGGTCTTGCTTGCGAGTCGTCATTTATATCGCATGCCGTATTCTCTTCACGAAAAATCTGGCTTAATTTCTCTTCCTATCGGTCTTGATGAGGTCTTAACCTTTGATAAAGACCGAGCAAAACCTTTTTCTGCTGTTGTTTCTTCTTCGTTTTTAGATCGTTCTCATGCATCCGCCCAGGAAACAGAGTTTTTATTACAAGAAGTATTGGGTGGCGATCTTGCCAAGGCAGGTCATATTTATCTTGATGATCGTTCTGCTTCTCACGAGTTAAAAGAAGTTGAGCTTCCTGAGCATGCTATTGAAGAGCAGTATTTTCCTCCTTGCATGCAGTTAATTCTCAAAGGGCTGGATGATGGGAAGAAACGAGCGTTATTTGTCTTGTTAAATTTCTTATCGGTGAGTGGATGGACCTATCCTGCGATTGAATCGTTTATCTATGAGTGGAATGAACGTAATCCTGAGCCTCTTAAAGAGCAGTATTTGAAGGGCCAGCTTGCTCAACTAAAAAAAGGAAAGAAGCCTATGCCGCCGCCTAATTGTGATAATCATGATTATTATACTTCTTTGTTAGTGTGCAAACCTGATGGTTTTTGTTCTCGAATTAAGAATCCTGCGATGTATGCCAAGCGAAAATCTCAACTTGCTTCACGAAAAAAACCAAGAAAAAAATCTTCTAAAAAGTCTCAAAAAGGAGAAAAAAAGGAAAAATAACCTTCTTTTCAGAAAAAAAGCGTTTTTTTCTTTTTTTAAGGAAAATAAGCCATCTAAGAAACAAAACCTTTATAAAGAATTCTTGGTTTCTTATCCTTACTCATAACGTCACGCTTATGATATGATGGCCTGAAAATAAATCTTTTTTCAGTACCGTATACAATATTTTGTTCTCGTACTGTTCTTAGAATCTTATTTTTTGGCTAATAGTTATTCAAAATAAAGAAGTGTAATACATATGGCAAAAAGAAAAAATCCACGTCATGGAAGTATGCAATTTTGGCCTCGAGTACGTGCAAGTAGACAGTATGCTCGAGTAAGAAACACGCCAATCTTAAAAGAAAGCAAACTCCTTGGCTTTGCAGGTTATAAAGCGGGTATGACTCATGTAGTAGCAACTGACACTAGCAAAACTTCTCCAACAAAAGGAGAAAAAATTAGCATTCCTGTAACAGTAGTTGAATGCCCTCCTCTAAAAGTTTCAGCAGTTCGATTCTATGCTTCAAAAGGGTATGGATCCGTTGTTGAACAAGAAGTGTTCTTAAAAACAGGAAAAGAATTTGCTCGAAAGGCAGTTCCAAAAGCAGCAGTAGGTTCTGTTGACGATATTGAAAAAGTTCCTTTAGACAACATCACTCATATTACTGTACAAGTGTATACGCAACCTCACCACGCAGGTGTTGGTAAAAAAACTCCAGAAGTTTTCGAACTTCCTCTCAGCGGTTCTGTTCAAGAACAAGCACAGTTAGCAAAAACACTTGCGCAAAAAGAAATTTCTGTTCAAGATATTATTCAACCAGGCGATATGCTTGATTCACGAGCAGTAACTAAAGGAAAAGGTAATCAAGGTCCGGTAAAACGATTCGGAGTTAATCTTCGAAGTCACAAATCCGAAAAGACTATTCGAGGTCCCGGTTCTTTAGGTGGTTGGATTGCTCAAGGTCATAGCATGTACCGAGTTGCATTCTCTGGTCAAATGGGTTACCATCAACGAACACAGTATAATAATCAAGTACTTGCAATTGTACAACCTGAAGAAGTAAATCCTGCTGGCGGTTTCATCACCTACGGTGAAGTAAAACAACCATGCTTACTTGTTCGAGGTTCATTACAAGGTGCAAAGAAACGACTTATTACATTTACAGCTCCATTCCGAGCTCATGCAAAGAAATCTTTACCTGCTGTTGAATTCATTAGTAAAGATTCTAAACAAGGAAACTAGGTGATTGGTATGAAATTAAAAGTAGTTGATCAAAAAAATAGCGAAACAAAAACAATCACGCTTCCAGATCAGTTTTCTGAACCTGTTCGAAAAGATTTAATCAAACGAGCAGTACTTGCACTTCAAGCTGCAAGACGTCAACGATATGGTGCGAGTCCAGAAGCAGGTAAACAATACTCTGCTTACCTTTCAAAACGACGACGTGCATACCGAGGTACATACGGTATCGGTCAGAGTAGAACTCCTCGAAAAGTATTAAATCGACGAGGTACCCGATTTTACTTTGTTGGCGCATTTGCTCCGCAAACGGTTGGTGGTCGACGAGCTCACCCTCCAAAAGCAGAAAAATCTTGGGATCAAAAAATCAATGTGAAAGAAAAGCGAAAAGCTATTCGTTCTGCTCTTGCAGCAACAATGTCTGCTGATCTTGTAGCACAACGAGGACATAAAGTTCCAAAAGGCTTCCCTTTCATATTAGATACTACCTTTGAAGATATTGCAAAAACAAAAGATGTTGTTCTTGCATTGAAAACGTTAGGTTTCGAAGATGAACTTGTTAGAGCATCTACTACAACAATCCGAGCTGGTGTTGGGAAACGACGAGGTCGAAAAACAATTACAAAGAAATCTTTCTTATTTGTTGTTTCAAAAGACTGTCCTTTACTAAAAGCAGCAGCAAACATTCAAGGAGCAGATGTTATCCCAGTAACAAGCTTAAACGCTGAGTTACTAGCACCTGGTACACATGAAGGTAGATTAACATTATTTACTGACGGAGCACTTGATGTTCTTTCGCAAAGAAAATTATTCACTGAAGGTGGCGCACAATGATTATCAAAGCTCCTCTAGCAACAGAAAAAGCAATTCGTCTTATGGAATCTGAAAATAAATTATTATTTTTAGTTGATAAGAAAGCAACAAAGAGCATGATTAAAGATGAATTAATGTCTTTATTCGATATAAAAATAGTTTCCGTTAATACTTTAATCGGTCCTGATGGAAAAAAACGAGCTTATGTAACTCTTGCAGAAGATACACCTGCAGTTGATTTAGCAACAAAGCTCGAATTAATGTAAGGTGATGATCTATGGGTAAACCAATTACAACACAAAAACGAGGGAAAGGTTCACAAACGTTCCGAAGTCCTTCATTCAAATTTAAAGGCGAAGCAAAAATCTTACCTCATAAAGAGAATGCTTTAGTTATGGATTTAGTTCACTGTAGAGGTCATAGTGCACCTCTAGCTCAATTATATTATGATGATGGAGAAATCGGTTATTCCATCGCTTCAGAAGGTTTAATGGTTGGCGATCAAGTTTTTTTCGGTGACGAAGCTGAACTAAAAAACGGCAATGTTCTACCTCTAAAATCTATTCCTGAAGGAGTAATTGTTTGTAACATCGAGTTACGGCCTAATGACGGCGGTAAACTTGTTCGTTCAAGCGGTGCTTCAGCACGAGTAGTGAGTAAAGCAAAAGACGGTGTTGTCTTACAACTACCTTCAAAGAAACAGAAAAAATTTCATCCTAATTGTAAAGCAATGATCGGTGTTGTTGCAGGTGGCGGACGAGTTGATAAACCGTTCTTGAAAGCTGGTAACAAGTTTTATGCTGCAAAAGCACGAAACAAATATTGGCCAGTTGTCTCTGCAAGTGCAATGAATGCTGTAGCGCACCCGTTTGGGAACAAACGTACGTTACGTAAATCAAAAGCTAAACCTGCACCAAAGAACGCACCTCCTGGTAGAAAAGTAGGAGCTGTAAGAGCACGAAAAACAGGTCGTGGTCGTTAAATAGGTGATATGTATGGCATTAAAAGAATTCAAATTTAACTCCAAGACGCTTGATGAATTAAAGCAACTCTCTTTATCAGAGTTAGCTGAAATTTTTCCAGCTCGTCAACGACGAACAATCAAGCGAGGATTTTCAGATACGCATAAAAAACTTATCGAGAAAATTAACAAAAAGAACAACGTGAAAACTCACTTACGAGACATGATTGTACTTCCATCTATGGTTGGAAAAACAGTTCAAATTCATACTGGTAAAGGTTTTCAAGCAATACTTCTCAAAGAAGAAATGATTGGTCATTACTTTGGTGAATATGCGCTTACTCGAAGAAAAGCAACGCACACCAGTGTAGGGGTTACCAACAAACCAAAACGATAGAGGCTAAAAAATGACAAAAACAAACTATGCATTTCAAAAATTTGGCTCAGATTGTGCTAAAGCATACGGTCGAGATTTAGGTATCTCTACAAAAGCTTCTATCAATGTTTGTAAAGCTCTTCGAGGTTTATCTGTTGAGAAAGCTGTTGCTTATTTAGACAACGTTATTGCTTTGAAAGTTCCGATCGCATACACAAGATTTACTGATGGTGTTGGTCACCGAAAAGGTAATTTTGCTGCTGGTCGTTTCCCTGTGAAAGCTGCAAAGGCAATCAAAGAAATTATTCTTTCTGCTTCTGCTAACGCTGCTCACCAAGGTTTAGGCGATGATCTAAAAATTGTTCATCTTTGTGCTCATAAAGCATCAACACCGTTCCATCAAGGACGGCAGCGAAGAAGAGCAATGAAACGAACACACATCGAAGTTGTTGTTCAAGAACAAGAAGTCAAAAAAGGTGTTGCACAATGATTGAACGAAAATTTGTTGCTCAAAACTTTAAAGAATTCCGTATCAAAGAATACATCAAAGAATCTCTCTCCCGAGTAGGTTTAAGTGATGTAAAACTACAACGAACAAGCGTTGGTGACAGAATTGTTGTTGTTGCTTCAAGACCTGGTCTTGTTGTTGGTCGTGGTGGTTCTACTATTCAAAAATTAACTGCTGACTTAAAAGCTCAGTTCGATCTTGAAAATCCTCAAATTGAAATTGAAGAAATTAAAGATTATAACTCTGATGCTCGTGTTGTTGCAGAAAGTATCGTAAATCAACTTGATCGATTTGGTACGCAACGATTCAAAGGAATTGGCCATAAATCAATTGAAGGCATTATGCGTTCAGGAGCTTTAGGTGTTGAGATTCTTATCTCAGGTAAAATTCCTTCAAGTCGAGCAAAAACATGGCGATTCGCTGATGGTTACATGAAGAAATGTGGAGACTTAGCAATTACTGGTGTTGACACTGCAAAAGACTTTGTTACTCTAAAAACCGGCGTTGTTGGTATTCAAGTTCGAATCATGCCTGCTTCAACAAAACTTCCAGATCAGATCTCTTTTGATAAACGAGAACGAGAAGCTGCTGCAGTTGAAGTTTCAGAAGTAAAGGACGAATCCTTAGAAGCTGAAGTAAAAGAACGAGAAGAAAAAGCTTCCAAAAAGAAGACTTCTTCTAAAAAATCTTCCTCTAAGAAAACTTCCAAAAAAACATCAACAAAGAAATCAGAATCAAAAAAGTCCTCTGAAGAAAAACCTTCTGAAAAAGAAGAAAAATCTCAGAAAGATGGTGAAGAACAATGAAGTTTGACAAATTAAAAGAATTATCTCCTGCTGATCGAGAGAAAAAACTCTTAGAAGCAAAAAGAGATTTACTTAAATTAAATGGCCAAGCAGCTACAGGTACTGCACCTAAAAGCCCTGGTCAAGTGAAACAATTAAAGAAGACAATCGCACGATTGCTTTCCCTAAAGGAGTAAAATGGTTGAATTCGATCCAATAACAGGTCTTCCAAAAGAACTTTCCGCTTGGGACAATATTGCAAAGGAAAATCAAAAAATTTCGGTTTCCATTATCCGAAAAAAGTTTGGAAAACAATATACGTTAATTGAAGGATTTAACACTTCAGAAATTGATATCAAAGATATCGCAAAGAAGTTAAAAAACAAGTTCGCTTGTGGTGGAACTTCAAAAAAAGATATGGTTGAATTGCAAGGAAACCACCTCAATTCAATTAAAGATGCTTTAGTTGATTTTGGTTTCGCACCTGAAACCATAGAGCTAAAACATGGTAAATAAACCGTTCATTGGCAAACCTCTCAACGTTCACGCTTCGACGAACAACTCACTTGTTGGATTGTCAGGCGTTATTGTCGATGAAACGAAACAATCCTTTCGAATTCAAACGGATTCGGGAGAAGAGAAAATCATCCTGAAAAAAGGATCTGATTTTTTCATAGAAAACACATTCATTCCAGGAAACGAGATTACAAAACGTCTCGAAGATAGATTAAAAATAAGGAGTTCAAAACGATGGAAAATATAAGTATTCGTGGTAAAACATTCACAGGTAAGGTTGTGAGTGCAAAAATGAATAAGACGGTTGTCGTTCAGTGGGAACGAAGAGTTCTTATTCCAAAGTTTCAGCGTTATGCGAAACGGAGAAGTAAAGTAAGCGCTCATAATCCTGAATCAATTGATGCAAAGGAAGGAGATATTGTCAAAATTCAAGAAACAAGACCTCTTTCTAAGACTAAAAACTTCATTGTAATTGAAGTGGTAAATAAGGAGCAAGAAAATGAAAGCAATTAAAGGTAAAGTATCTGATGGTCTTCAAGTTGGTTCTGTTATTTCCACTTGCGATAATTCAGGTGCTAAACTTATCAAGATCACTGGTGTCAAACGAAAAAAAACAGTTAAAGGACGAATTCCTGGTGCAGGTGTTGGTGACATGGTTGTTGCAGCTGTTAAAAAAGGACGTCCTGATATGCGAAAAAAAGTAGTATATGCTGTTATTGTTCGACAAAGAAAAGAATATCGACGACCTGACGGTACTCGAGTTTCCTTTGAAGATAACGCTGCTGTTGTTTTAAAAGATGAAAAAGGAAATCCAAAAGGTACTATCTTTAAAGGTCCTGTAGCAAAAGAAGTTGCGACTCGATGGCCTGCGGTTATCAAAGTAGCAAATATGGTGGTATAAAATGAAATCTATTTTTTCTCTTCATTGGTTAAAAAGCATTCAGCCGCGAAAACAACGAAAGTATCGGTTTAATGCTCCTCTTCATAGAAAAGGATCTTTCCTTAATGCTCCATTAAGTAAAGATTTACAACAAAAACATAATGTGAAAACACTTCGTGTTCGATCTGGTGACCGGGTTAAAATCCAACGTGGTCAGTTCAAATCTCTTGAAGGCGAAGTTTCCCGAGTAGATGTTGCTCGAGAAAAAGTATATGTTTCCGGAGCTGAGTTAGCTAAAAAAGACGGTGGAAAAGTTTCCTACCCAATTCACGCTTCAAATGTACTTATTGTTTCATTAAAAGATGATAAACGTCGAATGAAAAAGGTGAATAAATAAAATGGTAAAATTACATTTAAAACGTCTTGCAAGTCCTAAAACTTGGCCTATTCCTAAAAAAACATTGACTTTTATTGCTCGACCATTCCCTGGTCCGCATAAATTGGAACATCAAATTCCTATCAGTGTTTTCTTACGAGATCTTATTGGCGTAGTTCACACACAAAAAGAAGTAAAGTATGTTCTTCATAACAAAGACTGTCTTATCGATGGAGATGTTTGCCACGATAATAAAAGACCGGTTGGTCTTTTTGATGTTGTAAGTCTTCCTAAAGCAAAGTCTTTTTACCGATTAACAGTTACTTCAAAAAACAAGTTAGCTCCTGTTGCTATTTCTGAAAAAGAAGCGAAAACGAAAATTTCCAAAATTGTTGGAAAAACTTCTTTAAAGAAAGGTAAAGTTCAGCTTAACTTATCTGATGGAAGAAACATATTAGTTGATGAAGCAAAAGCTTATGCTATTGGTGATTCTTTACTTCTTGAACTTCCAGGTCAGAAAATCGCAGATCATTTTCCTTTTACAAAAGACGCTCCAGTTTTCTTAATTGGTGGTCGACACGTAGGTGCTGTTGCTCAACTTCAAGATATTGACAACACTCACGTTACCGTAAAGGTTGGCGAAGATTCTTTTAAGACTAAAAGATCTTACGCAGTAGTTATTGGAAAAAACAAGCCAATTATTACAGTAGAATAATTGTACAGGTTTTGAAAATGAACGTAATGAAAGAAATTAAAATCGAGAAATTGACGCTAAATATTGGTGCTGGTCGAGACGACCGTGTACTAAAAAAAGCTATAAAACTTCTTGAACACATCACTGGTGTTCCTCCAGTTCAAACAACTACCAAAAAACGTTTGGCTGCATGGGGCTTACGACCAGGTCTTCCTATTGGAGCAAAAATCACGCTTCGAGGAGATCAAGTGTACAAGTTAACAGAGCGACTTTTAGCGGCAAAAGAGAAAAAGATTAAACAATCTTGGTTTGACAATCACGGAAATATTTCCTTCGGGATTCATGAATATGTAGATATTCCTGAAGTAAAATACGATACTGAAATTGGTATCTTAGGTTTACAAGTTTCCTTAACATTAGCGCGACCAGGCTTTCGTGTGAAAAAAAGAAAATTACACAAAGCATCTGTTGGTAAATCGCATATGATAGATAAAAAAGAAGCAATTGACTTTATGACCGAACGGTTTGGCGTTGCTTTGGAGGAATAGAAAATGACAACTTCAGATCATACAAAAGTACTCAAACAAATTGGTCATAAACCAGGTAAGTATGCTAAATACCTTAAGCACAACACTCCTCGAGACAGAAAATTCGGTGAATCCACGAAAAAATGTGATGTTTGTGGACGTACAGGCGGTCACATTTCAAAGTACGGATTAAAAATTTGCCGACATTGCTTTAGAGATAACGCCTTAAGTTTAGGCTTTAAAAAATATAATTAGGGATGAACGATGGCAAATAATGATAATCTAGCAATGGTCCTTTCTCAAATGGACAATGCAATTAAGGTAGGTAAGTCTTCAGTTACTACAAGTATCAGCTCAAACCTTATCAAAGAAGTTTTAACTTTAATGAAAAATGAGGGTTACTTGGCTGAGTGGGTAGAACATGAAGATAGTAAAGGTAATTATTTAACAATTACATTTAACGGAAAGCTCAACAAATGCGGAGTTATTAAACCACGATTTGCAGTTGGTGTTGATAACTTTGAACAATATGAGAAACGATATCTCCCAGCTCTTGGCTTTGGTTTGTTATTTATTTCAACAAACAAAGGCTTACTTTCCCAAGTTCAGGCGAAAGAAGAGAATGTTGGTGGTCGACTCATTAGTTACTGTTATTAGAGGTTATACACAATGATTCAAGAAAATATTTCACAGTCAGTCACTTTACCAGAAGGTGTTTCTGCAGCTGTATCTGATGGTGTATTAACAGTAACAGGTTCAAAAGGTTCTGTTTCCCGAAACTTTTTACATCCAAAAATTACTGTTCATTCAAAAGATAACGAAGTTGAATTTTTAGCAAAAAAGTTTACTCGTAATGAAAAGAAAGTGATGAATACGTATGTAGCTCATGTGAAAAACATGTGTAAAGGAGTTACAGAAGGTCACGAATACACCTTAAAAATTTGCTCAGGTCACTTCCCTATGAATGTGAGCGTTAAAGGCTCATCCTTTGAAGTAAAAAACTTTATTGGAGAAGCAGTTCCTCGGGTTCTTGAGTTAAAAGAAGGTGCAGATGTTAAAGTCAATGGAGATACTATTACAGTTACTGGTATCGATAAAGAACGTGTTGCGCAAACAGCAGCTTCAATTGAGAAGTTGACTCGACGTAACGGTTTTGATCGGCGAATTTTCCAGGATGGTATCTATATTACCAATAAAGATGGTAAAGCTATTCAATGAGGTTAAGAAAAATGAAAGATCTTCTCTCACAACGAAATAAAGCAAAGGCAAAGAAACCATCCTTTAGACGTCACGATTCCCATAAAAAGAAGCGAGTTTCAGCAAACTGGCGAAGACCAAAAGGTTTACAAAATAAACAACGGCTTCACCGTAAAGGGTATGCTCGGGGCATTGCAACTGGTTATGGTTCTCCAAAGGCGGTAAAAGGTTTATCAAGAAATGGTTTAGTTCAACAAATCGTTTCAACAGTTTCTCAATTTGATGCACTTGATCCAAAAACTGACGGTATTATTATTGCACGAACAGTTGGTAATCGATCTCGAGCTAACTTATTACAAGTTGCTCAGTCAAAAGGATTCACCGTGTTAAATATTGATCCAAAACAATTTGAAAAACGATTACAAGAAGCACAAGCTCAGAAAAAGAGTCACAAAAAAGAAATTGTTCAGCGTAAAAAAGAGCAAGAAAAAGAGCTGAAAAAAGCAGAAGAATCCTCTGATGCTGAAGAGAAAAAAGCTCAAGATGCTCAATCTCCTGAAGAGAAAAAAGTTCAAGAGAAAAAAGAACAAGATAAGCTTCTGACTAAAAAAGGTGAATCACAATGAACCTCTCCGTTCAAAAAAGATTAGCAGCTGATATCTTAAAATGTTCTCCAAAACGAGTTCATTTTGTTCCGGATAGAGTTGCTGATATTAAAGAAGCGATTACAAAAGCAGATATTCGATCTTTAGTTGCTGAAGGTCTTATTATCCGTGCTCAAGAAAAAGGTATCTCTCGAGTTCGTGCAAAAGAACGAGCTAATCAACGAAGAAAAGGTCTTCAGAGAGGTCCTGGTAAGCGTAAAGGTAAAAAAACTGCACTTGTTCCTAGAAAAACTGCTTGGATGGCTAAAGTTCGTGTTCAACGTTCTTTCCTTCAAGAATTACGTGCAAAAGGAATTGTAAATCAAGAAAGTTTCAAAAACTTATACCGAAAGTCCAAAGGTGGATTCTTCCGTAATAAGCGACACATTAAGATTTACATTGAAGAAAACAATATGGTGCAAAAGAGGGATTGAAATGGCACGAAATGCAATTTATACAGTTCAGTATCGAAGAAAACGAGAAGGTAAAACGAATTACAAAAAACGTTTAGAGCTCTTAAAGAGTGGTCAAAACCGTCTTGTTATTCGAAGAAGTAATACCTCTATCACCATCCAATTCGTTCAATACGTTCCTGATGGCGATAAGGTTCTTATGACGTTCAATTCAAATCAGTTAGAATCTTTCGGTTGGAAATATTCTAAAAAATCTTTACCTGCAGCTTATCTTGCGGGTTTAGCAGCTGGTAAACAAATGATCGATGCCGGTCATACACAAGCAATCCTTGATTTAGGCCTTCAAACGCCTTTGAAAGGTTCCAAATTGTATTCGGCATTAAAAGGAGTTATTGATGCAGGTGTATCAATCCCTTCTTCAGATCATGTCTTTCCTAGCGAAGAACGTCTTACAGGTCAACACATCGCTCAATATAGCGATCTTGCTTCATCAGCTTCTGCTTACAAAAAAGCAGGTCTTAATCCTGCAGATATTCCAAAAGCAGTGCAAGCAGTGAAGGAAAAAATTCAAAACTAGGTGACGTTCAATGCAAAAAAACGATACAACTACAAACGATTTTGATTCCTGGACTCCTAAGACTGAAATTGGTCGAAAAGTAAAGGCTGGTGAAATCAAATCTATCGATGAAATCCTTGGTTCTGGTATTCGAATTCTCGAACCAGAAATTGTTGACACGCTCTTAAAAACAGAGCAAGAACTTCTTCTTATTGGTCAAGCAAAAGGGAAGTTTGGTGGTGGTCAACGAAGAGTATTCCGTCAAACTCAGAAAAAAACTCGAGAAGGTAACAAACCTAAATTCGCTACAATGGCTGTTGTTGGTGACAGAAATGGTCATGTCGGTGTCGGTTATGGGAAAAGTAAAGAAACTGTTCCTGCACGAGAAAAAGCTTTCGCTCAAGCAAAACTAAATATGGTTCTTGTTCGACGTGGTGCTGGTTCTTGGGAAGACCGAAGTACTGAACCTCACAGTATTCCTTTTACTGTTGAAGGAAAGTGCGGTAGTTACCGGATCAAACTCATGCCTGCTCCTAAAGGTAAAGGTTTAATTTGCGATAAAGAAGTTGCAAAAATCCTTGAACTTGCTGGTATCAAGAATGTTTGGTCTAAGAGTTTTGGTCAGAAAAAGAACAAAATCAATGTTCTGAAAGCAACAATGCAAGCTTTACGAAAACTATCTCAAGTAAGTGTTCAAGATACTCACCGAGAAAAATTAGCTATTGCTGAAGGAAGTATTAAACAAGAGGTGAAGTCAGATGACTAAAATCGCAGTTGTACTTATTCGAGGTTTAGTTGGTGTAAATCACGATATTAAAAAAGCATTAGAAAGTATTCGTTTACGGAAAAAACACGCGTGTGTTATTGTTGAAGATTCTCCTTCAATGCAAGGTATTTTGAAGAAAATTCAAGATTACGCGACATTCGGCGTTGTTTCTGACGAAACGATTGCTAAACTAGAAAAAGCTCGTAAACCCACAGAAAAAGGTGTCTTTTTCCTCGCTCCTCCTGTTGGAGGTTTTGAACGAAAAGGTATTAAAAAGCCGTTTACTGTTGGTGGCGCTCTAGGCGACCGAGGAGATCAAATGAGTATTCTCCTTGAGAAAATGATGTAGGTGAAGATAATGACAGTTAATCATAGAAAAAAAAATAGTCGACACCGAGGTTCATGGACTCATGGTTGGGGTGAAAAGAAAAAGCACCGTGGTGCTGGTCACCGTGGAGGCCGAGGTAATGCAGGTAGTGGTAAGCGTGGTGACGCGAAAAAGCCAAGTTATTGGAAAATTAAGAAGTTTTCTGGTAAACATGGCTTTACAAACCCTACTCCTCGTAGCGTTCATACCATGTCTCTTGAGCAATTAAATGTGGCTATTACCCGTTTAGTTCAATCAGGGCATGCTGTTCAAGAAAAAGACCTTTTCAAAGTTAATTTATCTGCACTTGGTGTTGATAAGTTATTAGGCACTGGAAAACCTGTTCACGCATACGAAATTGTTGTGAATGCGGCTTCTGATGGTGCTCGACGAAAGGTTGAAGAAGCGAACGGTTCTGTTCTTCTTGGACAATCTGAGGAATAAATACTCGTAAGGTATTTAAACCCCTCTTTTCTTTTTTTTTACACGATTACGATTTGGTGAATAAATAAATGACATTTATGAATACGTTATTACGGTACGTTCCTGATATCAAGGGTCCTACACAAAAGAACTTACCTTTCAAACAAAAACTCAAATGGACAGGTATTATCCTTCTTCTCTTTTTCATTCTTGGAGCAATTCCTGTTTATGGTTTAGGTGCTAACGCTCTTTCTCAATTTGAATTCCTTTCCGTTGTTCTCGGTGCGAGCTTCGGTTCTATTATTACGTTAGGTATCGGTCCTATTGTAACAGCAAGTATTGTTCTCCAGTTACTGGTTGGTTCCGGTATTCTTAATATTAATACACAATCTCCTGAAGGGAGAAGTAAATTCCAAGGTTTACAAAAATTATTAACAATCTTTTTTATTATTATTCAAGCGATTATTTATGTTGCAATGGGTGGTTTAAGCCCTGAGGCAGGAATTTCTTCCTTTATTCTCATCCTTCAATTAGCGATTGGTGGTTTTGTCATCCTCCTTCTTGACGGGGTTATTAACAAATGGGGTTTTGGTTCCGGTGTTTCCTTGTTCATTGCTGCTGGTGTGAGTCAAGAAGTCTTTGTTCAGGCTTTTAGTCCTCTTACTCCTGCAGGTTCTGAATATATGGTTGGTCGTATTCCTCAATTCTTCCAGGCTCTCGCAGCAAACGATACAGTAACTGCAGCTCTTGCAATCGCAGTAGTGCTTGCAACGTTAGTTGTTTTCGGTGTAGTTGTCTTTGCTCAGGCGATGAAAGTTGAAATTCCTTTAAGTTTTGGTCGTGTTCGAGGTCATGGGATTCGTTGGCCGTTAAACTTTGTCTATACAAATGTTATTCCTGTTATTTTAGTAAGTGCTCTTGTTGCCAACTTACAGTTGTTTAGCTCCTTTAGTGGCGGTACTGGTTGGGTGACAAATGTTATTCCTTACTTAACTAATACTGATCTTTTAACTCGAGTGGTGCAAGGTAATGTTACTGCAGTCTTACTTATTCAGTCTTTTACCTATATCCTCTTTTTTGTACTTGCATCTATCCTGTTCAGCTGGTTCTGGATGCAGACATCAGGTCTTGATCCTAAAAGTCAAGCAAAACAAATGATGTCTTCAGGTTTACAAATTCCTGGTTTTAGAAAAGATGCTCGTGTTCTTGAGCGATTATTAAAAAGATATATTTTCCCGTTAACTATTATGGGTGGTATTTTTATTGGTTTACTCGCATCTACTGCAGACCTTCTTGGTGTGTTAGGCGGCGGTACTGGTTTACTCCTTACGGTAATGATCATTTACAAACTCTACGAAGATGTTGCAAAACAACATATGGAAGATATGAATCCTATGCTTCGTAAAATGATGGGTCGTTAACAATGATTTTTTCTTCCGTTTTAAGTCCAATCCTTGACCCGCTCTTAACAGCGACTGGTCCTTTTTGGACGTTACTTACTGTTTCTGTTTTTGTTTCTTTTCTTAGTACTATAGTGTATAAATACACAACTGATCAAGCTCGTCTTCGTCGGTTAAAAGCTGAGATGAAAAAATTCCAAAAAAAGATTCGTAAATTACAGAAGGAAGATCCTGCTAAGGCTTTGCAGATGCAGAAAAAAGTGTTAAAAACGAATGGCGAGTATATGAAGCTCTCCTTTAAAGCAACGTTGTATACGTTTTTACCTCTTATTTTGTTCTTTGGATGGTTGGGTGCTTCTCTTGCTCTTGCTCCACTTGGTGTTGGTGATGAGTTCTCTGTAGAAGTTTCTTCTTCCGATTATCTTAATGAAAATGTAACGCTTACCCTTCCTCAAGGTATTTCTTTATTAGAAAACCAATCTTTGACAAAAGATATTTCTTCTGCTTCTTGGTCTGTTCGGGCTATGGAGAGTGGCGAGTTCATGTTTTCTTGGGTAACAACAAGAGATGATACGATTACACTTCCTGTTATTGTTTCTTCTTCTCATCAAAAAGTAGTTCCTCTAAATCAAACAGAGGTCTTACAAGCTCAAATTAATGAATATCCTCGACTCTTAATCTTTGATGGTGTTTTTTTCTTTAAAGATGTCCCTTGGTTAAGTTCTTGGGGTTGGCTTGGCGCTTACCTCCTCTTCTCTCTCTTGTTTTCTTTCCTTACTCGTCGGTTACTCAACGTAGCCTAAAGCTTTATAAATAAACCTTGCTTTCTTTACCTTACGATAAAATTATCGAGGAAATAAAAAATGCCAAGAGGTATGTATAAATCGAGAACATTCCGGAGAGTTAAAACACGACTCCCTGGTGGAAGCACAGTAACTCGATTCCTTCAACGAAAACCTAAGCAAGCACATTGTGCTCGATGTGGTGTTGAATTACATGGCGTTCCACGAGCCTTACCGTCAAAAATGTCTACTATGGCAAAGACGTATAAGCGCCCTGAACGTGCATTTGGAGGAGTTCTGTGCGGTCGGTGTCTACGTGACATAATTAAACTAGAGGCAAGAGAATAATCTTTTCTAGCCATCTCGCAAGATATGGGCGACCTATCTTGAATAAATATGAGTTGGAGGTAACCAAAAATGCTATTCACAATCGGTAGAGTTTGTATAAAACTAGCTGGACGAGACGCTGGTAAGTATTGCGTTATTGTTGCAGATGAAGGTAATGGTTACGTTACTATTGACGGTCAAACCCGTCGAAGAAAATGTAATGTACACCATTTAGAACCAACATCAAAAACAGTCGCTATTGCTTCTGGAGCTGATCATAAAGCTGTTGTTGCTGCACTTAAAGAACAAGATATTCTTGTTGAAGAAAAAGGTGCTGCACGAACTCCAGGACCAAAACCAGTTAAGCGTGCTTCTACAAAGAAATAAGCACGTTATATTCTTTTTTTTCTTTTTCTATTATTTGAATTTTTCTTTCTGTTCGTAGTTCTTCCATATATCGGTAAAAACTTGCTTTTGAACAGAGTCTTTCTTGATCAACGAGCTGTGTTTTGAGTCCTATGGTGCTTCGTTGTCGTTCTCGTAGAAGTTGTTGAATATAGTGTTTTATTTGGTCTTTTTTACTCATAAAAATTTGTATTTCTTGCCGAGTCTCAACCCGAGACGAGGCTTCTTCTCGTTGTTTTATTGAGTTTGAAGGGTTTGAGACTGGTTCTTCTTCTCGCATTGGTTCTTCAAAGAATTCTTCTGTTTTCATCTCTTGAGGGGTTGTTTGTTGTTCAAGAAGTTGTTTTTTTAGCCGTTGTATGCGCTTTTGTAGTGATTGTACGGCTTGATTGTATTGTTTTTCACTAATTCCCCTCATAAAGAGAGTAAAATGGCTTGATCTTTTTATATCTTTTCTCTTGTTTTTATCTTTTGTCTCAGTCTCAAACTGAGACTGTATATTGAGTCTCAACTTGAGACTGAGACTTAACTTTTACTTATTTTTATTTATTTAAGGGTTTCCATATGAAACAAAGGGGTGTTAAAAGAGTCTCAAAATGAGACTGATATACGTTTTCCTATACTTTCTCAAATCACTTCTCTCTTCCTTCTGTTTAACTGAATTGTTCTCCTTATTTTTGATCTCTTTTCCTTGGACAAAAAATACACTGGACATTTGCAAATAACTTATATAAACAACCCTTGACTTAGTACAAGTAGAGTTTTCACTCCCTTTTTGGCAGCGATACGCTGTAAAAAGTGAAATAAGAAGGGAAAACCAAGGAGATGAAAAAATGGATACATTAAATATGGATAAAAATACGCCTGAAAAGAAATTCAGAGCGAGTCCAATTGCAGCGACAATCTGGACGAATGAAGTAACAACAAAAGAGGGAGAACCTCATTTATATCGTACAATTTCTCTGGAACGAACCTATAAAGATAAAGACGGCGTTTGGAAAACTACTTCCTCTCTTCGTGTAAATGATCTTCCAAAGGCAGTTCTTGTCCTTCAAAAGGCCTATGAATATATCTCTCTTCAAGAAAAAGAAATGAGTATTGATGAGGATTAAAATGGCTGCAAAAAAAGAATTAGGAATTGAAGACTTACCTGGTGTAGGTGCAGCAACCTCTGAAAAACTAATCTTAGGTGGTTTTGATAATTTAATGGCTATCGCGGTAGCAACTCCTGGAGAACTTACCGATGCTTCAGGTGTTACTGAAACTGCTGCGAGAAAAATGATTCAAGCCGCTCGTTCAATGATGGATATGGGTTTCCAGTCTGGAAACGATGTTTTTGAAAAAAGGAAAAAAGTGATTAAAATTTCTACAGGTAGTGAGAGTTTTGATCAAATGCTTGGCGGTGGCTTTGAAACGGGAGCTATTTCCGAGTGTTTTGGTCAGTATGGTAGTTCAAAGACACAAATCGCTCACGTTCTTTGTGTGAGTTGTCAAGTTAACGACCCTGACGCGGTTGCTGTTTTTATCGATACAGAAAATACTTTTCGTCCCGATAGAATTCAACAAATAGCTACTGGTTTAGGTCTTGATCCTGAAGAAACTCTCAAACGGATTAAAGTTGCTCGTGCATTTAACTCTGATCATCAAATGCTTTTGGCTGAAAAAGTTGAAGAGTTAATTAAAGACGGTAACGCTGTTCGTTTAGTAGTGGTTGATAGCCTTACTGCTCATTTTCGAGCTGAGTTTGTTGGTCGAGGTACTTTGGCAGAACGACAACAAAAACTAAACAAACACATGCATACGCTTGCAAAAATTGCTGATATTCATAATCTTTGCATTTATGTAACTAATCAAGTAATGGCAAAGCCGGATGCGTTCTTTGGAGATCCTACTGAAGCTATTGGTGGAAACATCGTTGGCCATAACAGTACATTTAGAGTCTATTTACGAAAAGGTAAGAAGGGAACTCGTGTTGGTAAACTTATCGACAGTCCAAATCTTCCTGATAGTGAATGTGTCTTTGAAATCGTTACTGAAGGTATTCGAGACGTTTAGTTTTAAATTAAGGTGCCTGTTCTTTCTCAAGAGCATGGTTATCTATTACTTTTTTTCTTGGGAGAGGTAACTTTTTTATACTCTCTTCTTTTTTTCTTATCTATGATTGTTGTAAAAAAGAATTTTCGCCAGGGAGATGTTGTTGTAAAACTCTCTTTACAGGATGATTTTTGGTATCTTTCTCACATTATTTCTCCTGGAGATATCGTGAAAGGCAAAACTGAGCGAAAAATAAAAATCGGTGATGGGAGTGACTCTCGTTCTTCTGTTGTCCGTAAAATAATGCATCTCTCTCTTACGGTTGAGGATGTTTCTTTTTCTTCTGATGAATTACGTGTAAAAGGTACCGTTGCAAAAGAACATGATGATGTTCCTATCGGTTCGTTTCATAGTATTTCTTTCAAACTTCATGACACGTTAGCATTAACAAAACCTTCTTGGCCTTCTTATGTTCAGAAAAAATTTGAAGAAGCTGCTGCAAACACTGCTCAACATATTCTTGTCGTGCTTTTTGATCGTGAAGAAGCTTTATATTCTTTAGTTTCCCAACAAGGTATTCGTCATCTTGGTTCTTCAAAGGCCGAGGTGCAAAATAAACAGTACGCTACTTCTGCTTCAGATTCTATCGTTGATGAATTAATTGCTTCGGTGCAAAATCTTTTACAAACAAATGATATTTCTTCTCTTGTTTTTGCTTCTCCTGCTTTTTGGCATTCTTCTCTTCAAAAAAAACTTCCTGCTGATTTAAAGAAAAAATCTGTTATGGTAACAACACATGCTGTTCATAAGGGTGCGGTTGTAAAATTACTTGCTCGTCAAGAATTAAAATCTTTACTCAAGGATCAACGTTTATCTCATGAACAAGAACAAGTTGATGCTGCCATTCATGCTCTTGCTAAAGAACAACTTGCTTATGGTCTTGCTGACGTTTCCAAAGCTGCAGAAATTGGTGCTGTTGCTTCCATTCTTGTTTCCGATTCTTTCATGCAAAAACAAAAAGAAGAAGGTTTATTCGCGACTCTTGATGAACTCTTACAATCCGTTGATGCTGCTAAAGGGGATGTTCATATTATTTTTTCTCCTGATCTCGTTCAGACTATTGATGGTCTTGGTGGCGTAGTAGGTATACTTCGATGGAAAATATGATATTTCTTCAAGATATGCTTGCGCATATTAAAGAAAAAAAAGAACTTTCTTCTTTGGATGACGCGACTATTCTTCCTCTTATCAAAAAACATTGTTCTTCTTTTGATTTTTCAAAATATTCTTCGTTTCAACAAGCTCTTCGTAATAAAAAAATAAAAGAGTCGTTTCGTCTTATTCGTTCAGAACTTCGAACCATGTATGGTTTATTTCTTCATCGTCCTCTTCATAAAACTGATCTTCAAAAATCTGGTGATGTTGATTCCTTTCTTTCTCTTCATCGGTCTACTGAAGAACGCTTATCTTTTTACAAAGAGTTTTATCAAAAAATTTTCGAGGTCTTAGATGCAAATGGTTTACCTCAAGAGTTTTCTGTTCTTGATATTGCTTGCGGTTATAATCCTCTTGCTGTAGTATATATGCCTCGACCTCCAACGTATTATGTTGCTTCTGATCTTTCTTCTCAAGACATGGATACAATTCAATCTTTTTTCTCTTCTCGCTCTCTACAAGGAAAAACCTTTGCAGCTTCTGCTATCAGTCAAGAGTTTCAAGAGGAAATTAAAGATTCTTTTTTTGATGTAGTGTTTTTATTCAAAGCGCTTGATTCTTTTGAATCTCAAGAGCGTCATAGTTCTAAGAAACTTCTTGCTTCTCTTTCTTGTTCGTTTCTTGTAGTTACCTTTCCCTTAGTTTCTATTGGTGGAAAAAATGCAATTGATATTTCTAAACGTTCTTGGTTCGAGCAGTTTTGCGCTCGTCAGAATTGGGAATTCAAAACTCTCTTTTTTTCTAACGAAGTTTGTTATATTATCGCGTGCTCATCGGATAAAAGGTGTAACTATTGAGATAGAGTTAAAAATAGTAACATATAAATAGTAGTAAGAACTAAGTCTTGTTTAGAAAAGGTGAGGTCCTTTTTTGGAGGAAAGTTTAAATGATAGTAAAAGATGAATTTTTAGGTAAGCTTCGACGCTACTTTTCGCTTAATTTATACGAGGCAAAAGTGTGGACGGCATTACTCAGTAGAGGTGTAAGTACTGCTGGAGAATTATCCGACATTGCTAATGTTCCACGTAGTAGAAGCTATGATGTTCTAGAATCTTTGGAGAAAAAAGGTTTTGTTGTTATGAAGATTGGTAAGCCAATTAAATACATTGCAGTGCCTCCTCATGAAGTTTTAGAACGCGTAAAGAAAAATTTACTATCTGACACTGAATCTCATATTAAAAAATTAGATGATCTTAAAGAAACCGACCTTCTTGATGAGTTAAGTTCTCTTCATACTCAAGGCGTTGAACTTGTTGAACCAACTGATCTTTCTGGTTCTCTTCGAGGTCGTATGAATTTATACAATCACATGGAATTTACTATTCGTGGTGCTGAAGAATCAGTTACCATTATGTCTACTGCTCAAGGTCTTATTCGAAAGGTTGAGGCATTAAAACCTACACTTGAGGAATTAAAAAAGCGAGGAGTAAAAATTAGAATTGCTGCTCCGCTTGATTCTGATGGTGCAAAAGAGGTTGCTAAAGATCTTGAAGGCGTTGCAGAACTAAGAAACATCGATCATATTGATGCTCGATTTATCATCGTTGATGGTACTGAAGTATTGTTTATGGTTATGCATGATGATCATGTACACCCGACCTACGATATTGGTATCTGGGTAAATACGCCGTTCTTTGCTAAGGCGCTTGATCAATTGTTTGATATGGCTTGGACTACATTAAAGCCACTTAAACAATGATTTTTTTTCTTTTTTTTGAGGTTTTCTAACTATGAATCAAAAAACACCACCTGTATCTGAAGGAGAAAAACATACCGCATTCGTTGAGAATGTAGGTGAGAAGGGTGACGGAATTTTACGAATCAATGGATTTGTTGTTTTTGTCCCTGGAGTGAAAAAAGGCGATTATATTCGTATCAAAATAACGAAAGTTCTTGCAAAAGTTGCTTTTGGAGAGTTGGTTGAGAAACTTGATCCTCCTAAGAACCCTTTTGCTCCTAAAAAGGAAGAAGTTGACCCTGAAATCAAGGAATTATTAACCACAGAGAATGATTCTGAGGACTTTGGGGCTGATGATGAAGAAGACGAACTTTTATAAATGAGTCTTCTTTTCTTTTTTTCATAACCTAGTGAAAAAGTAAAGGTGTATGCCTGGCTTTTTGCTTCATGCTTTTTCACATATGCACGGGTGAAAAATGTGCTAAGATCTAATTCTTACGCGCAGACGGTTTAATAAAATGTCAGAAGAAACTACGTTAATTCAAACAGAAGAATACTTAAAATCAGGTATTCATATTGGTACAAAGTTCCGAACAAAATATATGGAAAAGTTCATCTACAAAACACGAACTGATGGATTGTCCGTATTAAACATTAAGGAAATCGATCAACGAATTTTACTTGCTGCTCAATTATTGGCAAAGTACGATCCTGAGGATATCATTGTTGTTTCTCGTCGAGAAAATGGTTGGAGACCTGTTCGTATGTTTGCAAGTTTAACTGGTACAAAATACTTTGCTGGTCGTTACCCGCCTGGTGTTCTAACTAATCCTCAATTAAAAGACTTTATTGAAGGAAAAATCATGTTGGTGACTGATGTTGGTCCTGATAAGAACGCGGTAAAAGACGCAGTTAATATGGGTATTCCTGTTGTTGCTTTATGTGACACGAACAATCCTGTTAATAATGTTGATTTCGTTATTCCTTGTAATAATAAAGGAAAGAAAAGTTTAGGTTTAGTTTTTTATCTTCTTGCTAAGAAGTTCCTTGAGTTAAAAGGGTTAATTAATGAAAATCAAGCATTTGATAAAACTCCTGAAGATTTTTCTGAGGAGTAAACATTTTTTTTGAGGTTTTTTAACCTCTTATTTTTCTAAAATTTCTAGTAATTCTTCAACGCTGTTTATTCGTTCATTTGCTGCTCCTTGTTCTTTTCCTATTCTTACCGTGTAAATTCCTAGATTGTTTGCTGCTTCGATTCCTGGAGCATTATCATCTATCATTACACAGTCTTCGCTTGTTACTTCTAGTTCGTTCATCGCCATGCTTAGCATTTGCGGGTTGGGTTTTGGCGGAGCTTCATCCTCGGTGATTACGGAGCCAAAATAATGTTCGAGATTATATTTTCGTAATAACAGTTCTACATATTCTCGTGGCGAATTACTTACAATCGCCATTTTGTATTTTTTACTTTTTAAGAGCGCGAGTGTTGATTGTATTCCTGGAAATGGTTGTATTCGCTCAAGATAGTTTGGATCAGTGACAGTAAGTTCTTCTTCAGGTATAACAATTTTTTTATGTTTTTCGATCCATTGTGCAAATGAGGTGATGCTCATTCCTTGTGTCGCAAAGTTTTCTTCTTCGCTAAGAATGACTTGATATTCTTTAAATAAATGTTCTACGTATCGTTGTATGATTCCTTGACTGTCAATAAGTGTTCCGTCAAAATCAAAAAGAAGTGTTTGTTTCTTCATCTTCTTCCTCTACGAGTTCAAATCCTAAATTGACAATTTTAAATAAAATTGATTTATTTTCTTCTATACTTCGATGTTTTTTGATAATCGCTTTTCGTGTTCCATCAGGTTGTATTTGTAATTCAATTAAACATTTACTTTGATATTTAAGTAAGTCTCCACCTACAATATTTATTTTATCTTTGTCTTCAAAGTCTTTGTAGACTTGGTTTGTGAGTAAAATGGGAATGTTGTTTTTTCTTGCAATTTCTGTTAATAGGGAGAGTTGCATTCCTAATTGTCGGTTTACTTCATAGACGTTCTTTGTTTGTCCCATCTCAAGGCGATAAAGCATCGCTATGGAGTCAACAATAATAATTGCAGTATTTGCATGGTTTATTTTTTTAAGCTCTTGAAAGGCTTGTTTTTGCTCCTGAAACGTTGTTGGTTTAAAGATGATAATATGTTCTAGTTTTTCTTCAACATTATCGGTGATTTGTCTGAATCGTGAGAGAGAGAAGGATCCTTCGGTGTCAATATAGATTACTTTTTTTTCTTGTATTGCGCTTGCGCAGAGTAAACAAAGATTTGTTTTACCGCTTCCTGCAGGACCGTAGACAGTGGTAATAACTTCTTTTTCATACCCTCCTTCTAAGAGCCAATCAAAACTCTCTGTTCCTGTTGTTATTTTTGTTTTCATAAATAAACCTGTATTTGTTCAGAAAGGATATCGATGCTTTTTTCAATATCTTCTGTTATCTTTGCGTGAATGTATGGTTGAATATGCCATTTTTCATTTGTTTTTATGTTAACAAAATAAATGGTGAGTGTTTTTTCTTTGGCAAATACTTCCCATTGATCTTTTAATACTTGCACATTCTCTTTTGTATGCATGGTCATAATAAATGTTTTCTCACTTCTTTCTTCTGGCAAGGTCAGATCTTCTTGTACAAGGTAGTGTTTCACTTCTTTCTTTTCCTCTACCAGAAACCCTTTCTCTGTTTCTTCTAGAGTAATGATTTGTCGTTTCATACAATCTTTGAATCGAATAAATTCTTTTGTCCATTCTTTCAAATTCATTTTCTTCCTCGTAATACTAGCACGTAACTTCCGATGGTGCTAAAACCGTAAATGGTTGCAAGTACTAATGGTGAGAGTAATCGTGTTGTTTGTTCTATTGCTTCATGAACAAAATGTATTTCTCCGCCAATAAAAATAGTCGCTACAATGGTGAGGATTGGTAAAAGAAACATAATAAGTCCGTGATGGTGTTCTTGCAAGTACCTATTCGTTCGTATTCCATACCCTACAAAGCTTCCCACTGCAATTCCTACCACGATAAGTGTTATTATTTGTACTGTTGGTGTCATAATAATAAGAAGCGGGATAAACATCCATGATCCTACAACGGTCGCGAGTAATACGAGCAGTATTGAAAAATAAAGAATCACATGTTCGTAAAATATTTCTTTCTTTTCGTTTTCTTCGTATTGTTGTTTCAGAATGGTTTGAGCGTGAGCTATATCCTTCTCACTCCATCCTTTTGCACGCAATCGTTCTTCTTCAATCATGGTGTTGTTTCTTCACCTTCAAGTGTGATATCGTCTTCGTCGTGTTCGATTTTAGCAATACTTGTTACACAATCGTCTTCTCGAAGTTTCATGATTCGAACTCCTTGCGTATTTCTTCCTATAACGCTAATTTGTTCGCTGTTTGTTCTCATGATAATTCCTTGTCGAGAAATAAGTAAGAGATCTTCATTTCCGTGCAGTGCTCGTACTCGAGCTACGGATCCGTTTCGTTCACTACACACAATATTTCGTACACCTTTTCCTCCTCGATTAATAAGTCGGTATTCGGTGACTGGTGTTCGTTTTCCATAGCCGTTTTCTGTAACGGTCAGAATGGTTTGTTCATCTTCTACAAGAATCATTCCAATAACTTCATCGTTCTTTGCCAGCGTTATTCCTTTTACTCCTCGGCTTGTTCTTCCAATTGGTCGAGCATCTTGTTCATTGAATCGAACTGCTTGTCCTAATTTTGTTGCAAGAAGGATGTTTTGTTTTCCGTCAGTTTTTACTACTGCAATGACTCGGTCGTCTTCATCAAGGTTGATTCCAATAATTCCATTACTTCGTGGTCTGGAGTACGCTTCAAGATTCGTCTTTTTCACAACACCATTCTTGGTTGCCATAAATAAGTAATGTTGTGCATCAAATTCTCGTACAGGAATAACTGCTGCAACTTGTTCTTCTTTTTCTAATTGAACGAGGTTAACAAGTGCTTTTCCTTTTGATGTTCGACTTCCTTCTGGTAATTTATAGACTTTTAACCAATGTACTTGTCCACGGTCGGTAATAATTAGGAGATAGGAGTGGGTGTTTGCTACAAAAAGGTGTTCTACCACATCTTCTTCTTTCATTCTTGTTCCAATAATTCCTTTTCCACCTCTATTTTGGACTTTGTACGTATCAATAGCGATTCGTTTTGCGTATCCTGATTTTGTTATTGTCACTACTTGTTCACTTTCTGCGATTAAGTCTTCATCTTCGATATCGTCATCATCCACATCGCTAATTACAGTTTTTCGTTCATCACCATAACTTTCTTTCATCTCTTCAAGTTCTTCTTTAATAACTTGTTTGATGAGCGTTTCGCTTCCTAATAATTCTTCAAGTCGCGCAATGAGTTCTAGTGTTTCTTGATAGTCTGTTTTAATTTTATCTTGTTCAAGATTGGTTAATTTTTGTAACTTCATATCAAGGATTGCTTGTGCTTGTAATTCAGAAAGCTCGTAGGTTTGCATGAGTCCTTCTTTTGCTTCCTTTGCACTTGCTGATCGTTTAATTAATGCAATAACATCATCTAAGTGATTGAGTGCGATAGTGAGTCCTTCTAGAAGGTGTGCTTTTGCTTGTGCTTTTTTCAAGTCAAATGCTGTTCTTCTGGTTACCACTTCTTTTCGATGTTTGATAAATTCTTCAAGAATTTGTTTCAGGTTGAGTACTTTTGGTTGATTATCTACTAGTGCTAAAAGATTGATACTTTGTGTTGTTTGCATTCGTGAGTGTTTGTATAAATGATTTTTCACAACGTCTGCATTTGCATCTTTTTTTAGTTCGATAACAATTCGTGTTCCTGTTCGATCTGATTCGTCTCGAATATCGTTTATTCCTTCTATTCGTTTATCTCGTACGGCGTCTGCTATTTGTTCTAATAAGGATGATTTATTTACTTGGTAAGGGATTTCTGTTACAATAAGTGTGTTTCTATTTCTTATTTGTTCTTCATGCATAACTGCTTTTACTCGAACTTTTCCTTTCCCTTTATGGTATGCTTCTAAGATGCCGTTTTTTCCGGTGAGAATTCCTCCTGTTGGAAAGTCCGGTCCTTTTACATGTTTAAGAAGTTCAGTAATTTCTACGTCCTCATTATCTAATAATGCAATAACGCCGCTTACTACTTCGCTCATATTGTGCGGTGGAATATTTGTTGCCATTCCTACTGCGATTCCTGATGAACCGTTGATAAGAAGATTAGGAATTTTTGTTGGAAGGACAGTTGGTTCTTGGAGCGTGTCGTCAAAATTATCTCTAAAGTTTACTGTTTCTTTTTCAATATCTTTTAATAATTCACTACTTATTTTGTGAAGTTTTGCTTCTGTGTAACGCATTGCTGCTGCACGGTCGCCATCTACACTTCCAAAGTTTCCTTGTCCGTTAATCAAAGGGTATCGTAAGGAAAAATTTTGTGCCATTCGCACTAAACTATCATAGACTGCACTATCGCCATGTGGGTGGTATTTCCCAAGTACTTCTCCTACAATTCTTGCACTCTTTTTGTATCCTTTGTTATGGAAAATTCCCATCTCATTCATTGCAAAAAGAATTCTTCGGTGTACGGGTTTGAGTCCGTCTCGAACATCAGGTAGTGCTCGTCCAATAATAACGGACATCGCATAGTCTAAGTATGCAGTTTTCATCTCGTCTTCAATGACTGCTGAAATAATATGATCTCGTTTTTGTTCTTCTTCCATTTTTATGTTTCCTCACGATAGTTTTTTTTCAATAGTTTCTCTTCGTATAGTGAAACTTTTTCCACAGTACACGCATCGCTTTACTTTTCCAATAACTTCTCCTCTCGGTTGTACGTTCATGGTTTGCCGACAATGTGTGCAGCGAACAAGTAATAGCATTTATAGATACTCCTCTTCTTTTTCTTGTTCTTCTTCTTTCTTTCGTTCTGGCAGTTGTTGTTCGCCAACTCGTGCTGAAAGTTCTTCTATTCGTTTATCAATATCGCTGAGGAAATTTTGTTCAACTTCTTTTTCTTCAGGACTTTTTTCTTTTCGAATAGGTTCTTGTTTTTCTGTTTCAAACAATTCTTCATGTTCTTTTTCTTCAGCATCGACTACTTCTAAATCTCCAAGTTTTTGTTGTGATTCTCGTAGTTCTTCTTCGATTGCTTGTAATCGTTCTTGTTGTGTTTTTAATGCTGCGAATACTTCTCTAATTTCTTCATCACCTTCTACGTCAAAATAGTTGTAGAATTTTTCTGTGATTTTAAGAAGGTAACTTCGTCCTGCATCTTCTTTTGTTACAAATTTTTCTTTTACTAGCACTTTGATGTGATCATATCCACTTTGTCCTCTCATTGAGATAACATCTGCTTGGAGTACTGGACTTTTGTAGGCGATTACTGCTAGTGTTTTGAGAAGTGCTGGTGAAAATTCTGTTTCACTCACAATTTTTTGAATGTAGGGACTGTACTTACTTCGTACGGTTAATTTCCATCGGTCTTGGTATTGGCCGATAGTAAGACTGCTATCAAACGCCTCGTATGCTTCTTGCAGTTCTTGCAATGCTTTTTTTATTGCACGAGGTTTTTCTTCACAGTAGGTTGCGAGTTGTGTTTCGCTTACTCCTTTTCCTGAAGCGTATAGGATTGCTTCGATTTGTTTGGTCAAATCTTTCATTTTAAGTAGTACTTTCCTTTTTCCTCTCGAATTTTATTTTCTTTTTCAAGTGCGTCTAAGAATTTTTTGACATGGACTTCTTCAAGGCCTACTTTTTTCCCTATTTCTTCAATTTCATTTGTTTCTTTTGTTGCAAGTAAGATTGCGTTTCTTGTCATTGCATTAAAGTTTTTTATTAACACGTCTTGTTGGCCTTGCATGTTTTTTTGCATCATTCCTACTTCGTGAAGTTTTGCAAGCATATCATTTAACCACATTGTTGTTTGTCGTTGGTCGAGTGCGATTTCTTCTGGTTCAAGAAGTTCAATGGATGCTGGTGAAAAATTAAACGCTAACCAGGTAAGTTTTTCAATATTTTCTACAAGGAGTTCTGTTTCTGCAATGGTGCTAAATACACCTTCTTCAAGTTCATCTACATCGTCTATTTCTTGACTTAACAGATGTACTCCTTCTTGTGTACTTACGTTCTCCACGTATGCTTTAATGGTTTGTTCTACGTGTTCTCGTGGTTTTCCTACGAGCTCAAAAATAACATTTACTCGTAAATGTCCTTCATCAATTTTTTGTTCAATTTCTTTTGCTTTCATGTAATATCAACCACACTTATAGTGTGGGTTTTCACTGGTTTATAAACCTTTCTTGCGTATAAGAAAAATGAGGCCTCCAAGAGCGAGAAAACCGCCTAAAACAGGCCAAGGATTGCTTCCCGGGGCGTTAATTTCCTCAACAACTCGTCCTGTTGGCAGCGGCGTGATGGTGCTGAGATTTTCCCGCGGGACGAGAACAGGTGCGGCTCGCTCTTGAAGGTAGAGTGTGGTAGTATTTTTCTTTATTTCTTCTTCATTTTTGAGGTACGTAGTAATGTTTAGTTCTGTTTGTGCTTGTAGGTGAAATGCAACAGTGTGTTCTTTTCCTGTTTGGAAAAATTGTGTTTGATTTTCAAGCGGCGTTTCTACTTTAATCGCATGTGCTCCTTGGCTGTTGACTCGAACATACCATCGTAGCGTTTCATCTACGTATTGTTGTCGGGTATAGGTGCGGATAAGGTTGAGTGTGGTGCTTTTTTCTTCTTGAGGGATGTGTACGTATTCTTCAATAAAATGATCTCGCGAGTGTGCTTGTACACGTACTAATGCTGGGTAGTTTGTAGTAGGAATTTCTAGTTCAACTTCTCCTGTTGGTCGTATTCGTAGTGGCTGAGTGATGGTTGTTCCGTTCATATCTCTAATTCGTAAATTAGTTATTTGTGTCATGTGTTCTGGTTTGAGGTGTACTCGTATTCCTTGCGTTGTATGTTCTGTTCGTAATGAAATATGTGCTTCTTCTTGTTTTTCTTCTTCATTCTCTTGTTGTATACCAATAACTTTTGTTGTTGTCAAGGGTGGACAGTCGTTTTCTTGAAGGGTTGCTCGAATAATAAGCGCTTCTTCTTGGAGTGATGCGGGTATGGTGTAGTGTTTTGGTTGCATATTTGTGGTGGTAAGGTAGGGTTTTCTAATGGTTCCATGGAGTGTTTCTATACCGTAATCTATTTCGTAGTTGTTACTAGTATCGCTTGAAAAATAGAGGCGTACTTGTTCTCGCGGTAAAAAAATGTTTTCATTTGTTTCTACAATAAATTCTTGTGGACACGTAATGATTATTTCTTCTTCAACTCCGCACGTGTTTTCCCAAGTAAGTGTCGTATTTTCAATATGAATGTATACTGTACTGTTTGTTGCTTTGTACGTTCCTGTTCCTGTTCCAGTAAATCGATTTATTGTTCTGCTGATGGTTTCTGTATAATTGTTTTGTTCTAAAGTATAAGTTATGGTGAGTGGTTCTATTCCTGTATAGTGATTAAGTCGTTCAATGCGAAACGCGTTTGGCGTTGGTGTGCACGCATCTTCAATAGTTAATTGAAATTCGAGTCGTTCTCCTTGATAATCTACTTCAACAGTTCCTTGTACGAGGGGGAGTGCAAGGATGCATACCGTGATGATAAGTACATATTTCATGTATTGTTTATCGTTGTAGTGTGCTTTATAGGTATGTGTTTCTTTTCCGAAAATATTTCGTTTACTTTTTAAGAGTGGTGAGTAAGTTTTTTAAACTATTGTAGCTCAAAGATTTTTTATAAAGAGGTTTGAGTATGGGTTTATTTAATTTTAAAAAGAAAAAAAGCGATGTTTCTTCTCTTGATGATCTTCCGCCTATTCCTTCTTTTGATGAAAAAGATGGGGATTCTTCAAGTTCGTTAGACGTATCAACTCAACCAATTCAGAATCAAGAAGCTGTTCAATCTGATACTCATCCTGAGATTCCTGATGATCTTCCTCCTTTAGATACTATTCAAAAAAATGTAGAAGATGGTCCTGTCAACGAGTTGTCTCAAGAACCTGTTTCTTCTCTTCCAGAAGATGATGCTCTTGCAGTGGATGAACAAGATTCATCTAGTTTTCAAAATGATCTTCCTGAAACTGAAATTGAAACTGAAATTAATATTTCTCAAAATCAAGAGAATGATGTCGATCCTGCTTTTAACGAAGTGGATAATAATGATGCTGATGTTGAGGTTCCTGTTTCTTCTCAAGAATCAAAAGACTCTCTTTTCTCGAGTGAACGTTCTGTTCCTTCTGAACCTTCTTTTTTCGAGGCTCCTGCTCCTTCCAAAGAGAAACATGTTTCTCGTTTAGCTGATGATGAATTGTTTATTGAAAAACAGTCTTATGTTGATATTCTTCATACTTTGGAAGTTATTGATAAAAAACTTGATGAAGAGTTGTTATTTGCAAAAGCTTCGATTGACAATCAGGCCGATCTAGTTCAAAAAATTATAGATCAACAATTAAATGTTCAAGCAAAACTTCTTGAAATTGAGGAGTATTTTGAAAGGTGATAGTTATGGGAAAATCTTCAGTATTTATTAAAATTGATAATTATCGAGAAGTTCTCGATTTAATTGATGAATTAAAACAACAGCTTGAGGGCGTGCAAGGTACGCTTGATGAGTTGACTGCTCTTCGAGAAAAAGAAGATCAAGAATTAATCATGTGGAAAAAACATTTACATGCGGTTCACGATAATTTAGCAACTGTCGATAAAACATTATTCGAGGTAGACAATGAGTGATTCTTATTTTGTTAAAATTACTGACAAAAATAAAACTCATGCTCATTTATTAGCTTCATCTAAGGAGGTTTTACTCGCGAGTAAAATTCAACTCCGTCTCCGTGAGCTTGTGCAAGCAAAGGATGACTTAAAAGAAACTTTATATCGTCAAATTGCTGATGTTTCTGAGACGATTCATGCGTTACGTGATTCTCTTCCTCATCAAGAACTTCTTGAAGAAGAAGCTACTCGTAGAAAAACGCTTCCTCCTGCTGAGCATGGTCATGAAGTAGAAAAGCCTCATTCCTTTTCTCTTCCTGCTTCTGATGTTGATAAGTTGGATAAGGCTTTACAGGCTATTGAAGCAAAACTTGCAAAGTTGAAATAAACATCTTTTTAAATAATTCTTTCTTTCTTTTCTTTTGTATTGCAGGAATGCCGGAGCGGTCAAACGGGATGGACTCAAGTGTTTTTTGAGTGATGAGCTTCTTTTGAAGCAATGACTGAGCAATCCATTGGCTTATGCCTACAGGGGTTCGAATCCCTTTTCCTGCATCAATTTAAAATGGTAGTAAAAGTAACGCCTCTAGGAGGTTTTGGTGGAGAAGTCGGTCGAAATTGCATCGCTGTTGATGTTGATGGTAAAATCATTATTCTTGATATGGGTGTTCATCTTGAACGGTATATTGAAGTAACTCAGGATGATTTGGCTGAAAAGAAGCATTTGTTTCGAAAACTTTCTCGCGCGAAGGCGATTCCTGAAGCTCGTTTTTTCTCTCTTAACAAAAAAAATATTGTTGGCGCGTGTATTTCTCATGCTCATCTTGATCATGTCGGGGCAATTCCCTACATTATGAAGCGTTTAAAATGTCCATTATATGCAACTCCTTTTACGTGTAATGTTATTCGTGCGCTCGCGGAGCGAACATCTGTTGATTGTCGTCCTCAAGATGCTGGCTCAACTTTTTTTGTTGCAGGTATTTCTGTTGAGTTTATTCATGTAGCGCATTCGACTCCTCAAACGGTTGGTATTGCTATTCATACTCCAAATGATGGCACGGTGTTATATTTGAATGATTATAAAAACGATACTGATCCTGTCTTTGAAAAACCTACTGATGTTGCTCGCTTAAAAGACTTGTCTCCTTCTCTTCTTATTCTTGATACGTTAAACGCTCATCTTCCTGGTTATGCTCCTTCTGAGCGTGCTGCTCGTGATGAAGTGTTAGCTCTTGCTCCTGAGCTTGATAAAAAACGTGCGATTGTTTTTTCCACGTTTTCTTCTCAGTTGAGTCGTTTACGTTCCGCTCTTGATTTGGCAAAACAACTTGGTCGTGAACCTGTTTTTGTTGGTCGAAGCTTGGCAAAGTATGTCGCTGCTGCCAAAGATTTTTTCCCTCAGGATGTAAAGTCTTTAGTGTATCGTCGTCAAATTGATTCGTTTCTTTCAAAATGTCGTACTCCTGAAAAATATTTCTTCATGGTGACTGGTCATCAGGGTGAGCCTAAGGCTGTTCTTTCTCGTATGGCTGATGGGTTGTTTCAGTTTACTCGTGATGATGCGGTGATTTTTTCTTGTCGTGTCATTCCCACTCCTCTTACTCGTGAAGCACGGGCTGTTCTCGAACAGAAACTCGAGGAGAAGGGTGTTTCAGTCTATAAGGATGTTCATGCAACAGGCCATGCTCATGCTCAAGATCATAAAGAGGTTATCGAGTGGTTAAATCCTGCGATGATTCTTCCTGCTCATGCTGAGTCTCGTGGTTTGGAAGCGTTTAAGTCTTTTGTTGATAAAGAAAAACTTGTTGATATTCGTCTTTTTGAAACCTTTTCTTTTTCTCGAACATAAGGTTTATATATCTTCTTTGCTTTCACTTCAAGTATGAAATTAACTCTTTCCAATCCTAAATATTTTAAAGATGGCGTAACTATTATTTCTGATATCGTAACTGAAGCGACGTTTCGTATCGAAGAAAATTCCTTAGATGTTGTAGCAATGGATCCTGCTAATGTGGCGATGGTTTCCTTTAGCTTACTCGCTTCTTCTTTCACCACGTATGAAAAGACCGATGCTTCTTCTTTCACTATTAATCTCAATAACTTAAAACAAGTTCTTCGTCGGATTAAATCTTCTGACACCTTAACTTTAGAACTTGATGAGAACACGTTACAAATCACTTTACAAAGCGCTTCTAAGAGAGTGTTCCACTTACCGCTAATTGAGGCTGAGGATTCTTCTCAAAAAGTTCCTAGTCTTTCTTTCGCTGTTACAGTGAACACGTCTTCTTCCGTGTTTAATGATGCGGTTGATGATGTTGATGTTGTTGGTGAAAGTGTAAGCTTCTCTGCTTCTGAAAATTTATTCACGGTAAGTTCTAAAGGTGACTTAAGTAAGGCAACTGTTGATATTCCTACTGATACCGTTACGAGTGTTACGTGTTCTGATGAGTCTGCTCAGGCAAAGTATTCTATTGAGTACTTGAAAAAAATGATGCAGGGTTCAAAACTTTCTGACAAAGTCATAATTAAGTTTAGTAAAGATTATCCTCTCCGTCTAGAATACACGGTGCAAGATCATGTTGATATGAGTTTTATTCTTGCTCCTCGTGTTGATAACGATTAAGAGTCCTATGGATAAGCGAGTTCTTAAATATTATACGTGTTCTGATGAGTCTCTTGATCAGGCGATACTCCGTGTTGCTCGTGGTTCAAAAGAAGTGTCTGATCGTATTTTTGCTCGTGAACTTATTCCTGCTTCTCCTTTTTTCATGAATGGAGGTGCTGTTGCTTCTGATACAGGTATTCTTCTTTCTGATGATGCTCTTGACATTTCTCTTTCTGTGGCGATTGACGCTCATAAAAAAGGTAGTGGGTGTGGTTTTTCTTTCTC
>SKGA01000031.1 GCA_007117735.1 Candidatus Woesearchaeota archaeon | reverse complement strand
TTCTTCTGGTGCTAAGATATATGGCTTATCTTGTACTGGTAAAGGCGTATAAATGCTATCTTGTGTTGTTGCTGGTGTTGCTTCAACTTTTTCTTCAAGAGATTTTTCGTGTGTATAAATAATTGTTCCTGCAGTTACTAGTGGTATGGTGAGAGGAACGAAATAATTGATAAGAATATTTGAGTTTGGTTTATTTTTCATTTCTACTGGTTCTTCTTCAGTCTCGTTATGATAGGTAATGTCGTCATTCATGAAGCCTTTAATATTTTTTTCAAGCTTCATTTTTCGTTCTTGAATTCCTTGATACATATTTTTATACATAGAACTCCCAAGAAAAAAAGATGGATTTATAAATGTTACTATTAAGGAGTGTCTTCTACGCAGAATCTTATTTACTTATAATTCCTTTGTATGTTGAAAGGTATTTAAGAAGTTCGCGAACAATTGCTTGTTCTTGTATTTTTTCAGCTAAAGGTAGATAAAACGTTTCACACTCTTCAACTTTTTTCTGTATTTTTTTCGCAGGCATCGCATCTAATGTTGACATATTATCAATCACATCAAAGAGTTTGATACGTTGCACATTAACTGGTGCAGATAATATTTTTTGTCGAGTTGCTTCTTTATCATGATTTACTTTCGTTAAACAATCAACGCCTTGAATAATTTGTTCAGAAAAAAATGGTGCAAGATCCTCCAATTCTACTATGGTGTCTTCTACTACGTCATGAAGGAGTGCAATACATTTTTCTTCAGTTGTTTCTAAATGGCTTGCTACTCGTCGCGGATGGACGATATAGGGCTTTCCTTCTCCTCTTCTATATTGTCCTTTATGAAAGTACTGTGCAATTCTCTCTGCAAGTTTTACAGTGTCTTTTGTTTCATACGCGAATAGTTCAATAATTCGTTTCATTAGAACACAACCATGCACTTTTCTCTTTTTTTCTTTGTTTTTAATTCTTCAAGTGCTTCACTTAACATGTCTCGAGTAACTTTTTTTCTTCGACGTCGAGGATCGATAATAAAATATTTATCTTTCTCTATACTTTTCTTATAGACAACAATATATTTACTGGTTGATGTTGTTCCTCGTAGTCGACCTGCGTTTACTCGTACAAGAAGAATTTTTCCTTTTTGTAACAAACTGTCAATATAATTCACATCAAAATCTCGCTGTACAATGATGATTTGTTCTTCTTCACAGTGTTGTTTGTAGCGATCAGCAATTTTTCCTGCTAGTTCGATTTGTTTTTTTGTGTATCGTTTAAATCGGTAATCGGGATAAGTGTACTGTGCATCTTCAATAATTATTTTTGGTTCTAATCCTTGTTGTTTTGCATAAAGTGCAAGACCAAAAACGCTTGATGCTTTTGTTGGTGGAATAATTGATGCGAGCCAAATCTTAAGTTCTTGCTCTTCTGTTAAAGGATGTTCTTCTGGAAAGAAGTGATGAAGAATGGAGAGTAGTGCGCAAGCAGCCCCTGTATAATTTGTTGTTTGCTTATAGGAAGCAAGAACAGGCCCTTTTATCATACCTTATCTGAGTAGTCGTCTGTTTTTAAATCTTTCTTTAGGTTTCTAAGACGTTTGTTTGATTACTTTCGAATGTTTTTCAAGTAAGATTCATTAACAAATATCTTCATTAAGGATATAATTACTTTAAAGTAGTTACAAAATAGAAGTATTTATAAATTATTACTCTTCATGCAATAGTATATGAAACAATACTGTTTAGCTCATCGCTATTTCTTGCGAGGTGATTGGAATAAATAAACCTTCTGAAACAGGATACTCTCTTGAGTATTGCTCTTTTCGTTGCTATAATAAAACTCGTTTTAAAAGTGATGAACAAGTGGAAAAAATTCAAAACTATATTGCGGATTTAAAAATGCATGCAGAACAATCAAATATTCCTCTCTTCACTAATAAAAACACGTGTCTTCGTATTTGTTCTAAACAATCTCCAAGTATCAAAGTGTATAAAGATGGTTCTTTTATCCATGCATTTAATCAAAAATCAGGCATTCCTGAGGCAAAAGACTTAGCTTCTCCTCGTTTTCTTGATTCGTTACTCGAATAAATTCTTTACTTGAGCTAACGACGAAAGAATGGGTATGTGCATATACTAATTCACATCTTTTATATTGATTTAGTGAATTAAGAAAAAATTTAGGCATACTATTTTATATTTCCTTTGTTCTTTTTTGTATATGGTGAAACCTAACTATCAAAAACCCTCTCTTCAAACCCTAAAAAAAGACTTGTCTCCTCTAGTGTATCGAGTAACACAAGAGTCAGGAACTGAACCTCCTTTTAGTCATCCTTATGATGCTCTTTTTGAAGAAGGAATTTATGTCGATGTAGTAAGTGGGGAGCCCTTATTTTCTTCTAAAGATAAGTTCGATGCTGGTTGCGGTTGGCCTAGTTTTTCTAGGTCTCTTCTTCCTTTAACTGAACGAGAAGACGCGAGTCATGGTATGCGACGTGTTGAAGTGCGAAGTAAACATGCAGATAGTCATTTAGGACACCTGTTTGATGATGGTCCTGCTCCTTCTGGTTTACGATATTGTATTAATGGTGCAAGCTTGCGTTTTATTCCCAAAAATCGTTTAGAACAAGAAGGGTATGGTGAATTCGTAAAAGATTTTGAGTGATTTTCAAGTTTTCTACTCTGCGAAAGGTATTTAAATAATAACATTTCATAAAATAATATTTGAGGTGTGCTTATGAAAAAAAATGGTTCGATGCAACTTTCTATTAACGCAATTGTTATTTTAGTAATGGCTATCGCTATTCTAGGTTTAGGTTTAGGTATTATTCGTGGTATTGGCGATCGTTCAGATCAATTTCTTGACTTTCCTGTAGACTTAACTGAACGTGCTGATCGTTCAAAACCTGTTGCAAATATTCGTGACAGTTATGACTGGAGAATTGGTTCTGAAAATGAGTTAGGTATCAGTTTTTATAATCAAGATACGGGAATTTGTAATGATGAAGACCATGGTGCACGTATTAGAGTAAATTGTGGTGATAGTCCTGTAAGTTTTGATTATATTCAATTAGCAATGCCTGTTGCTCAAGGAAGTGCAGAAACGCTTCGAGCGTATGTTATTCCTGATGATTCAACAGAACCTGGTCGATATGCTTGTCGAATCAGTGCAGTATGTGGAGAAAACCAACAAACCGTTGCTTCTCGTCAAACCTTTATTCGTTTAAACTAGGTGAATCATGATGGTAAAGAAAAAACAATTAACAAGAGACCAGGAATTTGAAATTATGAAGATTGTTCTTGACAAATTTCTTTTGCTTGGTGTAGCAATCATGGCGATTGGCATTTACTTAATTGTAAACTCTTCTCATGATTTAGCAATGAGTTTTGCTGTTCTTTCAGCAGGGTTACTGGTGATTATCATTTTTGGCATGCTTATCATCCGGGAGTATAATTTTTTACAGCATTAACCATGAGAAAAAAAGCGTTCCAGTTAAGTATCAACATGATTGTTGTTCTCACTCTCGGTGTTGTATTACTAATTACTGGTTTTAGCTTATTTGCTCAAGCACGACCTCAACTTGAAAGTGCGGTAAGTCAAATTGATGAGCAGAACCGTCGTCTTGTTGATCGATTGTTAGATAGTGGTCAAATGTTGGTTATTGGTCAAAATACTAAAGAAGTTTCTCGAGGAGATTTTGAGGTCTTCTCTTTAGGTATTTCTAATGAGTTTGATCTTCCTCATGAGTTTCAAGTTATTGTAACGTATGCTGGTTCTTCTGCGTTTCCTGACGGGACTAATGATCCGCACTGGCCTGTTGACATGGCTTTATTGCAACGTAACGATCTTTGTCCGAATCCTGAAACGTGTGCGACTGATTGGGTCTTAACTAATCCTTCTCGACTAACGATTTTTCCAAACCAGCGAGAGTATGTTCAGATTGGTATTGAAGTTCCTCGAGGAATTTCTCGAGGCCAGTACGCGTTTAATGTGGATATTTGTTATAATGCTTCTTCCGCTCAACCAAATTGTGATTTTACTCCCCAAGGAACTATTCAAAATAGATATGCTACTCGTCAGCGTATTTACATAACCGTTTAATTTATATGTCTGTTTTTATTTCTTCTCTTCATGGTTAACTTTTGGAAAATTGTAGATTCTGTTATTAACAAGGCAGATATTCTCTTAATGGTTGTTGATGCTCGCTTAGTTGAGCAAACAAGAAATCTTGAGATTGAGCGAAAAGTAAAGGCTGCTGGCAAACCTCTTATTACGGTGATTAACAAAGCAGACCTTGTGGATAAAGCAGATCTTGAGCCGTTAAAGAAAAAACTTTCTCCTTGTGTTTTTGTTTCTGCACAAAAGTTTTATGGTATGACGATGTTGCGTCATGAAATTTTACGTCTTTCTCAGGGTAGCGCGTGTACAGTTGGCGTGCTAGGCTATCCAAACACTGGTAAGTCCAGTATTATTAACTCTCTGAAAGGAAAATCTTCTGCTGGGGTGAGTCCTATTAGTGGTTTTACCAAAGGGAAACAAAATATTAAAGTCGATAGTAAAATTATGGTTATTGACACTCCTGGTGTGATTAGTGATCAACCAACCTCTTCTTTTGTGTTACAAACCTCTGTTTCTTCTATTAAAGATCCTGAGCTAGTCGTGTTTGAATTACTTTCGTTACACAAACAAGTTGTTCTTGAGTATTATGGGGTGGAAGATAGTTCTGATCCTGAAGAAATTCTTGAAGCTATCGCGTTTAAATTAAACAAGGTTGCAAAGGGTGGTGTTGCAGATACGCAAACCGCTGCAAAAATGATTTTACAAGATTGGCAAAAAGGAAAAATGCAACTATAGTCCTTGTGCTAAGTCTCGTACTGCTGCTTCTTGATCGTTTGCTTTCGTAACGCCGCTCGCAACTAATACACCTACTGCTCCTAGTTCTTTTGCTTTTGCAACATCTTCTCCTGTTTTTACTCCTGCCCCGCAGAGTACTTTTACTTCAGCATTAATGCTGTGTACTGCATCAACACTTTCTTGTATGATTGCGGGATTTGCTGTAGTAACAGAAATATCTCCACCAATAAGTTCTGGAGGTTCAATGGCGATATAGTCTGGCGCGAGTGCTGCGTATGTTTTTGCTTCTTCGCTATCTTGCACACAAACAATGCTAGTTATACCTTTTTCTTTGAGAAGAGCTACTCCTTTTGCAATATCTTCTGGCGCTAGTCGTCGTTCAGAATGATTGAGTAATGATCCTTTTGCACCGTTATCAAGAACACTCTTAATATGGATACATCCTGTATGCCCTCCTGCTTCTTGTGTATCGACGTGTTGTGCGTAGGTAGTAATATGTTTTGCACTT
>SKGA01000016.1 GCA_007117735.1 Candidatus Woesearchaeota archaeon | reverse complement strand
TCATCAGGAGAAACAGTAGTAGTCAAATTAACAGAACCATCAAAATCAAACAACAAATCAACAGTTACATTACCAGTAGACAAATTATAATAAAAATTCTCAAGACCAACAAGAGAAGGAGAAGGTAAATCAAAATTTCGAGAACGCTGTGAATCTATGGGATGACCGGAAGAATTAACCTGAACAGCAATAACTTGTAATGAAGAAAAAGCAGTAAGATCTACGGGAGAAAGAGAAAAAATATCTGAAGAAGAAAGAGATTCAGAAACATTGTTATAAGAGGAAAGAGGAGTACCGTCAACAAGAATAGTGAAATTAAAAAAATGATCACCAACAGTGTCAAAAGAAAAGTTTCCAAATAAATGAGTACCATTAAAAATTAAATTCTGCAAAGATAGATTAGCACCAAGATCAAAAGTAAATATTTCAGAATACGAATTGCTTAAGGGATCAAAAGCCATGTCTGTTGCTTCAATAAAAATAGAAAGATTATCTTGATAGGAGAAAGAAATAGGATCAGATAAGAACGTATTTGAAGAAGTCAACGAAAGATTATTTTGTTCAATTATTACCGAATTTTGTTCTATAAAATACCTACCAAAAAAAGGAAGACCAAAAGTAGTATTAATAGAACCAAAAATATGCGTACCATTAAACGTAAGGTTTTGAACCGAGGATAAATTATTCCAATAATAATCAAAATTGACAACTGGTTGTAAATTATTAAAGGGAGAAGAAACATTCTGATTTGTTATATTAACAGTGAAAAAAGAACGAGGAGGAACAAATAAACTAGTAGGGATGAGAGGAGAGAAAAAAGAACTAGGAAATAAAGATTGATATATGCCCACGATTACATCACCATCATAATCAGAGAAATCAAAAATGACTCCAGCAGGAAAATCATTAGAAAAATTCAAACCACCAGATAAACCACTATTATTAAAAACTAACTGATTAAATCCTGTAATAATATTATCTATATGACACCCGTGAGTAATATCTATGATCTGCGTTGCAAAAGAAGCAGTTGAACTATGCGAAAGATTAACACTCAGAGTTGGAGAAGTCAACTGACTTACATTAAAACCAAAAGAAAAATTTGCAAAACCAAGAGCATCAGTAGTAAGAGTAAGGGAAGAACTATTATAAACGACATTCGCATCAAAGACAACCACATCAACATCAAAACTAACAGAATGCCTATTTGTTTGAAATTCAACAAAAAGAGTTTCATCATCAGAACAGCCAGAAAAGTCTGCTTGAGAAATAGTAATAACTTGAGGATCAAAACCTGATTGCATATTAGTTACTACAGAGGAATACGTACCTGAATCAGGATAAAGAAAAATAGCTTCACGGAAAAAATAATTTTGAGTGCGTCCTAAGTTATCAAGAGCGGTAAAATCAAACGTTGAAGGTAATTGAGAAGGAGGAAAATTAGAAAGAGGAGTTGAAGAAGAATAAACAGTTACCTCGCCAGAATTGCTGTCATGCTCAAAACCAAAAGGAGTAGCCAAACGACCCGAACGAGTAAACGGACCATGAGAAGAAATACCATCATTAATAAAAAAATCTAATGAATTAAGAGTATCTACAGAAATAGTGAACTGAACAGAAGGAGAAAGAGTATCTGTAAAACGAAGTAAATCAACACCTTCGGAAAAACTATCTACAAGAAAAAGTGCTGAAGAACCAGCAAAGTCATAATTAAAAGGAGTAGAAAAAAGAAAGTCAGTATCATCAGTGAACTGAGAAGAAAGAATACCATCAACAAATATATACAATCCATCTCTGAAAATATATGGTCCAGGAAGGTGAGGTACTTGAAGTAGTTGATTTGAAGATGGATTTTGACTATGCCACTTAAGAATTTGAACTTGAAAAAGATCATAAGTGTTAATCCAGTTATCAAGAGTGAGCATATCAACATAATTATTAACATAGCTTAGGTTAAGATAAAAATCTGCACCACTAGCGTTTTCTCCCCGAAGTTCTAAGAAATGACCTGAAAAGGAAGGATTAAGTTGACGAAAACTAAAAATTTCGGCAGAAGTATAATCAAAAGAACCTGAAGGGGCAAACGAAGAAGCAAAAACAGCAGGAGTAAAAGCTAGAAAAAGGAAAGCCAGAATCACACACCAATATCTCATATGACAATGAACAGTACAATTCATATATAAAACTTACTAAAAAAAATAGTTAACCGACAAGAATTTAGCACAGTATTTGTCTGTTGTTAACTGATTAATACATAAAAAAGAAGATACAAAAACCATACTGTCCTCATGAATCAATAACCAAAAAAATCAAAAAAATAATATATTTTTTTCACCACATACGTGTATTTTCCACAACAAATAAGAAAAAAAACTAACCAACAACAGCTTGTAAATACTCTTCATATAACTCAGCAAACATTGTCCAGTCACCTTGCTCCATAAACTCCTCCCAATCAGCAGGAATAGGCATGTCTAACACGTAAATAATCAACGGATCATCATTATACACCATACTTTCAGTTAAGAAAATAGACGTGTCAATACCGCCAGTAACCCACGTAGAAAACTCTTGACGAGGAAGCTCTACAGAAGTATCAACTAATGCATCAACAATATTATAAGGAACTAAAAATCGCTGCCAAACAGGCCTGTCAGGAGTAATATTTACTTCTTCTAAAACAAATGGCCGATAAGAAAGAAGAGTTGCATCAATTGAAAAATTACCAGGAACAACTTCAATAGTGTACGTATCAGAAGATTCTTGTTGAGCGGAAGGATCAAAGAAAAGAGAATCCTGATCAATAGGATTATTTTCAAATTCTTCAAGTTGTTCAATACTTTCCATAAGAATCTCTAATTCTTCATCATCATACATATCTTCTGAAAGTTCAATAATGGAACGAATATCAGCTGAACCAAAAGAAGAAAACGTACTTGAACCTGAACTCTCACCAATCTTTAAAAAAGGAATAAGAGGAACTTCTCGTTCAAAAGGAGAAGACTGAACACGCTCGATATTTAATAAAACTTCTTCATCATCTTCAAGATCACTAAACACAGACTCTAAAGCAAATAAACCGCCCGTAGCTTCATCAATGACATCTAAAATTTCTTGAACAGAACGCTTACGAACAATAACTTCTTTTTCTTGTAAAGGCCATAATTCTTGCTCAAAAACTTCAGGAGAAACATCAAGAACATTATTAAAGAAAATAGTTTCTGCAAAATAATCAGGATGAGAAAACTGGATAGCACCGCCAAACTCACAATACGGCATTTGAGCATGTAAACGAGGACCATCAACTGTAGCAGAAGTTAAACCAAGAACAAACTCATTACCACATAAATAACTCACAGAAACGTTTGATAACAATTGATTTGTACGTGCATTTCGAGCGATAAATGTATGTGTAACATCAACAGGAGCATCACCAATACCTCGCTCAAAAACAACGGAATAAGGGGCAACAGACTGATTAATAAACGCCGGAGCATTATTACGAACAGCAACTTCAAGAGCAAACTGAAACTCAAAACCTTCACCAGCTAACGCATCAGGATCATGAATATTAACAATAAGAGGATAAGAAATATCATACTTAAATCGATAATCTTGTAAAACAAAATTAGTTAAACCTCGAAGAATAGGATTATCTAATTCAATAAGAGATTTAGGACGAATAACTTGATCACCAGCATCAATTTGTAAGAAAATATCTTCATACAAGTAATGATGACGAACATCAAAAGGGAAAATAGTATCGCTAGATTTTGGTAAGAAGGTAGTAGAAATACCATGTGCATAAATCTCATACTCTCCAAGTTCATTTAACGGCTCCATAAAATAAGGATTTGCACCATTAGCATACCGAACTAAGCCCATAAAAGGAAGAATATCATTCTGTAAAATTCGACGAACATCTTCTTGCACCCAGATTCTTGAACCAGGAGTAAACGTAATCTCATCAGTAGGAGGAATATCCTCATCAACACCACCATAAATAGTTAGCAAATTAGCAGTTTGACGTTCATAATAATTTGTACTTGTTGCAAATTCTAAAATGTCATCAGCAAACATATACATACGAAGTAAATCAACATCAACATGGTTTTGGAAACGACTAATCTCTTGAAGATTATTTGTTGTTAAACTAACCAACGTTAAAGGATAATCCATAATTGCTTGCGTATAGCCTTCAGAGAAAATAACTTCAACAGAAGGAGTTGAACGAACCTGAATTTCATATTGGTCAGCAAGATCAGAAAAACCATCAAGACAAGAAAGAATATCTTGCTCAATAAACGTTTCTAACTGTTCTTGAATACTGCCTCGACCTTGAGATAAACCTGCACAATACCGTGCATCCATAGAACAAAGAGGAGGTTGTTCAGAAACAGCACAACCATGAGGATGCTGACACTCAGCTAAATGACGCCAATATGGAACAATAAACGGTTCAAATAAAACTGCCTCACTACGATGAGCAGGATATCGAACAGTAGGAGGTTGTAAACGACCACCCTGCATACCTAACACTCGAAGACCCTCAGCCATACTACTCTCAAGACAACTCTCGACAAGAATACGAGCAGGTCGTGTTTCAATACTTACATCAGGAACATCAAAACCAGGACTGTCAAGAGAGACAATTCTGTTAATAAAAAAGATAAGTGCAATACCAAGCATAACAGCAAGGCCAATAATGACGAATATAGTTATTTGAGCTTTTTTCATTTATAGATCACCTGATAAAGGAATAGAGGAAGGATTAGAACCTTGTTGTGCAGCAGCTGTATCTGGAGAAACAGGAGTTCCTGTATCATATAAGGTATCTCCTTGCGTACTATCAATAATAGGACGACAAAACTCAGTATCTCTGCCTCGTTCTTGAGGAGGATAAGGTCTGTCAAAACGGATACACATCTCATCGTACTGACGTTGAACAATTTTTGAATGTGAATACACTATTTCTTGATTGAAAGGTAGACGAACACCTCTTGCAAACTCAGGAATAGACGTATCAAACCAATTATATGTTCGAGTTCCATCAGTTGAACGAAGACGAATATTATAATAAAACTCTTCAAGAGTAGAGAACGTTGTATCTGCAGTTGGAGGAGGACTCACAGGACCAAGAACATAAGAAATACTTAATAAATAATGAGTATCATTATATCTTAATTGTTCAGCAGCCTGACTAAGAACAGGACGACAGTTAGAGCCTTGACATTGGAATACTGCACCCATATCACCGGTATCTCCTTGACGAATATCCCACAATGGATCACACATGGACTGCTTATAATTTTCAACATTTAACCATTGTTGATCAAGAGAAGTCATAAACTCATCAAACTGACCACCATCAGCACCCCAATTAGTAGACAACGCCCAATTCATCCAACCTTGTTGAACAATAAACCGTGCAACAGAAGCAGACCAGAACTGAATACTTTGATGAACTTCACGAGCCTTTGCAACACGATTATTATA
>SKGA01000001.1 GCA_007117735.1 Candidatus Woesearchaeota archaeon | reverse complement strand
TTTCAAGAAATACCTGGAATGTCCACACAAGAAAAAGATGATCTTATCAATTCATTTCGAGGCTATAAGAATATTGGAGCAGTTTTACTTGCGGTGGTAAGTGGGAGTTTTGGAGAAGGAATAGATTTACCGGGAGACGAGTTAAAAACTGTAGTGGTAGTAGGTTTACCGCTTGCAAAACCTGACTTGGAAACAAAAGCGTTGATAGAGTATTATGATAAAAAATTTAAGAACGGATGGAACTATGGCTATGTTTTTCCAGCGTTTAACAGAGTCATTCAAAATGCAGGGCGATGCATTCGAAGTGAAACGGATAAGGGAGTTATTGTTTTTCTTGATGAACGATACACGTGGAATCAGTACTACCAATGCTTTCCAAAATCTTGGAAGATGAAAGTCTCGCTCAAGTATTATGAACAACAAATAAAGGATTTCTTCTCTTCAAACTAAGCTGTATACGTAACACTTAAATACTCCTTTTTGCTGTTTTTTATCTATATGGATATATCTTCACTTTTAGAAAAATACGGTCTTCCTTCTCAAGAAAAGCTGGAAGAAGAACTGGGCCTTTTACAATTTGAAGAAAAAGATGATGTTCTTCTTGGTCTTTGTACACTTTTACGAGAAAAAATTCATAAATATTCTTCCTATCTTCACCGTCTCATACAACCAGACTCTGATATGGTGGAATTACATGAAGCAGAATCATTCACTGAACAAGAACGAGAACAACTCTATGTTCTATTCTCACAATTACATCATCAAATTAAAAAATTTTATCTTGTAGATTTATCTCCTTCTCAAGAAGCATATGCTTCATATTTCCTTGAAACATTTCAATTATGGCTTGATAAAAAAAGAGAGGTGCATGTTGCAATTCAAACCATACTTGATTCCTGGAATAGAGAATACTCTTCTTCACAACAGCAACACTACTTTGGATGATCTATCTTGTTTTTGGTCCACCAGGATCTGGGAAAGGGACGTTAAGTTCGCTGCTTTCAAAACGATTAGACTGTACTCATATTTCTGTTGGTGATTTACTTCGAAACGAAGTGTTAAAAGGATCCCAAGTAGGTAAAGAGATAGATAAACAACTTGCAGCAGGTCAACTTGTTGATGAACGAATATCAAATCAACTCGTTCTTGACACTTTAAAGAAGACTTCAGGAACTGTTTTATTAGATGGGTATCCTCGAACACAATCACAAGCAGTTTTTTTACAATCACACGTTTCTATCACTGGCATTATTAAAATTTCTATAGCTGAAGAAACCGTTATTCGAAGAATTACTCAACGAAGAATTTGTCCAAAAGACGGTTCTATTTACCACCTCAGTTTCAAACCGCCAAAAAAAGAAGGTATGTGTGATCGATGTGGAGGAAAATTATTGCAACGACCAGATGACACTCCAGAAACTATACGTAAACGCTTTGTGACGTATTATCAAGAAACAAAACCTGCTCTTACTTTTCTTCAATCTTTTTCTTTACCTGAAATTGTTGTTTCAGGAGATTATGATTTATTAGAACATGTCGATGTTATTGTTGATCAAATCCGTTCCTGGCAGCGAGTTGTCGAATCACAATAGTCGCATAACATCCTTTAGGTAGGTCAAAGGATACTTTTTTGGTTACTTCATTAATTTCTTCAGCTAAAAAGTTTTTCACTGTAAAGAATGCATTTCTCATACTTCCAGATAAGGATAATTCAGGCATGCTTGTAATAAGAAAGTTTCTAGAAGAAAGCCCGTACTCTTCAAGAATGGGATGTTCATCGTGTTCAAAGCCTAAAAGAGGTAATTGGTGAGTGAACGTATATTCATCTGCAAAATACAACTCTCCTTGAGAATATGATGAAGTATAGGTAGGTGTTATCTCTTTTTTTAATAATTCATTAAACAATAAGCTTTGTACTGCATGAACAAAAAATAGCATTGTTTTTCTTGGAAGTAAACGAATAGCTCCAATATGATCATTAGGGAGTTTTTCAAGATGAGCACTTATTTTTTCAGAGAAATCATCGTCGTGTTCAATAAGTAACGCAGTAATTTTATCAAACTCTTTTTTTAAGAGGTGCATGCCAATAGTAACGTTTTGAGTTGAAAATCGTTGATCATCAAAATAGTTTGGAACTTCAAACGTTTCTTTTTCTTGTATTGGACCAGGAGCATTTCGAATGACAATATGGAAGCGATTTGATTCTAAATCACCTAATCGTAAATGATTCTTAGCATAACCCTTAAATTCAAGAGAAATATCTTCTAAGACGAGTTTCTCAACTTGTTCTTTAGAAACTCCTTGAATAACGATATGTTGTTTTGTTATTGCTTTTTTATCTTTCGTACCTGCATAAGAAAACTTATTTCTTGGTTTTTTTAGAGAAAACGCTACTTGTCGAACTGCACGTTCAGTCGTATAATTCTTTTTAGTCAACAGGTATACATGATAATGAGTAGGTTCCTGTGAGAAAATGCTTGGAGAAATATTCTCTTCAACAATAAAATCTTCTGGCTGATCTTTGAGGATATACATTATTAATTATAATCCTTGTTCTCTTTATTAAGTTGTTGAATTTGATGTTTTTTTATTACCTGAGAAAAGTTTAGGGTATTATTTGTTTGCGATTAATTATTTTTTAGTTAACGACAAAAGTTCAGCATATTAATTTTTTGTTGTTAACTACTTAGTAAACGAAAAAAAATCAAATAAGAAATGCATTAGTTTTGTTCTTAACTATTTTTTTAGAAATATTTAAATATCTTTTTTGATTTTAGATTTTCAGGGTGTAGGATATGGGTTTTGATTTACGACCAACATGTGCAAAATGTGCTGTAGTCTTGGATATTTCAAATATGCGAACAGTAGATGGTAAACAAATTTGTAGAAGTTGTTTTGAAGATTCTCCTGAACAAAATATTGCATCTCCTCGTTCTGAACCAAACCTAAATTTTAATGAGTTATTCCCTCCACGAACGTACCAATGTCTTTCTTGCGATTTCGTTTTTCAAAGAAAAATAACTGCAAACGTTACTCGTTGTCCATATTGTGCAAAACAAACAGTAGAGCCGCAAGAAAAAGATACCTTACCTCTTCTCTTTAACTAAATTTTTTTATTTTAGAACAGTCTTCCCAAACATGTACGGTTGTAATACTTTAGGAATAGAGACGGTACCATCCTCATTTTGGAAATTTTCAAGAATTGCAACTAACGCTCTACTTGTAGCCATCGCAGTATTATTCAAGGTATGAGGAGTAAATTTTTCTTTACCTTGCACTCGAATACCTAAACTTCTTGCCTGAGCATCAGTAAGGTTTGAACAGCTACCTACTTCAATCCAATCGTTCTTTCGAGGAGACCATACTTCAACATCGATTTGCGTGTGTTTCATATCTCCAAGATCGCCACTACAAATTTGAAGAACTCTTGTTGGTAAGTCAAGACCAGAAAAAATTTCTACAGCAATATTTTGTAATTCTTCATATATCTTCATAGACTCGTCAGGATGACAAATAACGATCATTTCAACCTTGTTAAATTGGTGCGTACGAAATAACCCTCGCTCATCAAGACCGTGACTTCCTTTTTCTCTTCGAAAACACATAGAATAACTTGTTTGTTTTAGAGGAAGCTGTGTATCTTGAATGACTGACTGAACATATCGTCCAATAAGAGAATGTTCACTTGTTCCAATAAGGAATTTATCCTCATCCTCAATTTTAAAAATCATATTTTCTTGATCGTGAAGATCGACTACTTTGTTTATTACTTCTTTTTTGAGAAAAAGAGGGGTTTCTACATACATAAAACCTTTCTGTACCATGATATCGATTGCGTATCGCAATAGCGCTTGATTAAGAAGAGCAAGATCTCCTTGTAAATAATAAAAACCAGAACCGCTTGTCCGTCCACTACTCTCAAAATCTGCAAGTCCTAATTCTTCAGCAATAATTTGATGAGCTTTCACTTCTTTAGCCACTGGCTCAGGTCCAAAGCGAGCAATTTCAACATTTTCAGAATCCTCTTTTCCAAGAGGGACTGATTCATGCATAAGATTAGGAATTTGTTTTATTTTTTCTTGCAACTCTTCTTGAAGTGCAGTAATTTTTTCTTCTACTGTTTTAATCTGTCCAGGAACTTCTTTTACTTGTTCTAAAAGTTCTTTAAATCGTTCTTGATCATTATTTTTCTTAGCATCATTTACTTCTTTTGAGAGCTCATTTCTTGTTTTTCTTATCTCTTCTACTTTTTTTTGCTCAGCTCTCCAAGACTCATCTACTGCAAGAACTTCATCAATAAGCTCACCATTACTTTCAAGTCTTTTCTTGATAAGATTTTGTTTATATGTCTCAGGTTGTTCTCGTAGATGTTTAATGTCAATCATGCTGTTTTTGTAGATAAACTATTTTATTTATAAATTCATCTACGAAACATTTAAAAGTTTCAAAGATTTTTATGTTTTTGTGAGGTTTGTATGAAGTATAGTCCAGCAAAAATAATAGCAAGAAATAAACTTTTTTCTCAGGCGGTGCATAACCGATATACAACATTTCGTTTTCGACAACAACCAAAACGTCCTGTTATTTTAACATCCCATTTTGTAGCATCGTAGTTTGTCTTTCTTTCAAATTTTTTACTGTTTTCCAAGACAATCTGGCGATTTTTTTTTCTTCAAGAAAAGGTAAGTGATTTTGTAGTGCTTGTTGCGTAACAGGATCTGCAGGATATCCTGAACCTAATCTGATTTTATATTTTTTCTCTAAATTACTTATTGCTCTATCTCGAGCGTCTTTTGCAATAATAGATGCTGCAGCAACTGCGATATGAGTTTGATCTGCTTTATGTTTTGCATCAAGGTCAATATCAAAAGAAAGATATCTCTTTACTTCTTGGCAATATGTTTCTTTATTTTTTGTAGGCAAATCTAACATGATTTTCCCAAGAGGAGTTTGTTCTGCTAGTTTAGCAATTAATTTTGCAGTAGTTTTTGCTTCTAACGTGTTTAAAGATTGAGTTGCAACAGCCTTATCAATCGTGGTTGGTAATACTTTTATGATAACATGTTGGCAATGAGCCTTAATTAATCGAGCAAGTTTTGTTCGTTTACGAAACGGGACTTCTTTTGAATCTTTCACCCCTGCTTTTTGTAATTCTTGAGCTTGTTTTTGATCAATTTGCACGATTGCCATTACTAACGGTCCTAACACTGGCCCTCGTCCTGCTTCGTCAACTCCTGCTTTCATTCTAAGAAACTCTGTAGTGCTTGTTCTAATTCTTCAGTTGTTTTTGCCCGAGATATTTTTTCTCGAACAACTGAGCCGCCTTCAACACCTTTAGTGAAATGTTGGGCTTGAATTTTTTGTAAGAGAAGTTTTGTTTCGAATTGTTTTGATAATTGAATGTATTCTTCAAACACTTTCAATTTTTGATGAAGAGAATACTCTTGGTAGGAACCTTTTTCTCGAAGATCTTTAATCTGTTTGAATAGCAAGGGATTTCCAGACGCAGCTCTTCCAATGCTTACATACTCTGTTTGTTTTAATCGTTGTAGCGCTATTTCAGGAGAAGTAATATCTCCATTTCCAACAATAGGAATGTCCGCTTTTTCTTGAACCTGTTCAATAATATCCCAATTTGCTTCGCCACTATATCCTTGATCTCTTGTTCTACCGTGAACTGAAAGCATACTCGCTCCTGCATTTTGAACAGCTTGTAACACTTCAAAAATACTAATATGGTTATCATTAATTCCGATTCGTGTTTTTACCGTAACAGGTATAGATACTACGTTAACCATCTTACTCACAATTTTTTGAATTGATTCAGGATGTTTTAATAGTTCACTGCCTGCACCTACTCGACAAATTTTATATGCAGGGCAACCAAGATTAATATCAATATAATCACAATAAGGTTCTACTTCTTTAGCCGCAAGTGCCATTTCTTCAGGATCAGAACCAAATAATTGAACTGCAAAATGATCTTCATTGTCTGCACGTTGACATTCTCTTTTTACTCTCGCAGGGTCTTGTAATAATCCTTTTGCATTAATTAGTTCGGTAACTGTCATTCCTGCACCATATTTTTTTGCAAGTGATCGAAACGCAGCGTCTGTAATACGTGCCATAGGAGAAATAAAAACAGGATCGTTAATTTTAGGAATCATGTCAAGAAAGAAATTGCACTCATTTAAAATTGTTTAGTACTGCTAAAAAAATTAGTTGGGAAAGAATTATTCTTTCTTCCCCAACAAGTGTGTGAGGTGCCTTTATTGGCTTGGGTGTGCTTTATCATAGCCGCGCATAAAGGCAGCTTCCGAAGCACTAATTTGGTCGTCTTCCAACCATTCCTCTGCGTTGGTATATATGGATTTCATGTTTCATTCACCACCTCTATGTATAGTATAGGGGGTAGCAGTCTTTTTAAACTCTCATAAGGTGATTTCAAGAAGTGTTTTTCGTAAGATTTTTAAACTCCTTTTAAGTATTTATCTTATATGGAGTTACTTGTTGCAGATATGCCTTGGTGGTTTACGTTTTCAGGAATATTTGCAGACTTTGTTTTCGCATTTACTGCGCTGTTCATTTCTTTAGCTGCGTATAGAGTATATCGGTTTACGAAACAACGCTCAACCGCTTTTTTCACGATTGCTTTTGCTAGTATGTCTTTAGCGTATTTTGTTCAAGCAATTCTACATATTTTTGTATTATTAGGTCTTCGTCAAGCGCAGATGTATGCGAATTTGGGAGCAGCAATAAGTAGTTTTCAACTCAGTGTTCTTGCAGTCTCATTTTATATTTTTTTCATGATCGCGGGAGTAAGTCTTCTTGCCTATATTTGTTTACGTGAAAAACGACCTGAAACGTTTGCGTTATTCTTATTAGTCTCTCTTGTAGGTCTTATTTTTACTTCATATCTCATGTTAACATTTTATTTATTAACAACAATTTTTCTTTCGTTTATTGCTTATTTTTACTATCAACGACATTTACAGCGAAAAACAACAAGCTCGTTGCTTATTTTCTTAGGGTTTTCGCTTTTACTTTTAGGACATTTTCAATTAGCGATTTCTTCTTTAAGCGGATGGTTTTATTTATCGGGACAGTTTACTGCATTGGCAGGATATATTAGTCTGCTTTGGAGTTTACTGCGGGTAGTGAGATAAAATGGCAAAAAAAAGAGGAAAACTTCAAATCATTCATGATATTCTTAGCGCTATCCGAGATAAAGGAGGTTCTATTAAACCGACTCACTTGTTGTATAAATCAAATTTAAGTCATCAAATGATGAATGATTATCTTTCAGACCTCATAGAGAAACAACTCATTGAAGAACAAAGTGCGGGAAAGAAAAAATCAAAAGAATATGTTCTTAGTTCTCGAGGTTATGAGTACTTACAAGAATACAAAAAAGTCCTTTCTTTTGTTGAGAATTTTGGTCTTGAAGAAGATTAATTAGTTTCTTTTAGAATATTTGCTAATGTTTTTGTTGCATCATAAATATCTACTTCAATTTTATTTACGTGAGGTTCATATTCTGACTGAACAGATCCGAATACGATGATTTCTCCTTGGTAGCCAGCGTTTCGAATTAGGGGTGCATATTTCATATCATATAATAACAAAGGAGCTTCTTTATTTTTTTGTATGAATCTGCTTTTTCGAACATGATTTATAAGTTTTACAAAATAATCCATTTCAGCAATAGGGTTTTTTCGAAAATCTTTCCCTGTCTTTTTAGAATTATTATAGGGGTTTTGTAGTGTTCTTATTTCGTATTCTTCACCTAATTCTTTTTGAGCTTTTTTAGTATAATGGTTTATATCTTCTCGAGTGTGAATGAACACGATGTTATTTCCCATATCTCATTAAATATCTTTGCAGTATAAAAATTTGTCGATATTCTTTAATAGTTACAGTTTCTATTTTTTAAGTGTTAATTTTTAAATAGCGAAGCATTTTTTCTATAGATATGGCTCTTGACGCATCTTCAATAACAAATTTTTCAGCAACACGACCTGAATTAGAAGAACTCTTCCTTTTTTGGATTTGTGCAGCAGGAAAGAATGGCACTGTTGCGACACGACTTCTCGATCAATTTTTACAAGATATTGGTGGCCAGCAAGAGCCTTTTGAAACAATAGCGTCTCTAGGATATGATTCTTTAGTCGAAGCATTACGAAACGTAGGTATTGGTTGTTATACGCGAAAGGCAAAAACTATGTTTGTTGCAGCAACTTCAGGACTTGATTTACGTAGGTGTACTCTTGAAGAATTAGAAGCGATACCTGGAATTGGCCCAAAAACTTCGCGTTGTTTCGTTCTCCACTCTCGACCAAATACTCGAGTAGCTGCGCTAGATACGCATATTTTAAAATATTTACGCGAACAAGGATTTGACGCGCCAAAAAGTACGCCTTCCTCCAAAAAGAAATACGCCGATTTAGAAAAAGCTTTTCTTTCTTTGGCAGATAAAGCAGGTGTTCCCGTCGCAGAGTTTGATCTGGCTATTTGGAAACAATATGCTCAACGTTAACGCTTAATCCATTCTTCAAACGCGATGAGTTCTTCAAGTTCGTTTTTAGGATGCGCATACATTGGTGTTACTGTTTGTAACTTTTCTTGTTTATTTTGTAATTTGAATATGTTTTTATAGGACTGGTCTCGTAGGGATAAATGTTAAAACTAAATTTCCAGTTTTCAAAAAGAACAATAGATATTATTTTTGTCTGAATTCCTGCTTGTTTACTTTTTTTCATAAATTGGTGGTTTGATATACACATCTCATAATAATCTCGTTGAACAGAATGGTATTTTGTTTTTACTTCAAAGAGGACGATTTCCTTAATGGTTCTTTCTTCACAATAAAACGCTATTATATCGCATTTTAAGCCTTCTTCTTTTAGAAAATCTATTTGTTTAGAGATTACAGGAGAGTTTGATTGTAATCTATACTTTGTCAATATTTCTTTAATTGAATCAAACTGGTTTGTTTGGAAAATAAAATTGTTTTTTTCTTTTCTTCGAAGAAGAATTTTAGAAATGAATTCGAAAGTGTATCCTCGAAGAGCGTAATCATTACAGAGTTTCTTTAACATACCTTGTTTCTGTTTTATTTCTTTTAAGACTTTTTAGTCATTTTTTTCGAAATCTTTTCGAATAGAGTAGAATATAACTTATTGCTCGCAGGGAAGGTAGTGTTCAAATCAAAACGAAGTAGTTATTTCTCCGTATTTTTTAAGAAAAAATAGCGGGAAGAGGATTTGAACCTCCGACCTCAGGGTTATGAGCCCTGCGAGCACTCCTGACTGCTCCATCCCGCTGTCAAGGTATAGAAAGGGATGGAGATTAGTTTAAAAATCTTTGCCTCTTGTTGAGGCAATTGTTGTTTTATTTAAAGAACGATGCGAGGCCTCTTTTTTTATTCGCTTGTGGCGAATAGGTATTGCCAGAAAGCGTTTTTTCTAATAAGTCATATTGTTCCATATTGAGATTGTTGATTCTGATATGTACTTCTCGGGGTTTAGTTTCGCTATGGTATATGAGTGCTTGAGGATTATTATTTATTCCTTTTCCTATTATAATTGCTACTTCTGACTTTCTTTTTCTTTCTGCGGCTGAGAAATAGTTGATATTATGTTTACATTTATACGGTGATTCTTCATTCTCGATTTCTTGAATTGAAGGGATTTTTGGTTGTGGTTCGTCTGAAACAAACACTCTTGGTGTTGTGAGTGGTTCGTTGTTGTAGCGTAACACTCCTTGTTTTACATCTTCAACTATTTTGATGAACTTTTCTGTTGTTACAGGAGTATATTGTTTGATTCTTTTTTCTAGTTCCATGAGGGAAGCAAGAAAAATTTTTATTCATTTAAAAAGTTTTAGGTCTGATTAGATTTTACTTCTTGAGGTATTTGTTTACACCACTACAATTTACATACGATTTTATTAAGCATCCTATTGCGCCCGCGATTGTTCCAAGATACCCTGCTGCGAGTGTCTTTGTCATGTCTGTAGTTGTTTCCGGATCTGTCATGTAATAATGTGCTGCTGCTGCAATTGTTCCTGTTGCTAGAGCAACGCCTAGAATTTTTTTTGGTTTAACAATATTATCTATTGAGCTCATAGTTTATGAAGGTGCTTTTTTCTTTTTATATTTTTCTTTTGTAATTTTTTTATGAGTAGCGGGAAGAAAGGTACGCCGCGGGTGGGATTTGAACCCACGATTCCAAAGGAACAGGATTAGCAATCCTGCGCAATACCAGGCTATGCGACCGCGGCAAAATATCTCTTTAGTAAATTCTTTCTGGTTTTTAAAGCTTGTTGTTCTGTTCGTTTATTTCTGGAGAATTTTCTTTAAGGATATAGTTTTGACAAGCAAAAGATTTTTAAATAACCTTTCATCTTTATTCTACATAAAACGTATTCTAAACACTTAGGTGATATAATTTTGGAACATGATACATTAAAAACTGGAACTACTACTGTTGGAATTGTTTGTAAAGATGCAATCGTTCTTGCAGCTGATATGCGTGCTACTGTTGGTCATATGATTATGGATACTGATGTTTACAAGGTTCAACCTGTCTCGTCTCATATCGCGCTTACTATTAGTGGTGGTGTTTCTGCTGCGCAACTGATTATTAAACATATTAAATCGCAAATTAAATTACATGAATTGCGGGTTCAACGAACACTTTCTGTTAAGGAAGTTGCTAATATGACTTCAGGATGGCTTTATGGTCTTGTTCGTTCGGGCGGTATTGTTCATTTTTTAATGGCTGGTTATGATAAAAAATCTGGTCCTCAGCTTTTTGATGTATTCCCTGACGGGTCTGTAATTAAAAAGAATGACTATTTTTCTTCTGGTTCAGGAAGTATTTTTGCACTAGGCGTTCTTGATTCGCAATATGAGAAAGATCTTTCTACTGAAGAAGGTGTTGCTTTAGCTGAGAAGGCAATTCAAACTGCTATTAAACGAGATAGTGCGAGTGGAAATGGATTGAATATTTTTGTTATTGATAGCGAAGGTGTTCGAAAGGTAGCTTCAAAAGTTGTTGATTCTACTTTTCAATAAAACCCTTTTCTTCTTTTTATATCTTACATTACCTAATATAACATTTTGAGTGAGAATTTATGACTGCTGAAATTATAAAAGAAATATTAAAAATAGTGCCTAAAGATAAAATATCTGATGCGGTTTTTGAAGCAGCAAATATTGTCCTCTATTCTAAAGACAGATCTTTTTTACAAGATGATGGCGGTACCATTCGTGCTGCTGTTAGTAAAGTAAAAAAACGTATCGAGTTACGTCCTGATCCTAGTCTTTGTGCAAAAATTGAGGATGCAAAAACTCTTTTTAAACAAATTATTCCTGAAGAAGCAGGTTTGGGTAATATTATTTTTGATCCTCAGCGAAGTATGGTTTTTATTGAAGCTGATCATCCTGGTGTTGTTATTGGAAAGAATGCAGAAACTATCCACGAAATTAAACAAAAAACTTTTTGGGTTCCTCAAATTAAACGAAATCCTCCTATTCGAAGTAAAATTATCGAAAATATTCGTGAAGTATTATATGAAAATACTGATTATCGAAGAAAATTTCTTAACCGGGTCGGCGAGCGAGTCTACAATGGTTGGTTACGTTCACGAAAAGAAAGTTGGGTTCGCTTAACCTATCTTGGTGGTGGTCGACAAGTAGGTCGTAGTGCTATTCTTTTACAAACTCCTGAAAGTCGAATTCTTCTTGATTGCGGTATTGATCCTGCTGCTGGAACGACTTCTGCTGCGTATCCTCATTTAGAAGCACCTGAGTTTCGTATTGAAGAGTTAGATGCAGTTATTATTACACATGCTCACATGGATCATGTAGGTTTTTTGCCTTATTTATTCAAGTATGGCTATAAAGGTCCGGTGTATTGTACGGAACCAACTCGAGATATTATGGCTCTTTTACAGCTTGATACTGTAAAAATTATGATGGGCGATGGGAAAAGTCCTCTTTACACGAGTGATGAAGTTCGTGAAGTTGTGAAACATTCTATTGCTATTGATTATGAAACCGTTACTGATGTCACTCCTGATGTTCGGATTACCTTTTACAATTCTGGACATATTTTAGGTGGTGCAATGTGTCATATTAATATTGGTAATGGTTTACATAATATGTTGTATACTGGCGATATTAAATTTGTAAATACGGGTTTATTACAAAAGGCACATACTCGTTTTCCTCGTTTAGAAACTCTTCTTGTTGAAGGAACGTATGGTGCAAAAGATAATATTCTTCCTTCAGTTAAAGAACAAGATAAAACAGTAAGTGATATGATTCTTCGTACTTTTGAACGAGGAGGAAAAATCCTTATTCCTACTCTTGGTACAGGTCGAGGACAAGAAATTATCATTATTATTGATCGTATGATTAAGAAAGGTTTGTTGCCTGAAGATATTCCTGTCTATATTCACGGTATGGTTTGGGATATTAACGCGATTTATACTGCTTATCCTGAGTTCATGCTTCCTAGTGTTCGAAATATGATCGTTCATAAGGATGATAATCCTTTCTTACGTCCAAATATTAAACAAGTTGGAAGTAATAAAGAGAAGCAAGAAATTTTACAAGATCCTAAACCTTGTATTATCTTAGCTACAAGCGGTATGCTTGTTGGCGGTCCTAGTGTTGATTATCTTCGTCGACTTTGTGAAGATGAACGTAATACTCTTTTATTCTCTTGTTATCAACCTGAAGACAGTCTTGGTAGACGAATTCTTTCAGGTGAAAAGGAAATTGATTTTTCTGATAAATATACTCATAAACAAGAAATTTATCATATTAGAATGGAAGTCTCTAAATTAGAAATTTCTGCTCATGCTGATCGAAGAGAGTTGGTGCAGTTTATCACTCGTTGCCAACCTAAACCTCGACGTATTCTTATTAATCATGGTGAAAAAGGTCGTCTTATGGATTTAGCAAGTAGTATTCATAAGACGTGTCGGGTGGAAACGCTTGTTCCTCGTAATTTAGATAGTGTTCGTATACGATAATTTTTTATTTTTTTCATAGTGTTTTAGATGCGTTTTTTGTTGTAAACTTATTTAGTTGTTGCTATCTGTATAAGATGTTCTTTTCTTGGTTTCTTTTTTTTTCTTTTTTATGTATCTATAGTAGTTTGTTTTGGTTTGATAAGGTTCCATTTTCATTCTTACTTCTAGATCTTCCTATTCTGATGGCAGGTAATTTGTTTTGGTTTGGTAAAATTCTGTTTTGATACAACACGGTGTCTCTTAATTGGATAAGCTTTTTATACTTCAGATTAGTGTGTTCTTCTATTAGAGGGTCTTTTTTATCTATATTGGATAAAAAATATTTTTTATTTTCTTCAAATAGTTTATTTATCATCGGTTCTAATTGTTTATAGATGTGGTCTATCTCTCCGCTATATGTGTCTAATCCTCCATGAGTGGTTTCCCACTCTTCATAACTTAATCTTGTCAATTCTTTTAATTCATTTTCAAATATTCCTATTGCTTCTAGTTCTCCTAGCTGTATTTCTTCATACTTTATTTTCTTTACATAAGAAGGCATTTGTTGTATGATTGTCTGTATTGTTTCTAGCTCATTAATAAATGGATCATCAATTGTTTTATTATGCGTTAGCGCTGCTATTGTTTTTAACCTTATTTTCGTTGTTCTTGTTGTTAGTTGATCTTTAGCTGGTATCATTCCTCCGTAGTTTATGGTGAATAGCACGTCATTATTTTCTTCTTTTCTTCTTACTTCCTTTCGTTGTACGAGGCATGCGACTACATATTTCATATGATCTGGAGTCATTTGTTTAGCAATATTTTCTTTTTCTTCTAGGATATACTTCGCCGATTTTAGTCTTTCTAGAAAGTTGTTTTTTTCATCAATGCTTATCCTTTGTTCACTGTGAAAAGAAATTCCTTTATGTCTACAGTAATTTTCTAGAAATAATTTTATTGCGAAAAGTTCATTTTTTCTTGCGTATCTTTTTGCTTCAAAATCAAAAAATATTTTGTCTGGAAGAACTGCAAACGCTCCGAGAACCCTTTCATCGAGAAATGTTCCTCTTTCAAATTCTCCTGTTTGGTTAGTTATCTTCAGTGTTTCTCTTATTGTTGTTGAACCAAGATTGTAGAACATAGTTATTGCATGTTCTTGCATAAATGTTTTTGCAGTCATATTAAGAATTATGTTATAGTTAGTAAGATCTATTCCACTTATTATTTTTTCAGAATGTTCGTTTTCTAAATAGTCTTGAATATCTCCGTATTGTTGGTGCTTGATGTCGGGAATGAGTAAACTCCTGTTTTCTTCTTCTTGAGATGTTTTTTCTTTGAATAAACTATCTATTTCTTGGATGATTTCAGGTGTTATGTTATATTTTTTTATAAATTGAAATCGTACCAACTCTGATGGTTTTATCGTTATAATTCGAGGTTTTATTCTTGCGTTGTTTATTCCGTTTAAATGAGGATAGTATTCTTTGAGAAGTTTGAGTAAGTCATTACTCTTTGTAGCGTGAGCGTTATTTAGTTGATCTAGAACTTTTTTTTCACCTTCTATATATCTTTCAGAGAATACTTTTTCATACTCTTTTTGGTTCATTTCCCAATATTTTTGAACTAAATCATCTAATTCACTCATAAGGGATGAAAGATTGTTTTTCTTTTTAAATTGTTCTTTTTTAATAATCTTTTTTATTTGTTTGTTATTTTTTTTGCTTAGAAGTGAATTTTTTTGCTTAGAAGTTTTATTTTTAGAGTAGATATTCTTTGTTTTTTTTAGATGTTTTCTTGCCTTTTCGCTTCTTGAGTATACTTGTTCTAGTCTATGTATTCCAGTGAAGAATACTTTATATATCTCTTTCTCTAAAGTTATTATTGTGCTCGTAGAGCAGGTGTGTGTGATGATAAGTTATGAAGCAAAACGAAAAAGCAAATCTCTTGTCTCTTTTTTTGAAGATCAAGACAATTAATAATTTCCTACCGTTGTAGGGTATTTTCTTTTCTTTTTTTATAAACCAAACACTTTTAAACCCTCTTGTATTAGTTCTTTTCCGAGTTGATATTATGACAGAACAAACTATTCAAAATGGACATTTTGTACAATTACATTATACTGGAAGCTTTCCTGATGGTGAAGTTTTTGACTCTTCAGAAGGAAAAGAACCTCTTGAAGTTCTTGCTGGTAAAGGTATGCTTATTAAAGGATTTGATGACGCGCTTCTTAAGATGAGTGTTGGTGAAGAAAAAGAAATTGACATTACTTCAGATCAAGGGTATGGAGAACGACGAGAAGAACTTGTTCGAGAAATCAAAAAAGATGAAATCGATGCAAGTATTACTCCTGAAGTTGGTATGATGCTTGGTATTCGAGCTCCAACTGGTCAAGTTTTCCCTGCTACTGTTGTAGAAGTTGAAGAAGAAACAATCAAATTAGATGCAAATCATCCTCTTGCAGGTAAAGATTTACATTTTAAGATTAAAATTCTTGACGCTCGAGAACCAACAGACGCTGATATGGAAAAATTCCAACCAAAAACTGGTGGTTGTGGCGGAAACTGTTCTTGCGCACCTGAAGAAGCTGGTTCTGGCTGTTGTGGCAGTGGAAACTGTTGTTAATTTTTTCTTTTAGCTAGCTTTTTTTGCTAGCAAATTCTTTTAAGTATCTTCTTTTTCCCTTTTTGTATGAATCCTCGCGAGTTAGTTTCTCTTACTAAAAATTTTATTTCTTTCTCTTGTGCTTCTCGACCTCTTTCTTGTATCGCTTATCCACTCACTTCTTTTCTCGCAGGGTATACTTTTAGTGAAGATATTTCTCTTGCTTCAACTATGGGTTTTTGTTCTTTTCTTGCTGAGTCCTTTTCGTTCAATAGAACTTCTTGGAATTCGTTTGTTCAAAAAAATAATCTTTCTGTCTCTTCTTCTTTTTCAAGGGATTACCGCCACTCTATTCTCATACCTTTAACTTTTTTCACTGCATCGATGTATTCTTTTGCAGAATTAAATTATTTTTCGCCAGGTGTTTCTATTCACTCGCTTGACAAAGATGTATTCGCATCTTCTTTTTTTGCTTATGCTGGTTATCGATTTGCTCCTATTCTTCCTTCAATGAAATTTGATCCTCGACCTTATCTACAACGTATTGATTCCTTTCTAGGAACTTCTTTTTTTAAGGTAGATGAAAAGAAAGCCTATCATTCTTCACTCTATTATTTCTCTTCAGATTTTTTAGTAAACTATTCTCAAGAACTTCTCCTTTCGCAAGGAGCTCACACTGTTGAATTGCCTTCTTTATCATCACAAATTCAACTTCTTGCATTTTCTCTGGCAGATGATAATTTTAATTCCTTTATTCAATCTCAACACCTTTCTTTTCCTGAAGCTAAAGAGTTTGCAGATTCTCGATATGTTCATTTTGTACGCTCTTCCTCTTCTCTTTCCGTTGATAAGAAATTATATCTGGCTCTTTATGGTGAATTAGAACAAAAAGATGAACGACTCTGTTTAGATGAAATTATTTCTGAACTTTCTTCTGCCTCGTTTAAGCCACATCCAGTTATACCGTGGGCAGAGTCTCTTGAAACCGTTCCTAGTATTATTCGAAAAGTTGGAGATGATCCTTCTCGTTTATATCAACAGTTTCTTTTAGATGTTCATTTAGAAAAGACGTTCCGCTCACACCCTCATCTATCTTCAAGTTTTCCTTTTGGTTTTCAAGAACAAAATGGTAACGCTTCTTTTTATGAACATTCTTATCTTTCTGAAACCCTATATACTTATCTTCAAAAAGTCTCTTTTACTGAACAAGCTCGAGTGTTATCTTCTGCTTTGAAATTACTTCCAGAAATTACTGCTGCGTATCGTACTTCTCCTGTGGTGTTTGAAGAAATCGATCTTTATCAAAAACATGTTCGTTCTCCTCTTCTCACACATCCCGTGTATCTTTCGCTTCTAGAACGCTCTTCTGAATTGTTATCGGGTGAAGATTTAGAACCGATTGTTGATTATCATGTGAAAAATATTTCTTATTCGCTCTATACTGACCATTTTGTCTCAATTGATCATGAACTCAAAGGATTAGGTCATGAATTATTTGATGTAGTGAATGCTATTGAGCTTGCTTATCCTACGCCTGCTTTACGAAAAAAACTCCTTGAAGTAGTTTTAGAATCTGATACTTTTAGCACCTCTTCTCCCACTCTTTATCCGTATGCTCTTCTCCTTCGACAAGACGCTTTTTTACGATCGTGGAGTGTAACAGGAAAAGAATCTGTCGAACAGAAGAATAAACTCTTGAAAAACACTTCTCCTGTGCTTTTAGACGCATTCCCTCAATACGCTGCTTGTTTGCCTCAATTATATTCTTTAGAGTGGTAATTTCCACACTATTATCATAAAGTATATATACTTTACACTAAATCTATCTCCTTAGGGGGAACTAGAATGGAATTTAATCAACTTCACAAGATTCAGCAGAACATGGCTTCTCGTCTTAATCAAGAACATCGAATGAATCAATCATTAGAGTTATTAGCAATCATTCAAGATATCGTTCCTGATAAGTTTGGAAGAATACAAAAAGAATTAGTAATTATTGAAGCGATTCAACGAGGAATGCAAGAACAAGAAGTAATCGTGTTATTAGAAGATTTAATTCGAACAAGAAGTATTACGGACCAAGGAGACTATATTAGTCTGTAAAACACGCAATGATTTCTTCATATGGGGCAGTTGTTTTAATGCTTGTTTCATGAAATGCTGATCTTGCTGCAAGGTAGCCTTTCTCTCTTAATTTTGTGGTGACTTCTTGTAATTTAGGAAGTTGTTTTTTTGCATATTTTGCAAGCTGATGAGTATCGTAACAACCAAGAGTTTGAATCGTATTATCTTCTTGTACTCTTGCAATCAGTTGACATAACTCTTCAGTTTTGAGATGTCCTTTCATCTTCTCAAGAAGGTGATGGTCTTGCAACGATCCTGTATAACAAGGTCCTGCACTTGTACAATTCTCGCCTGTATCTCCTACTTTTCCTGAAACTGTATTGTGATGGAAATATCCTTGGAGTTGTTCAAAGAGTTTTGCAGCTTTCTGTTTTGACTTTTCTAATCTGAAAAATATTCTATAATAATGTTGATGATGATACGAAAAGACTGGGGTGAGTGCTTTTCCTTGATGCATGCCCATTAACATAACTTTTCTCGCAAGAATTCGTAAACCAATTTCGTGTTTGGCATGATTGGTGTGGTTGATGGCCCAATACTTCATTTTTCCAGCATTTTGAAATGACCCTGCAAGCGCACCTGTATCTGTTGCGGTCACTGCAAGAATTCCTCTTCTGCTTAGTCGTTGAATTGCACTTTCTAATAAGAAATTTGGTGATCCAAAAGGATCAATATCGATATAGTCAAATCCTTTGCTCTCAAGTAAAAATTGTTGCGCATCTTGTTGATGCACTTCTATTGCAACATCGTACTTTTTTATTGCTTCTTTTAAAATTGCAATCGCTTTAGGATTCATATCATTACAAGAAAGAGATTTTATTTTATTTTCTGGAAGCTCAAGAGCCATGCGAAGACCTCGAATACCGCTACTTGCCAGAGGAAGTGCTATTTGAAGCTGTTCTTCTTCAATCGCTTGTAATAGCGCGATGCTTAACGTACGGTTTCCTTCCATTTTAGGATTATAAAACACTTCAAGATCCTTACTAATGGGTCCTTGTTCTAGTTCTAAAGAAACACTTCTTTCTTGAATCATCTCTCCTTTGAAATGGTTTTGTCTTTTTATGTCTTTGCTTAGAGAAAGTCAGGGAGAACTTTTGCAGGTTTAAATAAGCCTTCCTCGACAAGATGGACATGTTCAATACCGATTTTTCCTGCATAGAGTAAAGAAATATCTCTTCCTTTTTTTACATACTCGTCAATCATTAATTTTCCTTGTAAGTAGAGGTGATCTTTTAAGTAACCTCCCGGTCGAGAGGTGTCTCCAAGACCTCGTTTTGCACGAATAACTGATTTAAAACACAACCAGTCGCTGGAGTATTGATCTCTGATGAGGTTAAATGTTTCTGCAAAACCTAGATTACTTGCATAATATGTAAGTAGTGCTTGTCTTGCAAGATATTTTAGTTTATGTATGTTTTTAGTTGTTGATTGTTGTTCGTTAAAGACTGCTAATCCTTCTTCTGTTGCTAAGTATTGAGGAAG
>SKGA01000021.1 GCA_007117735.1 Candidatus Woesearchaeota archaeon | reverse complement strand
TTTCTAAAGAGAAAATGGCTTTACAAGATGCTCTTGATTCTGGTGCACAGGCTGAGTTCGGTCAAAAATATCCTGATGAGGTGTGGGTGTATTCTATTGGCGAGTATTCTAAAGAGTTGTGCGGAGGTCCGCATGTGAAGAATACAAAAGAATTAGGTCGTTTTAAGATTGTGAAGGAGCAGTCAAGTGCTGCTGGTATTCGTCGAATTAAAGCAATAGTTGAATAATTTTCTTATTTTTATCCGAAGTTTTTTAAATTCGTTTTCATTTTGCTCTTTTGATGATCTCAAAAACTGATGCTGCTATGTATATTGCTCTTAGTGCGGCTGCTCGAAGTAAGGATGCTCGGCGTCAAGTTGGTGCTGTTCTTTTATCTGATGATTTTATTATTGGTATTGGTTATAATGGTACTCCTCGAGGCGTTGATGATAAGACGTTTACGTGGCCAAAATCAGGTGTACCATTATATGATACGAAGCATCCTTATGTTATTCATGCTGAAGAAAATGCTCTTGAGAATGCTCGTAAGAGGGGTTTTCAAGATTCGATTAAAGGTAGTACGTTGATTCTTCCTTATCGTCCTTGCCCTTCTTGCTCAAAACAACTTCATCAAGCGAACATTGGTCATTTAGTTTATTTACTTGATTATTCTAAACAAGATGATCTTATTATTAGTAAACGGTTATTAGAAGAATGGGGAGGTGTTTCTTCAGAAAAAGTTTCTCTTAATACTTCTTCATTAAGAACTATTCTTGAGTCGATGGCAGGGTCTTCTTTAGATTTGGCTACTATTTTTGTTGATTATGATTTAAATAAGTCTCGTTCTGATTATATTTCTTTTGAACAGTTTTTCTCTGCCCATGTTGGTTTTCATAGCGCAGTTGATTCTATTGATAATAGTATTATTTGTGTAAATGAAGAAAATAGGGTGATGGAGGAGTTACTTGATTCTCAATTACCTTCTCGTTTTCATCCTCATTCTTTTGCTTTCGCAGCATTTTATCCTTCAGGCGATCAGATTGATGCTTTACGTAAAAAAGGTGTGTATCAATTAAACATTATTCGTGAGAATCATGCTACAGAAGAAATGTACAAAGATATGAAAATAACTTCTTTTTCTTCTGAGAGAAATCAAAAAAATATGTCTGCTTTAGCAAACAATCTTAATCGAATAATTCATAGTTATACTTCTCAATATCTTTAATCATACTCTATTTCTGTTTCTCGTGCAGCATTTCCTGCCATGATGACATCATCTATTCGTAAGATCATAATCGCTACATCTGCTGCTGCTTTTACTGCATGTGTTTTTACTGGTAATGGTTCAACAATTCCTGCGTTGAAAGCGTCAAGAGTTTTTCCTGTGTAGACATTTATCCCTGCCCATTTTTTTCCTTTATCGTGTTCGCTTTTTAGTGCAGTGATGCTGTCAACAGGGTCTATTCCTGCATTTTCAGAAAGTGTTTTTGGTATGATTTCCATTGCTTTTGCAAAACTAGTTATTGCGAGCTGTTCTTTTCCTGAGTATTCTTGTGCGTATAATCGTAGGTTTCGTGCAAGTTCCATTTCACTACTTCCTGCTCCGCCAAGTACTGCTTGTGCTCGTTTTGCGCTTGCAACGTTTCCTATAGCATCATCAAGTGCTCGTTTTACTTCTGCACCGATGTGTTCGGTCATTGCTCGAACGAGGATGGTGACTGCTTTTGACTCTTTACATTCTTGTACAAAGGTCATGTGTTCTTCACCAATTTTTTGCTCGCTTACGCTTCCTGCACTTCCAATATGTGTTTTATTAAGATCTTGAATGTTGGTAATGATTGTTCCTCCTGTTGCTCTTGCGAGTTGTTGCATGTCTGATTTTTTTACTCGTCGACAAGCGTATATTCCTCGTTGTGCAAGGAGATATTGAACAACTTCATCTATTCCTTTTTGACAGAAAACAACGTTTGCTCCTGTTTTCGCTATTGTTTGTACGAGTTCTTGAAGCATTTGTTCTTCCATGGAGAGGAATGCTTGGAATTGTTCAGGATTTTGTACGGAGATTTTTGTGTCTGCATCGGTGTTTCGTACTTCTAAGGGGCTGTCAAGTAATGCTATTTTTGCATTATTCACTGTGGTTGGCATGTTGCCGTGTACTTTTTCTCTGTCAAGAACAACTCCTTTGATAAGTTCTGTTTGTGCTACACTTGCTCCTGTTTTTGTTTCTAGTTTAATGTGTTCTAATGAATCAACTTGTTCTAGTGCTGCAACGACAAGTTTGCTGAGTTCTTGTTTTGCTTCATCTGCTACTTTTCCTGTGATTGCAGTACTTGCTAGTTTTTCAAGAATTTGTTTTCCTTTTACTGGTTCACTAATATTTTGAAGGATGGTTTGTGCTTTTGTTGCAGCAATTCGATATCCTTTGATAATTGTTGTGGGGTGAATATTTTGATCAAGGAGGTCTTCTGCTTGTTTGAGGAGTTCTCCTGCGAGTACAACTGCGGTTGTGGTTCCATCTCCCACTTCGTATTCTTGCGTTTTTGCAATTTCCACGATCATTTTCGCCGTGGGGTGTTCAATGTTCATTTCTCGCAAGATGGTTGCTCCATCGTTAGTAATAATGGTTTGTTGTTGATCGGTTACGATCATTTTATCCATGCCTTGCGGTCCTAATGTTGTTCGAACGGTTTCTCCGATAAGTTTTCCTGCGAGAATATTCATTCGTTGTGCAGTTCGACCTTGATTTCGAGTGGTTCCTTGTGATAGTAATTGTTCAGCTTGTGTTGGTTGTTGACTCATGTCTATTCCTCCCTTATAGTGTAGTCTTTCTCTGGTTTAAAAACATTATGCTCTTCGAGAAGCGATGAATGTTCTACTCTGAAGGGAATACAGAAGATTTAAATATAATTAACGTGATTTTTTTTATATAAAATGGGTGAGAATGTGGGTGAGCAAAAAGAATACGAGATTTTTCCTCACGAAGAATTAGATCAATTACGTGATGATATTGCTCTATTAAAGAAGAATCCTCTTGCAGGAGTTGGTAATGCTGATAACTTAAAAGATTCTATTGACGCATTAAATGTTTCTATTACTAAACTACTTACGTTATTAACTCATACAAATGATGATTTGGAAGAACAATTTCAACAAACTTCTTTTACACAGGAGTTTTCAAGAATTTCTAAACAGCAAGAACAAGTTGCTCAAGGTATTTTAAGTATTGCTCGTATGGTTCAGGATTTATCTCATCCTTCTGAGCAGCAACCTCCTTCTCCTCAGGAACAGCAACCTCCTTCTCCTCAGGAACAGCAACCTCCTTCTCCTCAGAATCAGCAGTCTCCTGGCCAACAATTTTCTCCTCCTTCTCCTCAGTCTCAAACTTTTTCTCAGGATTTCTCTTCTTTAGATAATAATTCTTTTCTTTCTCAAAACCAACAAGATTCTTTTCATCCTCAGGATCAACAGAGTCCTCTTCCTTCTTCTCAAGAACTGCCTCTTTCTGATAATCCGCAGTTCTCTTCTCAATCTTCTTCTAAACTTCCACCGCCTCCTCCTAAGAAGTCTGGAGGATTTTTTAGTTTCGGTAAAAAATGATTCCTTTTCTTCGACAAACAGTTTCTTTAACGTTAGTAAAGCATGCTAAGAAATTATTTCCTGAGTCTTCCCTACATACCTTCTCTGATGTTAATCGTGAACGCATTATTCGTCTTCGTGCGAAAAAAGCGAAATTAACTTCTTCTCTTACTCGTCCAAAAGAGTTGTTAGAACAATTAGATTTATATCGAAAAATTGAGGGTATTGAAAAAGATGTACGGACAATTGTTTCTTCATATCCAGAAATGCCTCTTAATTATAAAGAAAGAATTGATCGTATTCAACTACTTCTTCGAGAAAAAAAACGAGAAATTATAGAAAAAAATTAAGGGAAACTTATCCCATTGCTAAATCCATTTTTGCAACTTCTGCGTTTGAAACGCCTTCGATTGCAGCCATTTTTTCACTGATGCTATCAAAATCCATATCATCATTCATTTCATACATTCCCATGATTACGATTTTTTGTAATCCAAAAGCTAGTGGTTCGATTTTAGCGATCATTTCGCCTTTCGCACCTTCTGCTTTTGCGATAGCTAGTGCTTGTTCTTTGATTGATTCAAAATCGCTTTCTGGCGATTCAGGCATTACATTAAATGTGACGATTGCGTTTGCTCCCATTTTTTAGTTTCCTCTTATTAGTTTGGTCCTTCAAATCCGCAGCTTGAGCAGACATATTTGATAACAATTTCTCTATCTTTTCGAGTTCGAAAGATAGTTGTTCCACATTGAGGACAAGGAAAACTAGTTGCACCGATATCGTTTGCTAATGCAGTGCCAGTTGAAGTACCGTATTTAATATTTTCATTCATGGTAGGTTCAAGAAATGATGTTTTCTTTATAAAAGTTTGTTTCGTTCATGGTCGAGATTGTGTTCAAAGAGCGTATGCTCTCTTGTGTATCAACTGTAATCTCGCCACGTATGTTTACACTCCTCGCACTTATAGAACTTTGTTTCGGGCTCATCTCCTGCTCGAGTTTGTGCTAACCAATAAAACGCTTTTTTATGTCCACATTTTGGACAGTCTTGATCGGTTAGTGGATGCAGAGAGTCTCCTTCTTCTACAATTTCGATTTTCTTCTCTTCTTTTACTTTTTCTTTAAACGATGTTTCTTTTTTTACTTGACTGGAATAGCCACAGCTACAATAAGAGACTGGTTTATTATTGACTTGTTTTGTTTTTAATAATGAACTACATTTAGGACAAAATAACATACTTTTTTCCTCCATGTTCAACTAAATCTGTTGTGCTTAAAAATTTTCCGATTTCTTCTTCTATATATTTATAAGGATGTTTTCAGATTTTTTTCTCTATGAATGTCCGTCAATTACAAGTATTCTCGTGGTGTTGTGTTCTTATTGGGGGTGTAGGGTTGCTTGTTGTTTTACTTGTTCAAGAAGCAACTCCTTTAACAGAACAAGGTTCTATTCAAGATTCTTTAATGGTTGAATTTTCTGCTCGCGTACTTTCTTCTCATCAAACAGAGAATGGTGTGGTCTTAACATTGCAACGGAATCATGAAATTACTGGTTTTTTCCCGGGGGTTCATACCTTTATTCCTGGCCAAACTATTCAAGTTCAAGGAATGCAGTCTGGAGAGTGGTTTACTATACATCGTATAGGTGTAGTCGATAATTAAAGTATTATGTTTTTTCTTTATCGATAGATATCTTTAAAAAGGATAACTTATTTCTCCTGCCTACCATGAAAATTCCTAAAATGATCAAACGTCACTGTCCTTATTGTAAGAAACATCATGAGCATAAGGTAGTACAGTCTAAACGTAGAGCGAGAAACGCTACTCGTCCGATGAGTTTCGGTTCAACTCACCGTGTACAAGATCGTGGTGAGCGACGAGGAGCTGGTAACCTTGGTAAATATTCCAAACCTACCAAACCTAAAATGATTGGGAAGAAAATGACAAAGAAAACTGACTTCCGTTACGAATGTCAAGAATGTCATAAACAACATGCTCAGTCAAAAGGTATTCGAGCTAAAAAAGTAGAGATTATCTAAAGTCTCTGTTTTTTTATTTTTTTTCTTTTCTCTTCTAAGGCTTAACTTTATAAACTCATTCTTCTTTCTTTCTTTTACACGCAAACTTTCTCAAGTTATGCAAACCTTTCGGTGAAAGCTTAAAGGTGTTGTGCGTGCATAAAAAATAAATAGGTTAATAGAATGGAAAGAAACCCTACGTCAAAATTTATTAAAGTTCGATGTCCTAAGTGTAAAAACGAGCAAATTATTTTTGGTAAAACTGCTTCAGCAATCAAATGTCTTGTTTG
>SKGA01000045.1 GCA_007117735.1 Candidatus Woesearchaeota archaeon | reverse complement strand
TACCGCTTGAGCAAGTGGATCATTAACACAATATCCTGCAAAGGATCCTCCTCCAAAACTTAGACTAATAATATCTGCTTCTTGTTCGTTACAAAATTCTATTCCTCGTATTGCATCCGAACTATAACCAGTCGTACTTTCAAATGCTTTTACAAGAATAAATTCTGCTTGCGGTGCGACACGAGAAGCAATTTCTAGAACGGAACTCCCGTGACCAACAACATCAGAGACTTCACTTGTTTGATTAAAAACATTATAACTAGAATGGATAGTTAAATCGGAAACTAAGGAAGAAGAGAAACCAGTATCTACAATACAAAACCTCACTCCCTGACCGGACAAGGAAAACTCTTGAACAACAGAAGAAACCCTTGTATGAGTACTAGCATCGTCTACAAATAAAGAAAGAGGTCTATCAATAACTAATTCTTCAGAAGATAATAATGAAACAAGAGCATTCTTATCTGCAGAAACACTTACCTTTGTTGAAGTGACTTGAGAAGTTTGAAGAAAGTCATCCTCTGAATCAGCATCTTCACGAAGAGCAACATACGTTTTATCTCTCTCTAAACCAGGTGGCAGGTCTGTTCTTCTTGCAATACCTGGAGGTAGAGTATCTTCTTCAAAAGCTTGAACACCAACACCTCCTCTTCCAGGAGGAGTTTCCCGTTGCGCAACCACTGCTCTTGATGAAGGAAGAATAACACGAGATGAACCATCTCGAAGAACAGTTTCAAGAAGTTCTTGTAAGTCTTCTTCAGGCAGAGGTGAAGAAAGAACCGCTTGTAATAAAGACTCATCCAATTGTGAAGCAAAAGGTTCTAGCCAAGACGGGAGAAGATCATCAGAACTGTTAAGAACAGAAATAGTGAATCGGTTACTACGCAATAAACCCCAATCATTCACTGCATAAAAAAACAACTCTACAGAACCAGTCTGTAAAGGAGTGAATTCAAACAGCTCATCAACGATAGAAACAACGCCGTAAGGCCCTATTCTACTTACATCAAAAACAAGTGATGAACCTTCAAAATACTCCGAGATATTTAAAAATAAAGTCTCGTTAAGTAAAACTTGTTGCGAGGAAATATTTTTGAATTGTTTTGGAGAAGCGTATTCTTCAAAGAAAAGAGTATCTAAAAATAATTCCCCTTCAGAAATAGAAATGTGTAGTGAAACAATCTCATCAGGATCAAAAGAACAAGAATCAGCACATAAAAAAGAAAAATCATGAAAAACAGTAGAGCCATCAAAAGCAGATTCGTTGAGTAATTCATCATCTTCTTGAATGATAGTTTCATTAACAAAAGGTTCTTCTACATCATCAACAGTGTCGTTAAGCTCACCAACAATATCATCAGTATCATTGATAAGAGAATCATTGACAGGTAAAGTCATATTAACAGAAACATCAGCATCATTAATAAGAGAATCATTAAGAGATAGCGCATCATTAACAAAATCTTCAGTCTCATTAATATAAGAATCATTAACTCCAGAAAAATTACTAAAAGATTCATTTAAAAAATCTTCAGCAAGAGTTTGGTTAAGTATAGTCTCATTAACACCACCTTCATCAAAGGTAGAATTAGTAAAATCAACACTTTCATTTACTTCATCAAAAAGATCATCTTGTTCTTCAATAAGAGTACTATTCTCAAAAAAATCTGCATCTAAAGAATCTTCTTCAAAAGATTCATTCACCAATTCATCTTCATCATGAGCAAGAACATCTTCAGAAACAAACTCTTCATCAGCAGAAATAATATCATCTTCTTCAATAGAGGTAGTTACTTCAAATAAAGAATCATCCTCTTCATCAAGCAATTCATCTTCCAAATCAGTACTTTGAACAGCTTCATCTTCTCGAGGAGAAGAAGAATCATCAAAATCTCCTCCAACAACAAAACCAGTAATTTGAGAACGAGAATCCCTCGCGTCAAAAGAATGAACAGAGATGAACTCTCCAGAAGAAGTTTCAAAAAGAATATCAAAAGAACCATTTCCTTCAAAATAACCTGAAGCAAAAAAACTACGAGCTTCTAAAGAAAGATTAAGAGAAGTATTCTGACTAAAAGTAGTATTAACAAGAAGAGAAGAGTGTACAGCAGGATCAAAAACTACTTGACCAGTAATAGAAGGATCAAAGAAAAAAACTGAAGAAAGTAAAACCAGAGTAAACAAAGCTAAATAAAAAGACTTTGATTTAATAAAATGATCTACCAACTTCAACTACCCTCAAAAGAAATAGGTAAGTTGGAATTTATAAAACTTGCTAAAAATTAGTTAACTACAAAAGTTTAGCAGGCTACTTATGTGTTATTAACTGATCAGTAAATGAAAAAGAGGATAAAAAAGAAACTATTATTTACTATATAAGCGAAACCTATTTATACTAAAAAGTATTCAGAAGAATACTAAAAGGTATAAAATGTTAACAAAGACCCAAATAAAAATAATGAAACTATTCGTCTCCAAAATTACAGGGAGATTCAGTTTAAGACAAGTTGGAAAAGAATTAAATATGCACCAAGCTCTTGCTTACCGTTCATGTAAAGAGTTAATTAATAAAAAATTAATTATTGCCGATGACGATAAATATATCTTAAATTATAAAGAAAATCACCAAAAACTAGCATATTTTGAACATTTACGAAGCGAAGAATTACTTAAAAAAGATAAAAGAATTTCCTTAATAATGGAAGATATCCTTGAAAGCTTTCCTTATGGATATTTTGTAACCCTAATTTTTGGTTCAACCGTAAATTCTTCAAATCCAAGAGACTTAGATTTATTAATCATTATTGAAAAAACTAAAGATATAGAGCAAGCAGAAAAATACTTGTACAACATAACAAGAAATCACAGCTTACCAATTCATTCATTAATAATCTCATTTGAAAGTGTGTTTAAAATGCTTGCTCCAAGAGAAGAGAAGAATATAATGACAGAAGTACTAAACAAACATCTCATTCTGCATGGTGCAGAATTATTTTATACATTAATTAAAAAAGGAAGAAAATAACCATGCTAGATAAAAAAAAGCTGAAAATAATTGAATCGAAAGTTAAACAGTTTCTTGATAAAGGAATTATTAAAACAAAACAACAACCTCAATTCGTTGATTTCTTTTTAAGTAATGCAAACAAGTCACTAAAGAGTACACAAGTACTTTATGATCTCTCAACTAATAAAAAACTACAAGAATCAATAGGGTATCTGAACTTTGATGGCTTATTATGGGTCGTCAACACAGCATACTACTCAATGTTTTATATGACAAGAGCATTACTTGAGAATGAAGGGATTACAATTAAATCTGAAAAATCCATTCATTCATTAACATTTGATGCCATAATAACATTTTTCTATCTCAATAAGAAATTGCATAAAAGGTTGATCGAGGATTTTGTTGAGAACTTAAAAGAAGCATCAGAAATTTTAGGTAAACAAAAAGCAGACTCATTAATGGAAGATTATTTTTTTGAAAAAGGAAAAAGAGCAATGTTCACCTACAACACAAACGAAGTAGTAATTAAAGCAAAAGCAAAAACATCCCTACAACGAGCAATACGATTCAATGAAGAACTAAGAAAAATACTAAGCTAATGATCTTAACAAGTAGTTTCAACGTAATAAAAAAAAGAATGAAAAGCAATTCAGAAACACTTAACAACAAAAACAACATCCTTACCAATAAGAACTTCTTTTATGCTATAACCAGCAAAAACATCTCTTAAAAGTTGTGCAACCGTATCTCGAGTAGGACTTTGTTGTAAGGTTGAAATAATAAACCGGTCAGAACCAACTCTTTTTATTTCTTCCAATCCTTTTTTAGTATCTGAGAAATTTAATACGGCAGTAACACTAATAATTACATCAAATGAGTTATCAGGAAAGGGTAAAGATTCTGCTGACGCACAAAACGTTTTAGAAGAGCCAGTATACAGCTTAAGAAGGTTTTTTGATGGATCAACACCCACAGCTTCTTGTACCGTAAAAAAGTCTAGTGTCCAACCAGGACCACAACCAACATCCAGTAATCGATCAGTAGGTTGAATAATATCTAAATCACATATTCCCCGATATTTTTCAAATTGCTCTTCTCGATGTAGTTCAGAATAACTTGATGCAATAATATCATAATAATTCATAAAACAAGAGAAAAAATCAACCTATAAAAACCTTAGGGGAAAAAAACATTTTAAAAGATAAGCTAGCAGAAAAAACTCTTCAAGCCAAATCATACAAGAAAAAAATAAAAATAGTGACCCGACATCAAAAATATGAGGCCTCCCAGAGTCGAACTGGGGATCTTTCGCGAGTCAAGCGAACGTCATAGCCACTAGACCAAGGCCTCAAAAAACCAATAAACTTAGTTACCAACAACTAAACAAGCCAGATAAAGATGAAACCAATCTACTCTTCTTCATCTTTATCTACACCAAGTAAAGATTTAAGGATAACTGCATATGCAGGTCGAGTTATTAATACTCCGATAGTCACTCCTGCAATAGTGGTAAGAGCGAATCCTTTTAATAATCCTGCTCCGCTAAAGTAAAGAGGGATCATTGCAACAACAGTAGTGAAATAAGCTGTTAAAATAATGAAAAACGCTCGTGAAAGATTCTGTTTCCAAGTTCTTCCTTCTTTCTGTTTTGCTTTACCTAAAGCTTCATCGGTAATAACAATCTGATCATCTACACCCGTACCTACTGCGATAATAATACCTGCAATCGCTGCTAAGTCCATTCTCCAACCAATTAAAGCTGCAAATCCAAGCATGATAACTACTTCTGAAACCATTGCAATAATTGTTGGAATAGCGATTATTCCTCGTCGATATCGAAACGTGATAACCAGAACTACTGCAAGTAAGGAAAATAATCCTACCAGAATAGCGTTTTGTAAAAATTCTTCACCTAAAATTGGACTGATGGAATCACTTTGTACAATATCTAATTGTACCGGTAAACTTCCTGTCATGAGAACAGTTTGTAACTGTCGCATATTTTGTAGCGCATCTTCTCGAGCTAAAGATTCACTCGGTCCTCTTCCGCTTCCTGAAATACTAATATCTGTTGTTCGACTTCCTTGCAGTTCTGCTCCAATTCGAAGTTCATCAACAAGTTCGCCATCTAAAAATAAAGTGATATTATCGCTTAAATAACCACCTTGTGCGTCGTACACAACAGAAAGTTCGTTAGTAGCATCTGCCATTCGAGATGCTGCTTGCGAGGATAAGGAAATTGAGAATCGGAAATTACAGACTTGTTCTCCACCGATTGGTTGACAGACTTCAATACCACTACACTGTGCAGTTCTACAAACATGAACAACATCATTCCCACCGGTAAAGACTTGTGCTTGGCCAATATATGCTTCAAACAATCCTTGTGATGAGAGGATTTCTCGGACTTCATCTTGATTTACGCCTGCGATTTCTACAACAATATATACTTCACCTGTAAAGTCTACAACGCTTCGTACAACAACATCGCTCAGACCAAAAATATTTAATCGTCGGTCAATATTATCTACAATAAGATCTACATCTTCTGATGCAATTGGTTCTTGTGGTTGTAATAATACTCGAGTTCCTCCTGCAAGATCAAGTCCTCGTCGAATATTATTGTTTGGAACTTCTGCTACTCGAAGACCGATATCTTGACTGATATTAAGTGTTTGATTGCCATCTTCTACTGCGAGCGTTCGCATTCGGTACGTTCCTCTATTTGTTTGAAGAACCACAGGAGTATCAGGAGCTAAACCGTCAAGTTGCAGATAATAGTCTTCTACACTCCTAACCGTAACACCATTTACTTCTTGAATAATTTCCCACGAACTTGGTCGTGAAGAAGGTTGTGAAAATGCTTCAGGTAAAGCTGCTGAAGCTGCACTGTCTTGTGCGACACTTCGAATTGCCACGCCTTCTTGTGTGCTCATCCAAGGAGCGATAAGAACAAGAGAGACAATTAAGAAGAAAATAAGGAGTAAAACTCGAGGATGTTTTATAAAAGAGATGTTCATCGTTTCACCTT
>SKGA01000040.1 GCA_007117735.1 Candidatus Woesearchaeota archaeon | reverse complement strand
TTAAATATTGTATAATGATTGAATATCTAGTGTTTCTTGCGGTTTTTCTTGTGTTAGTTTGTTAATGTGTCTGCAATAGTCTACTATTTCACTAGTTGGTTTTACGGGTCCTGTTGCTTTATAATTTGTATCGAGCTCAAGAAGTCCCTCGTATTTGTGTCCTGGCGGAGGTCCAGTTACTCGAATAAGATGTAAATAGTTATTGATTTTTTTTTCTGAATCGCTCATAGTAGTATGATTAGTTCACTTATTTATAAATCTTTCTACTTAATTACCACTAAAAAATAGTTAATAAACTATTAAAAAGAGTGTTTTTTTAACATAACTCATGACAGACTGTATATTTTGTAAAATTATTCAAGGTTCCATTCCTTGTGAAAAAGTGTATGAAGATGATCAATTCTTAGCATTTCTCGATATCAAACCTGCGACAAAAGGACACATGCTTATTATTCCTAAAGATCACAGTGTTGACTGTACGCAAATGGATCCTGAGCTTGGAGCTTCGTTCTTTCGTATTGTGAATCGGTTAATTGAAGCAGCGAAGAAAGGTTTAGGTGCGAAAGGCTGTAATCTTGGCTCAAATATTGGAGCGCCTTCCGGTCAAGAAGTTTTTCACACGCATTTTCATTTGATTCCTCGCTACGATGCAAATGAATTATCTCACTGGCCTCGACAAGAATCTTCTCAAGCAGAACAAGTAATTATCGCAGAAAAAATAATTGCGAGCCAATAGTTTTAAAAAGACTTTCGTGTTCTCTGTGTATTATCTTGCGGGAGTAGTTCAGCCTGGTTAGATCGCCACGCTCATAAACGCAAACTTGAGCGATGAGGTTTTTATACCGATGATTATCAAGTTGGTGATGCACCGTGGAAGTCCGGAGTTCAAATCTCCGCTCCCGCACTTTTCATAGTTCTTCTTATCCAATAATTTATAAATCTCGTTTTCTTTCTATACAATCATGGAATCTACGATCCGACGTTTATTACTTGCAAACGCGTTAAAATTTAATGGTAAGGCAAATCCTAAAGCGATTATTGGCTCACTTGTTCAGGAAGTTCCTGAAGTAAAAAAAGATATGCAACAAACCATGAAAACAGTTGCAACTCTCGCTCAAGAAATTAATTCGCTCTCCTTAGAAGAGCAAGAGCAAGAACTTCTCAAGCTCGATCCTTCTCATTTTCAAAAAGAACAAGAAGAAAAACAAAAAAGAAAACAACAAGCTAATGAGTTACCTGCTCTTTCCAATGCGATAAAAGGTAAGGTGGTAACAAGAATTCCTCCTGAGCCGAGTAAGTATGCGCACCTTGGTCATGCGATGAGTTTTCTTATTAATTATTTGTATGCAAAACAGTACGATGGAAAAGTCTTCCTTCGATTTGATGATACGAATCCTGAAAAATCAACTCAAGAATTCTTAGATGCAATCAAAGAAGATGTTCTTGATTATCTTAAGTTAGATGTTGATGATATTATCATTGCCAGCGATCACATGGATACCTATCTTTCTTATGCTCAAGACTTAATTCAACGAGGTCTTGCGTATGTTTGTTCTTGTGAAAAAGAAACAATGGCGACATTTCGTCGTGAACAAAAACCTTGTCTTCATAGAGAACAGTCCATTAAAGAAAATGGTCAATTATGGCAAGAGATGCTTTCTGGAAATAACTCAACGTCTGTTCTTCGGTTAAAAATTGATATGGATCATAAAAATGCAGTGATGCGAGATCCTGTTATTTATCGAAGCTCTACTCATGAACATTTTCGTGTTGGAACAAAGTACTCTGTTTGGCCAATGTATGATTTTGAAACAGCAATTGAAGAAGGTCTTGCTGGTGTAACTCATGTTCTGAGAAGTAATGAGTTTGATTCAAGAATAGAATTACAAAATTATATTGCTTCATTATTTGACTTTCCACCTGTAGAATACAAACATTATGGTCGTTATGCGATTACAGGCGCAACAACAAAAGGAAGAGAAATTCGAGAATTAATTGAGTCTGGAGATTATATTGGTTGGGATGATCCTCGTCTAGTGACGTTAAAAGCCTTACAGCGAAGAGGTATTCTTCCTGAAGCATTTACTCTTCTTGCAAAAAAGATCGGTCTTTCAAAAACACAAACAAATCTTGATTTCGGTGTTATTGCTGCAGTGAATAGAAACTTACTCGATGAACAAGCAAAACGTTTCTTTGCATTAAAAGATCCTGTTGCAGTTTCTATTACTGGCATTCCTGAGGACTTTACTTCAGTTGCACTTCCCCTTCATCCTCACGCAACAACTAAGGAGCGAGAGTTTCCTCTCAGCTCAACCTGTTATCTTGAACGAGAAGATCATGAGAAAGTAAACGTCGGAGAAGTTGTTCGTCTTATCGATACGTTAAATATGAAAAAAGTTGATGAGTCAACTTACGAGTATATTGATCAAGAGTATACTTTTTTTCAGGAAATAAAAGAAAATAAACATCTTATTCATTTTCTCTTTGGAGATCTTCAAAAAGCTTCTCTTCGTTTAGCCGATGCTTCTATTATTCCTTTAGTTATTGAGTCTTCTTCTCGCATGTTAAAACCTGGAGAAGTTGTTCAGTTTGAACGGTACTGTTTCGCTCGCTTTGATAGCGTTCTAGAAGATGGTTCTATGCATTTTTGGTTTACGCATCATTAAAAGAGTTCAAGAAGTATTGCTTGTTCTTTTTTTCCTTTGTGTTCGTATTCAAGAGGTATTCCTTCTTGTAAAAAATAATCTTTTGGTTTCACATTTTTAAATGCTTGAAAGAGGGGGTGGTTTCTGTGAAGAAGATCAAGAATTGTTCCTTCAAGCTGTAGTTCTTGTTCAGAAACATTCTCAGGGATGTTCATAAAATATTGCTGCACTTCTTTTCCGTTCGTACCGTAAAGAATACTGCACTCATCAAATACTATTTGTGGTTTGTGTAATTGAGGTGACCTTCCTATTAGTTGTTGGTAAACGTTTTGATGATAGTGTTGTAATTTTTGGAGAAATGCCTCTCGTTTGTTCTCATTTTCTGAGATATAATGAAGAATATTTGTTCTGCTCGAAGGCACGAATCTCATCTTTATAGTATATCCTAGTCTACTATTATTTAAATATTTAGTTACTACACGAGCTATTTTTGATTTACAAATTTTTTAAGAAGATTTTTTCCAAGAACTTCTGGGTGAAACTGTACACCGTACTGTTCTTTTGTTTTATGTTTAAACATACTGATACCTGCAGCACTTCGTGCAAGAATAATAAATTCTTCAGGAAGTTTTTTGATACTTAAATGGTGCATGAAATATTGTTCCTTTGAAACGTTTCTTATTAACGTTTGTTCTTCTAAGAACATAAGTTCATATATTCCAAATTCGCTTTGCTCAGTAAGTTCTTGTGCAAACATACTTGCCCCTGCACAAATTCCTAAGATGGGTACATTACTAGAAAGCAATTCTTCTTTTTTCTCATCTAGGTATGCATCATCAAGAACTGCGCATCCAGTGATAATAATCTTTTCATACTCCTCTTCTTTGCTAAAGAGTCCAAGTGGTTTAGTATCTGCCATTCCCACAACATCCATAATCGGTCGAACAAATTCTTGCTCATATAAGTCGTGCGAGTGAGTCGTAAGAATAAGTGTTTTTGAAGTAGGATCTCCTTTTAAGCGAGAAAACTGTATTTGTTGTTCTTCTTTTTCAACAAGTTTTGCTTGTGTGATACGAAGTACGCCTGCATAATTTTCATATTCTTTTTTCACTTTATCAAGAGAGATTTTTTTCTTAAATAAGGGACAGTCAAGGACGTAACTTTCTAACTCTCCTCCTTCTCCTGCAGGGTGGAGTTGATATTGGTTTTGATACTCTTGCAGTTGAGCAATACTTTGTTTATCTAATTGTTTTCCAAGCCATTCTTCTCCTAACGGGTAGGCAAAGACGCCGGTAAAAATAACTTCAAAGTGGTGTTTTAACAATTGTTCTAATAATGTCAGTTCATTAATTTGCCATAAAGGGTTAAAACAGTATAATCCTAGTTCAAAACAAATACGTTGTATTCTACTTGATTGATAATGACTAGCAACTGCACCTGTAGTGATTCCTTCAATTCCATACTTTTCTTTTGCTCGAGTAAGTGCTCGTTTCAGATCAACAAGTTCCTTTTCTTTTTCTCCTTGTGTTTCTTGTTCGAGTAAAGGAATTTCCATCGCTTCGGTTTGTAGTCGAACTCCTGAGATGTGGGGGGTGTGAAACATATAACTTTCCGTATTTTGTGAAAATATGCTTATTGCACAGGTTAATTCCATGCCGTATGCTTTTGCAATATAGGCTGCATAGAGTGAATCTTTGCCGCCACTGAGAAGTATTCCTAGTTTCATTTTTTTTCAAAAAGAGTTCTTCATTTATAAATAAACCTTTTTTATACCCGAAATCTTTAAATACAGGCGTTTTTAGGATATCTATAGAAGTCTTTTTTAAAAAAAGACATGTAGGTGCTTAATATGGCAGATTTATTAGTAGTAAAAGCAAAATTAAAAGATGTTGTAAGCGATCACAATATTGCTGGTGATTTCGCTGAGGAATTAGACAAAATTGTACGAGACCTGGTAAAGAAAGCTGCTGCTCGAGCAGACGCTAACGGTCGACGAACAGTTATGGCTAAAGACCTTTAAGGTCTTATTTTTTTAAACCCGTGAAATCGTTTTTTCGATTTCATCTGTTTTGTTAGTTCTATATCGTATAAACAACTTTATAAATTACCGTATCTCTTTATTGAGTAATGGTTGCAAGAAAAAGTATTGTTTTTGCCCCTTTACGAATTAGATTTCGTGGGGAATATGACTATGATGGTCTTCTTGATCTTATTCGAAACCATTTTGCAAAACATTTATTTGGCGAATTAAAAGAGCCTGTCTTTAAATATAAATCTCGTCCTACAGGAGCAGAAGTAGAATTTAAAATGCTTTCAAACCGTAATGTAACTCACTATATCAAAGTTTATCTTACAGTAAAAGGAAGGATGTGGGATATGTTACGGGAACAAAAAGTTATTGACGGTGAGAAGAGAATTCGTACAAATGGAAAATTAGAATTATATCTTATTGGTGAGTGGGAGTTAGATTATGCAAACCAGTTTGGTACTGCTCCTGATGATAAAGCGATTCAACGTTTACAAAATGCTGCTGAGAAATGGATGCAGAGCAATCTTGATCGTCCTGATGGCGGTTTAAAATACGGCGATAATAAAATGACTGGTAAAAAATATGTTGAGAATATTATAAAATCCTTACATGATGATATTAAATCTTTTTTAGGTATGGAGGCGATGTTGTAAAATGGCTGAAGAAAAATTTATTGTTTTTGATAAGAATTTCACGTATGGCGGATTATTGTCGGTGAGTGGTTTATACCGTGCAGCAAGAACTTTTCTTGAGTCTAATGATTATTCTCCTTATGAATCTCGTCATGAAGAACAAGTCTTTCCTGATGGTAAAGAAATTCTTGTTGAACTAAAAGGTGTGAGGGATCTGTCAGATAATGCAAGTATTCGTTTTGAAACCATTTTACAATTTACTGATATTACTGAACAACGGGTTGAACTTGACGGGAAAAAAGTTCGTATGAACAAAGGTTCTGTTTCAGTAACCTCTCGAGTTATTCTTGCTACTGATTGGATGAATACCTATGAACAAAAAGCGTTTATGTATTTTATTCGAGTTCTTATTGATAAGTTTATTTTCAAAAGCTATATTTATCGTGCTGAGAAAGAAGCGAAAAAAGATTATAGTCGTTTTGAAGACGAACTTAAGCGTTACCTCAATATGAAAGAGTTTCGTTAAATCTTCTAGAAAAATGATCCTAATCCTGTTTGTGAAGAGTTAATACTTTCAAACGTTTTTCCTAATGCTTCAAGGATGGTATCTGCGATAGGTTGTATTTGTTTCTCTATATAATGATCATAATCAAGCGGTGCAGTAATGTTTTGGATAGGTTGCGGTCCTTCTTTGGTGATCACGTAAGAAATGACTTTATCTTCCACTTTCTTGAGAAGTCGTGCTGCTTTCACATGTGGAGGTGTTGTTTTTGTATATTCTGAGAGTGGTTTTCGAAGAGATTTTCTATACACGAGCTGATTGTCCATTTTTCCTTCTTTTACTTCTTGAACAAATGTTTTAATATATCCTTCTACTGGTTCATCTCTAAATAATTTGAAAAGTAATTGTTCTTGAAATATTTTTGCGACTGCTGTCCAGTCACTTCTCACAATTTCCAGTCCGGTCACATCCAGCGTGTCTTTTCCGTCTTGCATTCCTGCGTATCGTTTTTTTGCACCTCCCGGTCCTTTTCTCACTGTTGGCATGAAGAATTTCACAAAAAGTTTTTCAAATTCTAACTCCATAATACTTGAGCATGCATATTCTTCTTTGATGTGATTCATTAAATACGTATTAAGTGTTCGTTCGATATTTTTTCCTATCTTTTTTGCTTGTTTGCTATCTGTTGTTTTAATATCAACAAACACGCTGTCGGTGTCTCCATAAATGACTTCATACCCTTTTTCATTAAGCAGTTTTGCCGTGTGTTTAATGAAGTGTTGCCCAAACGAGGTTATTGCGTTTGATATTTGTCGATTATGGAATCGACTATTTGGACTTGCAAGCACTCCATACATTGAGTTCATCATAATTTTTATTGCGTATCTAGCTAGTTCGTTTCCTTCTTTTCTTGCCAGGTCTCTCTCTTCCCATAGATTTTTTAGAAGCGAGGCAAGTATTGCTTCTTGATTGTTAAACACTGCTCCGTTTGGCGCGACAATATATTTTTCTTTTTCAAGTGTTTGTTCGATCTCTTCTTTTCGACCGACATAGGTGACGGGATCAATTTGAAATGTTCTCATAATTGAGGGGTATAGGGATTTAAAATCAAGCACGATGACATTATCGTACAGCCCTGGTTTTGAAGTCATTACAAAACCTCCCATTCCTTCATCTCGTTGGACTGGTCTCATAGTTGGCGCGACATAGCCTGCTTTATGTAGTCGAGGAATATAAACTGAATCAAAACTTGCAATGGATGCTTTAACTTTATCTAAGGGCAGTCCTGTTAGAATAGATCGTTGTAAGGTTAATTCTAATACTTTTGATGCTTCAAGAATGTCGAGCACAAGTCTTGAATCTTTAAGATTGTATGCTGCAAAAAAATTAGGGTTGGTGTGGTAGTAATTATCAATAATTGCGAATCGTTCTTTTTCTTCAATAAGTTTTGTATCGTCTAGAAACTCTTTTGCTGCGGTATTGAGTTTATAATCTTCAAGTTTAACAAATGATGATTTTAAAAGTTGGATTCCGTCAAGAACGACTCGTCCTTGGCAGTATACTTTTGAATCTCGAAAAAATGATTGTTCAATTCGCAATGCTGTCGGTTTATCTCCTCGACCGATTTGAAAAGTGATGTTGTGCTCTTTACACCGTTTAGCAATAAGATCGCAATCAAAATCAATAACGTGCCACCCGGTAAGAATATCTGGATCGAAGTCTTCTATTCGTTGAAGAAAGGTTTCAAGTAATTCTTTTTCTGTTTCCACTAACGTGATATAGTTTTCAAGCTCTTTTTCTTCTTCAAACGCTTTATTTTTAGCAACAAGTACTTCTTCTTTGTCTTGATAAATAATTGAGATTGAGTAAATTTCCTTTGCGGTTTTATCCGTTTCAATATCAAAAGAAAGAATGGTTGGTTCGACTCGTGTTGTTGAGGGAGATACTTTCGCATTAAAAAATTGAACATCTGTTTTCTCTCCTTCTTGTTCTGTTCCTTCAATTTCTATCAAGGTGAGAAGTTCATGATCAAGAATAAACTTAGTGTGCAATGCAAGGTCTGCTTCATAGGTTGGTATATTCTGTTCTTCTAGTACTCGCTGTATGGCGTTACTTTCGCTAAAATCTTCATATTTTACTTGTACGAGCGGTTCTTCTTGCATCGTTTTTTTATCTGTCAAGTGAAACGTCGCTGCGAGCAATTCTTTTGCTCTCTCTTCATCTTCCGCTTTAATATAAAAATAAGGTTGATATTCGTGTGTGCTTAAGAATGATTTTCCTGTTTGGCTGCGCCCGTAGAGCTTTACGACGGCTTTACCGTCTTTCATTTCACTCTCGTAACTAATAAGTATTCCTTTCATTAGTTTTTCAAAAGAGTATTTTTTTAAATAGTTTATGCAAAATTATTTAAATTATCTATTTCAAAGAATTACTGTGAATAAAAAAGGTGTATTTTTTTTCGTTGTCGACGTGTTTATAGCAGTTTTACTTCTTTTTGTTACTGTCGTCGTTATTTTCTCGTTTTTCACTCCTTCAAACTCTATTGGTGGAACAAATCAATATTTACAGGTTCTTCAACAAGATTTATTTTTTCAAAACGTCTCTGGAAGTCCTGATGTTCCTTTAGCAATTGCCAATGATCAAAAATATGCTTCTTTACAGATGCATCAATTGTTATATGTACTTTATGAAAATGGTCAGAATGAAACGGTTGAAGAGATCTTTGAAGAAATTACTCTTCGCATACCTAATAGTGTTGGTATTGAGTTTTCTGTAGAAGATTATGAACCTTTAACAAAGAGTTTTGTCGGTCCAAAGAATGATTCTTCTCTCGTGCTTTCTTCAAGTATTATTTCAATGGCTATTTTTTCTCCAACGGATCAATATCTTCCAGTACGTTCAAGGGTGGTAGTATGGTCTTAGGAAAAAAAGCTATTTTTTTCTCGCTTCTCGCGTTAGTTCTATCTGGTTTTATTGTATTGTTTTTTACTTCTTCCGCTGCCGAACCTATTGATCGAGAATATCAAATGCAACTTTCTCGTATGAATTATTTTTCTTCTTTTGTTTCTTCGTTTGATACCTTTATAGATATGCAATTTAGAAAAGCTGCGTATGATGCGCTTGATGTTCTTCTCCAAGATTTTTTACTTCGCGGACCTTTCCCTTCTTCTCGTGAGAATTTAGAAGATTGTTTGTTACAAGGTTCGTTTTCTGCTCTTGGTCGTGCTAATCTTTGTACTGGTAATTATTCATTTATTAATCAGTCTTGGTCGGAAGATGGTTTTTTGTATTTACTATCTCAAGAGTATCCTTCTTGGGATATTAATATTTCAATTATTGATATTAAGTTGGATCAACAAGATACGTATAGTTTTGATTATAACTTATCTTTGACTGCAGATATTTCTTCTTCCTCTTTTTCTTGGTCTCGTTCATTTGATATTTCTGATTCAATTTCTCTTATTGGCGTAACTGACCCTGCGACTTTGGACTGGTCTACTCCTCGAACAATTGAACTCTTTTCTGCACTTGGCACTTCTTATTCTGCAGATTTTTTTGCAAATCATTATACTTTAAAAGCCGATTTTAATGCAGAAGGTACTTATTTTAGGGATACGTCTGCTCCTGGTTTTTTTGATATTCTTGATGGTCGTGCTGTTGACCAGAGATTTAATCCTGGTGATTTTCCTTTTGGATATAACTCATTTATTCCTGAATTGGATGAAGGTGGTGAGCCAAATTATGTTGAGAATCTTCCTTCCTTAACTTCTTTTCGAGCACCACATCAAAACATTTTTTTAGGGCCTTCTGAGCTTCGACGATTTGATGCTGATGGTTTTTCTCTTGATCAATTATTCCCTCGCGAGTATATTGTGAATGTTTTTGGTTCTGAGTATCCTGATGATCCTATTCTTGATGTTGATGGTTTTTGTGATGCGGCGGGTTGTTGGTAGTTTCTCACGAGTAGTGAACAATGTTTATAAATGCTTCTTGCTATTTTGTGAATGATGGGGAAGGCAAGCATTAAGACGGGTGTGGATAGTTTAGTTTCTTATTTGAGTGATTCTGGAAAGGTTTCTTTAAAAAAGGCTGCTTCTGATCTTTCTTTTTCAGAAGAATTACTTCAATCATGGGTTGATTTTCTTTTAGAAGATGGTATTGTCGGTGTAGAATATAAATTTACTACTCCTTATATTTTTCTCAAAAATAACGAATCTTCAGATGATCTGGTTTCTTCTAAAGAATCTACTCTTATGAATATAAAAAAACGATTTATCAAAGGTTTGCATACTAAAGATTCTTCCTTGTCTTCTGAGGAGTTAGAATCTCGTTGGAATGATTATTTGTTAAAATCTTTAGATAAAAAAAAATCTTTTTTCATGTCTGTTGCTAAAAAGAAACGTATATCAAATCCCGAAATCGCGTTTAAAAAATATACTCATTTACTTCAGGAGGCTTCTAAAGCATGATTGATGACTTTTTAAAAAAAGATATTGTCTCTTTTCTAGATTCTTATGAAGAGTCTCCTTCGAAGGGTGATAATCTAGATCCTCTTCTTTCTTCTTCTCAAGGAGAGTCTTCTTCTGAAGATGAATCTTCTTCTCAAGATTCTCTTTCTTCTCGTTCTTTTAATGTTGAGGAGTTTTCTGTGAATAAACTTTCTTCAAGTGAGCAAGAGTCTTTTACTGCCAAGCAAGCGTCTTCTTCTGGTGGGCGAGAGTCTTCTTCTATCGATGATCAAAATGAAACTGTCGGTGTTGATGATAAGCTTGTTCAAGAAACATTTTCTTCTCTTTCTTCTCCTGAGCAGGAAAGAAAAGTATATACTCGAGCTTTAGCAGCTATTGCTAATAATGATGCACATCTTGCTATTTCTCTTCTATTTGCTTTGGTGAAAAAACGTCCTTCTTATCTTGCGTATAAAATTCGTTTAGATGAAGCTTTTGCTTTACAAGATGTTCCTTCTAGACCTTCTACTGTTAATCACGTTTCTGTTGATTCTTTATCTTCTATTTCTAAAAAAGATGATTCTTTTTTATCGTCTTATGTTAAAGCGATCTCTACTTTAAAATCCGGTGATAAGAAATCCGCTTTAGATCAGTTAAAGGGGTTGAGTGAGCAACGTCCAAAAAATATTGCTTTAAAATTAAGAATTAATTATTTAGAAGAAGAGTTAGGGGTTGGTAGTAATGGATGAAGAAAGAAAAATTTCAACAAAATTGGTTCCTGATGGTGAGGAGACTGTATTAGATAAATATACTTTAAAAGTAAATGATGTTTTAGTTGATATTACCATAAAACGTTTTTCAAATTATCCTATTCCTATTTACCATATTTTTATCTCAAATATTTCTGAGACTACAAAAATTATTCTTGAACGAATCCGTCAAGATTTTGTTCAAAAAGTTGACTTTTCTACTATTCAGCGTTTTGAAAATAATGATCTTTCACGTGTTCAGACTCGTTTTAAAAAAGAGATTGGTTCTTTATTGAGAAAGTATTTAGGTCCTCAAGATCCTCAGACGGAAAATATGTTGATTAATTATTTGATTGAAGAAAATCTTGGTTTTGGAAAAGTAGATATTCTTCTTGAAGATACTGGTCTAGAAGAGATTGTTATTAATGGTCATGAAGAGCCTGTTCGAGTATATCATAGAAAATTTGGTTGGTTAGAAACAAATATTATTATTCCTACTGAGGGGCGAGTTCGACATTATGCTTCTATGATTGGGAGAAATGTTGGTAAGGAAATCACTGTTCTTAATCCTTTAATGGATGCTCATTTAAAATCAGGTGATCGTGTTAATGCGACGCTCAGTCCAATTTCTTCTCGAGGAAACACTATTACTATTCGTAAGTTTTCAAAGGATCCTTGGACTATTGTGAAATTTGTAGCTGCAAACACTCTTTCTGTTGATGGAGCCGCTTTTATTTGGTTATGTATGCAGCATGAATTGTCTGTTTTAGTTGCTGGAGGTACTGGTTCTGGTAAGACAAGTATGTTGAATGTTCTTGCTAATTTTTTCCCTCCAAGTCAACGTATTGTTTCTATCGAAGATACTCGCGAGTTGGTTCTTCCTGAGCAAATGCACTGGGTTCCTATGGAGACAAGACTTCCTAATCCTGAAGGTAAGGGCGGGGTTTCCATGATTGATTTACTGGTTAATAGTCTTCGTATGCGTCCAGATAGAATTCTTGTGGGCGAGATTCGTCGAAAAGAAGAAGCGCAAGTTCTTCTTGAAGCAATGCATACTGGTCATTCTGTATATGCTACTATTCACGCCAACAATGCTGAGGAGGTTGTTGTACGTTTAACAAATCCTCCTATTAATATTCCTAAACCGATGCTTTCAGCTCTAAGCTTAATTGTTGTTCAAAATAGAAATCGTAGAACAGGTAAGCGGAGAACTCTTCAGATTGCTGAAGTTCTTCCTTCGGGTGATGCGAATGTCATTTTACAATTGAACGCTCGTGACGATATTCTTGAAAAACTAAATGAGAGTAAAGTTATTTATGATCGTTTAGAGTTGTATACTGGTTTATCTAGAGATCAAATTGAGAAAGATATTGTTGAGAAAAAACATATTCTTCAAAAGCTTCTTGATAATGATATTACTGATATTAGTGTTATTGGTAAAGTGATGTCCCAGTATTACATGGGTATTTTAGATATTGATGAGATGTTTCCATGAGCTTATATAGATATATTGCAAATAGTAGACCTAATTTACGTAAAGAGTTACGTATGGCGAAAATTAATGACTCTCCTTATGACTATGTAAAAAAAGCAGTAACTTTGGGAGGTTTATTTTTTGTTGCTTCTTTTGTGTTATTCTTTATTTTCTTTTCCAGAGATGAGAATACATTTTTTCTTCCTTTTGTTCTTGCTCTTGTTGTTGGTTTTTTGATGTTTAATCTTACAATGAAGCGATCTGTTGTTGCTATTAATAAACGTGGTAAGTTGATTGATCGTGATGTTTTATTTGCTGGTCGTCTTATTCTTATTAAATTAAATAGTGGAGCTCCTCTTATTTCTGCTCTTGAAGAAGTTTCTTTTGGTTTTGGTCAGACTAGTATTTATTTTCAAGATATGTTAAGAAATGTTCAGTTAGGAAAGCCTCTTGAGGAAGCTCTTGAGGAAGCTACTGAGTATTGTCCTTCTCCTAGTTTAAGAAAAGTTTTATTTCAAATCACTAATGCCTTAAAAGTTGGTATTGATGTTACTGACTTTTTAGATGCGGTTATCGATGAGATTGCCGAAGCTCAACTACAGGAAATTGTTCGTTATGGAAAGAAATTATCTTCTCTCACTATGGTATATATGCTTGTTGCTATTGTTGTACCTAGTTTAGGGATGACGATGTTTATAGTTCTTGCAAGTATGATTAGTCTGGATATCTCGATGGGATTATTTCTTGTTATTGTTTTATTTTTAGCAATTATTCAGTTTGTGTTTATCACTCTCTTCAGGGCCGCACGTCCTAATATTGATATTTAAAGAAAAATGGCAGATGATAGTAGTTTATTTAAAAAATTTGGTAAGGCCTTTGTTCCTGAGAAGTTTATGGGTAAACCTATTCGTTCTCAGCTACGCTTTTATTTATCAAAAGCTGGTTTTCAAGAAATTCCTTATAATTTCTTTGGGGTGTTATTTTTTGTTTCTGCCTTCATTACTTATTTTGTCTTTTTTCTCTTCATTCTTCCTTTATTACAGGGTCTTCCTCTTCTAATATTTTTCTTTAGTTCTTTTTTTACTTGGCTGGTTTTACAATCTTTTATTGTTGCTGTTATTATTTTTTCTATCCTTTTTTATTTGAATATTTCTATTTATAACCGGACTAAAGAGATAGAATCGAAAATAACTGATTTTCTTGTTCTGGTGTCTACTAATTTAAAAGGAGGTCTTTCCTTAGAACAATCATTGTGGGCTTCTATTCGTCCAGAGTTCGGGTTACTTGCTGAGGAGATGACTATTGCTTCAAAGAGGGTGATGACAGGTGACGATCTCACTGATGCTCTTCTTTTATTTATTAAAAAATATGATTCTCCTATTTTAAAAAGAAATTTTATGCTTATTGTTGGTGAGATTAAGAGCGGTGGTAAAATCGTTCAAGTTATTGACAAAGTTATTGTTTCTTTGAAACGAACAAAATCTCTTAAAGAAGAAATGGCTTCTTCTACGGTGAGTTATATGATTTTTATAGGGGTTATTGTTCTTGTTGTTGCTCCTGTTCTTTTTGCTCTTGCTTTTCAGTTACTTGATGTTATTCTTTCTTTCACTTCACAACTTGGTTCTTCCCTTGATAGTTCTGCTTTAGGATTTTCTCTAGATTTTAGCGAGGATTCTTTCGAGACTAGCCATTTTAGAATTTTTTCCATTCTTTCTTTGTTTGTTATTGGTTTTTTTAGTTCCTTAATTGTTTCTATTATTGAAAAAGGTGATATGAAGGGAGGTTTGAAATATATTCCTGTCTTTACTGTTGTTTCTATTATTATGTATTTAGTCGCCTCAACTATTCTTAACAATCTTTTTGGCGGTATGATTTAATTAGAGAATGTCGTTGTTAAGAAGTTAATTTTTTTAAGGAACAAAAACATTAGTAAGTTTTCTTGCTTTTGCTAGATAATTAATAATTTCTTTATCTTTTACCTTTCCGCTTCCTAAATAATCTTGTTCGTTTCGAACGAGAACGTATGCTCCTTCATTTGTTTCGCAAGGTAGTGCTTCTCCTTGAAACCATTTGTTTCGTTCTTCTTGACCTACATCAACAATATTTTTTGTTGCTAGAGGTCCAAAGAGTTGCGCTCCTTCTAGAGAAAATCGGAATCCGTCTTTCATGATTGTTCCAATATACATGCCAAACGCATTTACTCGGAGTTTATTTTGATCTTCTTGGAAAACACTTTCGGGTGCAATGTAGACTCGTTCTTTTTTATTAATACTAAAATAAACATACTCTGGAAGTTTGGTTATGCCATACTCTTCTTCAAGTTGTTGTCGTAATTGTTTTTTTTCTCGTGAATTATAAATAATGATGTGTGCTCTCATTTATTTTCCCCAGATCGGATCTTGTTTTCTTTTAATTTCCGCTATTTCTTTTAATAATTCTTTCTCTTCTGGTGAGAGAAGATTGCTGTATTTTTTGAACTCTCGATATTCAATTGGTGAAATATCTGTGTAGAGTATATCTCCTTCATGAACTTGTCGTCCGCCAGTAATGTTTGGAATACTAATTGCTACTTGTTCTCCTTTATCGATTGTTGTAACATTTTTCTTATTCAATTGAATTTCTTTCACATAGGATGCTTTATCTCCACTTGCTTTTATCAAGCTAGTGTTAGTAGTAAGTGTTCCTTGCAAGATCTCTACTCCTGCTACGCAAGGATTAGATTGTCGAAAGATACAATTTTGTAAGATTTCCATTTTTGCAGGTTTAGTAAGACCTTGTAATTTTTCTGCAATAAGTTTTTGCTCTTCTTCTTTTTTCCAAGCATCGTATTGATCAATAAGATCATAGATTATTCCACTTGTGATAATTTTTACTTTTTTACTTGATGGTTCTTGTTTAATATTAAACCCGAGAATAACTGAATGAAGTGGTTCTTGTCCATAACCACTTTCTGCGTCTGCAACATCTTTTTTACTGATAGGTCCAACGCTTGCTTTTCGAATAGGGATGTTTTGTTCTCGTAAAAGAACGCTTAATGCTTCAAGGCTTCCGATATTGTCTGCTTTGATAACGATTCCTTCTTTTTCGGTTTGTACATTTGCTTCTTCAATAGTTGCTTGTACGTGTTCTTTTGCAGCTTCTTCTTCTCCTTTGACAAAACTTAAAATTGGCATACCTGAGAGGACTTTATCTAAATCAGGACAACTAATCTTTACTCCTGTTGCAGCAACTGCTTGTTTTACTGAAGTGTATTGAGATTTTTTATCTCTCATTTCGCTGAGAGGTGCTGGTTCAAATAATGCTCGCACTCGTGTCACAATGGGTTTATCAAGCCCTCCTATGACGATAGGATCATTTACTCGTAATGTTCCATTATACAGGATAACATCCATTGTTTTTCCAAGACCTTGTTCTTCTTTCACTTCAAGAATGGTTGCTTTTGCAGGTCCGTCAACACTGAAGTGTAGATTATTTTCTAAGAATTTTTGCGCAAGCGCGCTTAAGACCATTAATATTTCTGCAAGTCCTTTTCTTTTAAGTGCGGTGATAGGGATAATTGCAACTTCTTTGGTGAAGTCTTGTACTCGGTCAAATCGCTCTGAGACGAGGTTGAAGTTTTCATGGAGTTTTCCAACAACATTGTAGAGTTTTGTTTCAAAATCTTGAATAGTTCTTGCTTCTTGATCTTGTAACAGTCCAAGAATGCTTTTACTTCCTGATTGTCCGCTCATACCTTCAAGTCGAAATGAGGCAAGATTATCGATTTTATTTGCCGCGATAATAAAAGGTGTTTTTGATGCTCGTAGAATTTCAATGGCTTCAATAGTTTGTGGTTTGAATCCTTCGTTAATGTCGATTACTACAATTGCGATATCGGCAAGGCTTCCTCCTCGTTTTCGAAGACTGCTAAATGCTGCATGTCCTGGCGTGTCAATAAAAAGAAGTCCTGGAATAGTAAGTTGTAGTTTTAATTGCTCAAGGAGATTTCCGCATTTTTTTCGAATAACTTCGACTGGTACAATGCTTGCACCAATTGCTTGAGTAATTGCTCCTGCTTCTGTTGAGAGGATATTTGTGTCACGAATAGCGTCAAGGAGTGATGATTTTCCATGGTCTACATGACCGAGAACGGATACGATGGGGCTTCTTATACTTGTCATTGTGATTCACCTTCTTATAAACGAATGAATGGTATTTTATAAGGTTTTGTTATTGTGAACTCGCTTCGTTTAATTCGTTGTATCTCCTCCCTAACATTTATAAACATCTTCTTCTTCATATTGCTGTATGGTTACTGTCCTCAAAATTCGCTCTAGTATTGTTTTACAATTATTGGCGATTAATATTGTTGTGTTTATTCTTCAACAAATTATTCCTGGTCTCACGTCCACATTCATGGTTGCTGGTTTAGACTCTCTTGCTCGACCTTGGACGTTATTTACTGCGATGTTTTTACATGGTAGTTTTGTTCATTTACTCTTTAATATGTATGTCTTATTCATGTTTGGTCCTCTTGTTGAACAAGCCTTGGGACGGACTCGTTTTCTCTATCTCTATTTCGCTTCAGGTTTACTTGCTTCTCTTGCGGCGGTCTTTTTCTATGATGCGGCTGTTGGAGCGAGTGGTGCGTTAATGGGTGTTATCGGTGCTGTTATCGTCTTTTTCCCTCATTTGAAAGTTTTATTTTTCTTTGTCATTCCTATGTCTATGAGAACTGCAGGTATTATTTTTGCAGCGATTGATTTATTCGGCACGTTTAACCCTTCAAGTACTATTGCTCACTGGGCTCACTTGGCAGGTTTAGGTTCTGGTGTTCTTTACTCTTTGTATCTCAAGCAAAAAGCAGTTCGCTTCAAGAAAGCCTTTTCTGCTCGTTCGAAACCTTTTTCTCAACCAAAACGGACTTCTTCAAATAAGTATGAAGATACTATTGAGCTTTCAAAAGATGATTTGGATAGATACTATAAGTATGGACGGTTGTAAATGTCTCGAATGTCTGTTTCTAAAGCAAGGGATTTTTTTAAAGATAAATCTGTTGGGTTTGTCTTAAGCGGTGGTGGAACAAGGGGTTTTGCCCATCTTGGCGCTCTTCGTTTTCTTGAAGAAATTGATTGTTCTCCTACTTGTGCGGTGGGAAGTTCTGTTGGTGCTCTTGTTGCAGTGTGTTTAGCTGCAGGTAAATCTTCTGGAGAAATGTATGAACATTTCCTTAAACATAATGTTCTTACTTCTTCTTTTAAATTGTCTTTTCATGGAGTGTTGGATATGGAAAAAATTGTTGATGCTGTTCTTTCTTTTGCAAACGTTTCAAGTTTTAGTGATCTTTCTTTTCCTGTGAAAATTAATGCGATGGATATTAACACTGGTAAAGAAGTAGTTTTTTCTTCAGGCCCTCTCGCTCCTGCTTTGCAAGCAACAATTTCTTTACCTTTACTTGCTTCTCCTACTAAACATAATGATTCGTTTCTTGTTGATGGGAGCATGCTTGATGTTGTTCCTCTTCATTTACTTCCTGCTGTTGATATTCCTCTTATTCTTGATATCTCTGTTGATGCTCTTCCTATTACGTCCTCTTCTTCTCAGTTTTCTATTATTCATAATGCGATTTTATTTTCTCAACGAAGAGGTTTTGAAATTCTTAAGGAGTACACTCCTGATCCGTATGTTTACATTCGCTTTCCTTTGAAAGGGTATTCGTTAGTAGAATATAAGAAAAAGAGATTTAAAGAAATGGCTGATTTAGCTTATAAAAAGTGTAAAAAAGATATTTACAGCTTTATTTCAGAAAAAAAGTAGTTTCCGATGTTTTTGAAAGTCTTGAGCTTTTTTCAAGCCGTTAAAAAATAGAAATATTTAAAAGCAGTTCTTTCTTTCTTCTGTTTGGTGATTATAATATGGCAATTTTACAATTACGATCAAATAGAAAATCAACTGGTGGGCGTTATAAACGACCAAAAATTAAACGACTAGGTCGATTAGGTCGATTACCTGTATTTACTCGAGTAGGTGCTCGAAAGCGAAAAGTACTTCGAGTTATTGGTGGTAATAAAAAGGAAAAATTACTTGCCGAATCTAAAGTAAATGTATTTGACGCGAAAGCAAAAAAACATCTAGTACTTGATATCGATTCTGTTCTTGAAAATCCTGCAAACCGACACTACGTTCGACGAAACATTTTAACAAAAGGTTCTATTGTTGAAACGAAGAAAGGGAAAGTAAAAATTACTTCTCGACCAGGTCAGTCTTCAGTGATTAACGGAGTACTTCTCTCCGAATAATTTTTTTCTCAACTGCATTTTTTGCAGTTTTTTTCTTAACCAAACTTTATATACTTCTTCTTTCTACTTTTCTCTTATGGTTACTTACAAATACACTCCAGATTTCTTTCAAGAACATGCTATTATTGTAAAACACATGGATTTATCTTTTGACGTCTTTGATGATATTGTTCATGTGGATTCTCATCTTCATTTTCAAACAAAAGATGTTCCTGTCTCCTCAATTGCACTTAATGCAAAAAACATGGAGATTCATTCTATCTCTTCTCCTCTTAGTTCAGTAACGTTTGAGTATAAAAAAGACGAGGATAAAGTGTTTATCACGTTTCAAGAACCTCTTGCTCCAAACACTTCTACGTTTCTTCACGCAACCTCTTCATTTAAACCTACAAAAAATATTCTTGAAGGATTATATTATGATCACACGCCAAAAGATGCTCCTCCTCAAATGATTACACAGTGTCAACAGTGGGGTTTTCAACGATTAGTTCCTTCTGTTGATGAAATGAATGCAAAATGCACCTATTCCACAACTATTATTGCTGATAAACGCTACACGCATCTCTTAACTAATGGCGATCTTTCAAAAGGTCCTCTTCCTGTTGATGAAAACAGGGTACGGGTGTGGTATGAGAATACAAAAACATTGATGGCGACGTATCTTTTCTTTTTAGGGGTGGGAACGTACGATTCTTTTTCTCGAGAATTTCGTTATCCTGATGGAACAACCTTTCAGCTAGAACTTTTAGCTCCTCCTGGTACTGATGAAACTATCGCTCATCATGCTCTTGACTTGCTCGTTGATGGCGTGTTATACATTCACTTGTTTACTGGTCGTGATAAATATGAAAACGAGCCTATTGCAAAAGAATTGTATAACTTATTTTATCAACGACTTGAAGAATTGAACCAAGGTAACGATGTTTCTGACATTGAAGAAAAACTGTCTTCTCTTGCTGCTTCCAAAACGTGGGGCTATCAATATACTGGAACCGTTTATCGAGAAATCGGTATGGAAAATTCTAATTACGGTGGTATGGAGAATGTTGGAAATACAACGATTCACACTAATTCCTTACTTCCTTATAATGATGTAAGTGATTATGCTCTTGAATATATTCTTCGAGTTAAGACTCATGAGTTTTATCATAATTTAAATGGTTCTGAAGTAACTGGTTGGAGTCCTTTTGAAATTTGGTTAAATGAAGCAGTAACAGTATTTATTGAGCGAGAACATTTTGGTTTTCGTTTTGGTAAAGACTATGCTCGTTTAAATGAAGTACTTACTATTATTAGTCCTGCAAATGGCGTTTTACAAAAAGATAGAGGTGTTTTCGCTTCCCCTATTATTCCTGAAGGGTTTAACAGTCCTGATGATCTCATTGATGATGTAACGTATGTGAAGGGTCCTGAGTTTGTTCGTATGCTTGAACAAGCTATGGGGAAACAATCTTTTGTGAAAGGTCTTGCTGGCTATCATAAAAAATTCAAACACTCAAATGCAAAAACTTCTGATTGGCT
>SKGA01000034.1 GCA_007117735.1 Candidatus Woesearchaeota archaeon | reverse complement strand
AGGGTATTGGTCTTGCTAAGGCTTGTCAATTACATGCGGCGTTTGAATTATCAAAACGACTCGTTCCTCGTCCAAAACAAGCGATAACTTCGGCTGATGATGTTGTTATGTATTTACAAAATAAATTTTCTTCTTTGAAACGAGAACATTTTATTGCTTTGCATTTAGATACTAAAAACACTATTCTTGCTGAAGAGGTTATTTCTATCGGTACGCTTAACGCTTCTCTTATTCATCCTCGAGAAGTTTTTAAAAACGCAATAAAAAATAGTGCGCAGAGTATTATTGTTATTCATAATCATCCTAGTGGCGATACTTCTCCTAGCGAGGAGGATATTCGCGTGACTAAGCTCTTAAAACAGGCTTCAGAACTTTTACATATTCAGCTCTTAGATCACATCATTATTGGTTCTGATTCATTTTATAGTTTTGCTCGAGAAGGAATGTTGTAAGGTAGATTTATAAGTCTCTTCATACTTATGCTCAAGTATGCTCTCTATCGGTCAAGTTATTCAATTAGAAATTACTAGTATTGCTTCTACTGGTTTTGGTAGAGGTGTTTTTGAGGATGAAACTCCTCTTTCTGTTTTTGTTCCGTATAGTGTTGTTGGTGATGTTCTTGAGGTGGAAATTACTGAGAAGAAAAAAGTCTATTTTCAGGCTCGTATTAAAAAAATTATTTCTCCTTCTAAAGATCGTCAAACTCCTGTTTGTCAACATTTTATGAAGTGTGGTGCTTGCGATTGGTTACATATGACTTATGATGCTCAACTTCGTGCTAAAGAATCTTTACTTCGCTTCTTTGCAAAAAAAGTGGCTATTGATCTCTCCTCTCTTACTGTTCTTCCTTCTCCTCAACCGTTACATTATCGTGATAAGGTTCGGGTAACAAACGGTGGCTTTTATCAACGACAATCACACACTATTGAGCCAATTTCTTCTTGTTCACTTATTCATCCTGCTTTGAATAAACAAGTATTTCCTACTTCTTCTTCTGGAGTGTTTGCCTATGATTATGCTGACAATAAAGTTTCTTCTTCTTGGGCTTCTTATGATCTTGATGGCTTGAAGTTATTGCATCACGTGAATGGTTTTGTCCAGTCAAACACCTTATTAAATCAGGAGTTGGTTCGTCTTGTTTGCTCAAAAGTTGTAGGAGATACTGTTCTTGATTTGTATTGTGGTAATGGTAATTTCACGCTTCCTTTGGCAAAACAAGGTTGTGCAGTTACTGCTGTTGAAGGTGATAAGGTTGGTTTTTCTTTATTATGTGCGAACTTGAAAAATAATGATCTCCACGCAACTGTTCTTCATCAGGATGTCAAAGCATTATCTTTGGATACGTCTTCTTTTGATACGGTGATTCTTGATCCTCCTCGAGCTGGTTGTGATGGCGTTCTCTCTTCGTTGTCTTCTTCTCGTGTTATTTATGTTTCTTGTAATCCTCAAGTTGCTCTTAAAGAAATTCGTGATTCGCCCTATATTCTTAAGGAAACGTTTCTTGTTGATTTATTTCCTCAGACTCGACATCTTGAAGCAGTCTTTATTCTTGAGTTAAAAAAAGAGTAATATTTTTATACTCTGTTTTGTTCTTCTTTTTTTATGGCTGAAAAACCAATAATTACGTTACTTTCTGAAACCTCTCATGCTATTGAGAAGTATAAAAAACAGTTACCTGGTTGTACAGTGAATACTATGTCTCTTGATCAATATGTTCAAACGCCAGTTCCTTCTGATGTGCTTATTGTTGATGTGGATCAGTATCCTCATTCTCGAGAGTTTATTAAACAACAGTCTGTTCCTGTTTTTGCTTCGACGTATACGGGTTTTTATGGCGAGAATTTAGAAGAAAAAGGTATTTTTGGTTGTCTTCATCCTAACACTGTTTCTATCGATCAAGTTCGTAAGTATTTTTATCCCCGTAATCTTTAAAAAGGAAGTCTTCTTTAGATATTTTTATGAAGCCACATAGAAAAGCCGTTTATTTAATCATTAAACGAGGAAATCAGTATCTTCTTGCTAATAGCGCGTATAAAAAGAATGAAGAATGGTATTTTCCTGGTGGCGGTGTTGATCCTGGCGAGTCTGAGCTTGAAGCGTTTTATCGAGAGTCTTATGAAGAGCTTGGTTTGCGAAAAGAAGATTTTATTTCTGTAACTAATACTGGCGAAACCTTGTCCTATGAGTGGCCGTTGTGGCAACAAGAAAAGAGCGAGTTTGTTGGTCAGGAAAAGACTTTTGTTGTTGGAGAAATTTCTCCTTCTGCCGTGATTGATATTACTATTACTGGTGAGCTTGATGGTGTTCGTTGGGTTGAGAAAGAAGAGTTAGTTGATCACATCCCTTTTACTAATTTAAAAAATCGTGTTTTGGAGTTGTATGATATCCTATGAGTCTTACGTTTATTACTGGGAATAAGAATAAGTTTGCTGAAGCGAAAGCGTTACTTCCTGATTGTGTTAGAGTCGATATTGATGTTCCTGAAGTGCAGAGTCTTGATCCTCGTGAAGTTATTCTTGATAAAGTTGCTCGTATCGCTAAGGGGTTTGATCAACCGTTTTTTTGCGAGGATGTTTCTTTAGTTATTCCTTCGCTCAATAATTTTCCCGGTCCTTTAGTAAAGTTTGCTTTGCAGTCTCTTGGTACGGAAGGTATTGTTCAATTAGTTCAAGGAAAAGACCCTTCTGCTCAGGCTGTTTGTATGATTGGTTATTTTGATGGAGTAAACGCTCATATTTTTGAAGGGGTGGTTTCTGGTTCTCTTGTCAAACCTACTGGTTCTTCCTTTGGTTTTGATCCTATTTTTCTTCCCAACGGTTTTGATAAGACGTTTGATCAAATGTCTCTTGAGGAGAAGAATGCTTGTTCTCATCGGTTCCATGCGCTAATGAAATTGAAACATTTTCTTGACTCTTGTTCTTCTTCTAACAGAACCCTTTTTACCTAAATGTACACCTTATTATTTTATGTATACCTAGTTTGGATTTGAGTTATTTGTTATGTTTCTTTTTTTTCAACTCCTTATGGGGGCTCTCTCCTACAGGGAGCATTTTTGTATATGCTGCCAAGATTTGTTATTTTTGCTTTACAAACATAAGCTTCTAAGAACATGCGTGATACGTACTCAAGACTGACGTCTTTTCCTAATGCGCATATCTTTATCTCAATTCAAGGCAGAGTATACCTTTTTATTCCTTTCTGGACAAAGCCCCTATTGAAAAATTTTTTAAAGAGATAATTCTTTTCATTGTTTTCCATGGATGATCCTCAAAAATTTTTACGTCAGGCTGAAGAAAGTGCTTCTCGTGGTATCTCTCCAGATGTTTATTTTCAAAAACTTCAAAATTCTACTGGTCATTCTTTTTTCTTGTATGATCAAGAGGTGGATCGTATTGTCGAGCTGTATAAAGCGAATCATGATGCTCGTATGTTAAGACGTCTTTCTTTAATTTCTTATTCTGGTGATGTTGATAAGTTTGAAAAATTCGCTAGCGAGTTGTTTCATGAGGATGTAGTTTCTCAACAATTAGAGGATAGGGTATATGCGAATGCTTCTTTTTTCTTTACAAAAAAAGCGATTTCTTCTTCTCTACGTCGAAATATTCCTCAAACTCTTTCTGCTATTCATCGGGCACGGTCTTTTCAAGAGTTTTCTTCTCAAGATTTTGCACACCCTCATGCATTGACTCTTGGTATGTTAGAGAATACTATTTCTTCTCGTCCTGATACTCCTATTGTGCCGTATACGTATCAAATTCCTTTTGATACTGCGTCTTATCTTTCTTGGAAGAATTAAATACGCTTATTAACTGCTACTTTTTTAAATTCGGTTTCATTTTCCTCTCTGTATGGATCTTCCAAAAGATATTCAGAAATTGCTGACTAAGGCTGAAGTTCAGTCTCATGATGGTCTTATTTGTGATGTGCTTATGCTTCATGATAGGGCAAAAGATCTTGCTTTCAAGCAAGATATTGCTCTTCCTGCTAGTAACGCGTTAGGTGTTCAAATGTATGCCGGTCAACAACAATTAACTTTTTTTCAGGTGTTTCATCGTTCGTATTCTCCTTCTAAGAATTCATTATTTGGTCTTGAGCAAGCAATGGCTTATTTTCCTCTTGATTTTTCTGCTAAACTGTTCTGTGATTTTGAAAAAAAATATTTTTCTCAGTCTTATACTCTTGACCCTTCTTGTTTCAAGAGTTTGTATCAAAATTAAGAGCTATATTTATAAATTCATTTTGATTTTCATCTTTTTATGCCAACAAGACCTAGAGTATATTATGAACAATCGGCTCTTTCTCCAGAGCAGTGTAGTATTAAAGAAAACACTCGAAAGTATAAATCATTAAAACTTGGCGATTACGCGTTTAAAACAGCGAGTACGTTAATCGCTTCTCCTTTTATTATTGGGGGTATGCGACATATCTATCAAGAACCAACTCTTCCTTCTCAAATAGTAGAAGGGTCTACAAGTGTTCTTGCAGGTCTTGCATTCTTATATGGTTTGTTTCAATTTAGTAATGAGTATATTCGTTCTCAAGCGACTCATCATAGATTTGCTCGTGATAGAAAAAAAGAGTATGTTTCATTACGAGAATCTCTTGACCAGGAGGTTACTGATACTCTAGAAGAATCTTCTGTGAATAGACGTCTTTCTTCAATGGAGCAGCAGTTCTCTTGGTTACCTGAATGGTTTACTCGTTATCATCGACAGTAAATAACCTACTATCGTTCACTTTGAATAGTCTAATTCTTGCTCCTGCGTCAAGCCATCCGTGTGCGTAGTTTAATGCTCCAAAAGCAAGAACCCATTCTCCTTGTTCATAGAAATGATTTGCATCTGAGTAGTATCGACTTGCCATGTCTAGGAAATCTTGTGCTTGTTCCATTCGATCTACATCCATTTCATGACTTTTAACTTTTTCAATTGCTTCTCCTGTTACTGCAAAATATCGATCGAGTTTTTCTTGGGTAATTTCTTTCATTATTGTTCACCTTCTAATAATTTTGTAAGTACTGTTTGTTCTTCTTGAGAAAAATTTGTTTCTTCAGCACTCAGGTTCGGTATTTGGTAAAGAAAATCTATATTATAAATATTTCCAAATTTTCTGTGTATGTGTTCTCGTGTTTGGCTTGCAAATTTTTTGAGTATACTTCGCTTGTATAAAAAATGAAATATTGCTTGTTGTTGTTTATCGATAGATTTTTTTGATAGTTTTTTGAGGACATAGTTTTCATCAGGAGTTTGAATGGTCGTTTTGTTTAAGAGTTCTTCAAGAGTGTGGTATGTAATGTGATGGAGTGGAAGAATGACTTTTGATGTTGCTTGTTGGTATGAGCAGCAAAATCTGCTTGGTAATTTGTAGAGATAAAGAATTTCCTCGCTCATAAAGGACTTTATGGGGAATATATTTATATGTTCTTCGTTAGGTTTATAAATCTCTTTTTTTCTATGAATTTATATGTTAATTGCAGTTATTTCAGATTCTCATGATCGTATCAATATTGTTGAACAAGTACTTACTGATTGTGCTGACTGTGAAGTTCTTGTTCATTGTGGCGATTTTTGTGCTCCTTTTATGATGGAAGTCTTAGCTAAATTTAATGGAGAGGTTCATTGCGTTTTTGGAAATACTGATGATCGTCATAAGACTACTCTTCAGGCTCAAAAGCATGGTATTCATTTACATGGTGATATTGGCGTTTTTAAATTAGATGGTGTTCATTTTGCGTGTAATCATTTTCCTGAAATTGCTCGCGCTCTTGCTTTTTCTAACCAATTTGATGTCGTATGTTTTGGTCATACGCATAAGGCTCATCAAGAGGTTATTGGATCGACTCTTCTTCTTAATCCTGGCGAGTTGATGGGTCGTTTTGGTTCTCGTTCGTATGCTGTCTATGATACTGAGACCAGATCTGTTTCTTTTCGAGATGTCAAGTAACTGGTCAGACCTCCATAATCTTTAAAAACACATTATCATTTAGTTTGTTAATGAAGGAAAATATTATTGTTCGTGGTGCTCGTATGCACAACCTTAAAGACATTTCTCTCACTCTTCCAAGAAATAAATTTATTGTTCTTAGCGGATTGTCTGGTAGTGGAAAATCTTCTCTTGCTTTTGACACAATTTATGCTGAGGGTCAACGTCGTTATGT
>SKGA01000028.1 GCA_007117735.1 Candidatus Woesearchaeota archaeon | reverse complement strand
GGTGAACGAGTAAGTACGATGAGTGGTTATTTAGGAGCGAATGAGTTTCCAAAACTCTGCTCATATAATGGTTCAAACGCATTCAACCTTGATGAAGGGATCTTTAGTTGTGCAGCACACCAATATGACACTCCTCGAGAACCCTACGCTATACAGCGACAGCTTGAAAGTTTTGTTCAAAATCAATTGAGCTCTTGTGTTAATTTTTCTTTATTTACAGAAGAGTTAGTCGCGTTTGATATTTCTTTACAAGAAGAAAACGTTCACGTTGTTTCAACGTTTCAATCACCACGAGGAATTATTACTCGAGCAGAATTTCCTTTTGATATCACGGTAGATGGTTCTCGAAGTATTGCAAGAACTGTTGATTTTCAATCACGAACAGATATTAATATCAAACGATTATACAATTTCGCTTTTGAAACAATTTTCCGATCACTTCGGGATCCTTTTTTCGTTATTTCTAGAGATTACTCTACGACTGCAGGATTTCAACCTATTCTTTCAGTAGAACGGGTGCGGAGCGCTTGTGCAAATTGTACACAGGTACAAAATCTTGCCGATGACGTCTTGATTTTTCAAGATGAAAGTTCTCTCTTACAAGGAGATCCTTTTCGATTTATTGTCGCAAGTAAACAACGAAAACCAATTCTCGATTACATTACTGACGGGAATACTAACTTCTTTAATGATATACCTATAGATATTTTAGTTTATACTAACGACACTGTCCGATTAGAGCCTTTTGCAGTTGATCCGGATGAAGATACTATTACCTACGCTTTTTTTGGATGGAAAGAAGATTATGATGAATATCTTAATTTGGCTTGTTGTGATGATATGGGAGGTTGTACTTTAGAAAATCATCAACAATGTTTAGAACGAGATTATATGGTAACAAACATCCTAACATCAAGCCAAGCCTTTCGAGATACAAAAAGAATTGCTGAATTTCAAACCAACGAATCAGATATTGGCTTTCGAGAAATAACTGTTGTTGTTGAAGATGAACACGGAGCAAAAGATTTTCAAATTGTTCGATTCTTAGTTTTTGATCTGCCGTTAGCAGTTTTAGAAACAAGAAATGAATTTCCAGATATTGATAATAGGTATGCAAGTATTGAAGATAAATATATTCTTGACGCGACGAACAGCACTGCAAGTAGATTATTAGGAACAACTCTTTCTCAGTTTATTTTTCTAGATATTCTTGAAGGATTTTTTATCACACAATTAAACCCTGTTCATATTCTCGGAAACGATTCAACAATAAGCACTATTGTTTTTGACTATTTTCAACGAGATAATTTAGTTAACAATCCCACAAGACACGAAATTGAACTTATTGTCGGACAAAACCAATCCTCTTCTTCAATGATATTCAGTCAACCAGATGTTGCAGAAGTTTTTGTAGCAGAGTGTCTCCCTCATCAATTTAATACTTCGTTAGGGACAAGTACTGATTATCCTGCTGGTGTTAACTCAAACATACAATTATCCTCGTACTGGCAAGGAAACCCTCCTCATAGTTGTTGTGAACCTCTAGATCGTACTATCCAACCATTGACAGGAGGATCGTTTCGAAGTGCAGCAGAACTTTGTTTTACAACAAATGATTTTTCTGAAGAAGTGTTTGCACTTCACCCTGCAACAACAGGATCGTTTCTTTTTCTTGATCGAGCAGTGCTTGAATACGTAAACGGAACTATTGGCCCTGTTACTCAACAAACCTATGAAGAACAATTTGGTGGTGGAACTTTTATTCAAGATGTCTTTGGAGGATTAAATCCTTTTAATCTACAACAACCATCTATTAATAACGTGTTTAGAGTTACTCATAATCAATATTGTTCAGGAGAGCGAGGAAACGTTTGTGGAGGGAGATTGGCAACGACCTGGTTTACGGAACTAGCGTGTGATGCGACACCGACAAGTTTTAGTGGGGCTAGCGCTTGGCAATTTGCAACCTGTTCAGGACCAGGATATGAATCAATCTTTCAACAGACCATTCCTTTTACAACTGTACATGCAGGAACAAATCTAGGAACTTCCCCATTATCCTTAGATTCGAGGGATCTTGTTTGTATATATTATGAAGGTACATCTTTTGAACAACAAGTGCTTTCTTCACAACAACTCACTCTACATCCGAATGCCGCAGAAATTAATCAAGGCTACTGCGCCCCGGAGGCTACTGCTCAATTAATAACCTCAGCAAATCAATTTGTAGAAATGAATTATGGGAATGTCCAACAAACCCTTCCTACAGAAGTATTTACGTGTCAAGCAACCTGTGATGGTGAAGGTGATTGTGCATATCATAATCTTGATCTTTGTATGTGTACGCAAGGAGATTCAACTTGCCAAGGATTACTTGCTAGCGATTTTGTAACTCCGCAAGGAGAAGTGGGTTTTCTTTGTCAAGGAACGGCAGCTTGTACTGAAAATTGTCAAATAACACCGACATTAACTTCACGAGAAGCATGTTATTGTCAAACAAAATCATCCTTAGATCCTTCTTTTGTGTCTTATGATGACTTCCCAGGAACCTCAGTTCCTTTCTTCGATCAGTCTCAAGGTTTTCAGGCAACAGGACAAAATCCTAACGCGATGTGTTGTACTGGTCAAAGAACTATTACTGCTCAGAACCCTCTTTTAGGGGAAGCGACTTGTTATCAAGGAACTGTAAGGTCTTCAGGTACAAGATTTTCAACAGTTGGTTCTCAATTACAACCACGAATGCTTAGTTGTGACGGACAACTTCATTTCTGTCAAGGAAATAATCCTACCAGTGTTTCATCACCTGTTCTTTCCCGCCCATTAAACGCTCAAGAATGTGGTTTCACCTGTCAAGCGTCAGGGAGTTGGACATGATTTTTATAGTTAGAGATCTTCTTCTTCCCATAACATTTATATATGACTATTTTTTGAAGAATGGTATATAAGGGTGTTTGGTTGTGAAAGCGTATTTATTTTTATTCATTGCAGTATTACTGTTTCTTCCATTAGTGCAAGCTAATTCTCAAGCTTGTTGCGTTATGCCTTACGCAAACCCTTCTCTACCTGGAACGGGTGTTTATATACCTTCATCCTCTTCTCCCAGTGCTGCTGACTGTGTAGCTTGGAATCCTAACTCTGTTTTTGTCGACAATTGTCTTGACGCTTCCGGGAATATTTTACCTGATGTTACTGAAACGGCTTGTTGTTGTGATGGTTTTGGTAATGTGTTGGACTTTGGAGCTTCATCTGTTAATTTATTACCTTCAGAAATTCAAAAATCTTACTGTGAGACTGTTCAAGGAGGTGCTTATACTCCTGTAGCGCCCACAAACGGCGTTTGTGATTGTGATCCTAGTGCGCAACCAACTATTATGCATGAAGTTATTGGGACTGTACGAATGAATAATGCTTCAGGAATTCCTTTACCAGGAATTACGGTGCAAGCAGAAAATGGCTTGTTTATTTCTGCAACAACAAATGGTACAGGACATTATAATTTAGGAGATATTCCTGGAGTTGATAATGCTCTTAACCAATTTAGCGCGACAGCCCCGCAAAATTATCAAATTACTCGAAATGGTGACGCTGTTTTTCTTGACTGTCAACCACAAACAATTTCTCAACAATTTTCAGGACCTTACACAACAAAAACTATTGATTTTGTTCTTGATTGTCAGGAAATAACTTCTCCTTGTGTTCCTGATTGGGATGTGGGTCCTTGGGGTCAATGTGTTCCTTATGGAACTGAATATGTAAAACTTCGAACAGTAACTGATCAAAATGCTTGCGGTATTTTAACAGATCGACCTATCTCTGTACTTACTCAAAACACTCCCGATCCTGAAGGTCAAGATTTTGATTGTCCTACTTCTACTCAATTAGGGAGTCTTTGTGGTGATGGGGAAGTAACTGGTTTTGAACAATGCGATATTGATAGAGATACGGGAATCACTTATTATCGACATTTTCCTGACGGAACGATTTCAACAGATGCGCCCGCGTGTTCAACAGTTGGGTTAACTGGAGGTAATTTAGGTTGTACTGCTGATTGTGGTTTTGATTATTCGCAATGTCAAGATTTTTGCGCGGTTTGTGATGATGTCGCAAAATGTGATACGTGTCCAAGTTGTCAAAATAGTCCCTTATGTCAAAATACTTGTGATGAACAAGCACCTTCTTTCTTAGATGAATTTACTGATTCTCAACGACAAAACACTCGAAACATTCTTGATTCTTATGCTAATTTAGAATTTCCAACAGGGGTATATTATACCCAAGGTACAAGCGATGTAAAATTGCGATGGAGAACTAATCTTTCAGCATCTTGTCAACAAAATATTGTTGGTCATCGTATTATTATGTGTGAAGAAAGCGGGGTAAGTCCGAATACTTGCGCACAGGGGACAAAAAATTCAAAAATTGTTCAACAGACGTTACAGGAAGCAATATTCGCTTCAGCACTTCAAGAGAATACTAACTATTGTTACAATGTTTGTACTTTGACCGCGGATGGTCAAGAACACTGTGCGGTAGATGCGGATGGAACCCTTCCTTGTTTTAATTCAGGGGATTTGTATTGCCATCAACCACGAGCTTTTGGTTTAATTTGTGCAACGGATTCTTTTGGCGGAGAAAGTCCGACAGGATGTTATGTGGAAACTATTCGAGATAACGTGTATACGAATAACACGTTTCAAACAGTAGAATTTTGTTCTGCAAGTGAAACCTGTGTTCACACGCCATTTCAACCAAACAATCCTTTAGCAACAGGAGCTGCTTGTGTACAATCAGGACCTTGTGAGTTATGTAACGGGTTATTTGACCAATTCTCACCTTACAATTTTGAAGTACAAATGTCTTTTTCGACAGGTTCAACCCTTTTATTTTGTGAAGATTTTGAATATGACCCTAGCCAACCTCTCGCAACACCAGAACCAGAAGGTTCACAAATTGGTCTTTGTTATTTAGATATGAGAGGAGGATTTTTTGAAACGTATGATTCTTGTGATGAAGTACGAAGTTGTTATGATTATCAGACAGAAGGAGCTTGTTCTCAAGACCCTTGTTTTAGGTTTACTGATTTAGATGATAATCAAGCAGTAAATGGTTGTTCTTGGCAAAGTTATAGTGATGAATTAGGTCTTGGAGTTTGTCAACCAGTAGAGGTACAAGATCAAAATTGTACACTTTGTGATACGGATAGTCCGATTGGAACTTGTAACGAAAATTTTTGCGGATTATACGGTGATTGTTTCTTTAAAGAAACACAAAACCACAATCAATCAGCTTCACCTCCTAGAGTAGAACAAACCGTTTTTAGAAACGCAGATATCTCTCTTCCTGTTCGACACTCTGATCCTTTCCTTCCAGCATGTTTAGCACAAGAAACTATTGGTTGTTTCTTTTATGAAACTGAAGAACAATGTGTAGGAACGAATAATCAAGCGTTTGAAATAAATGTTTTTTACGACGGAAATCAACGAATTGCTGGAACAAATGAACCAAGGCAGTTAAGTAATGATCTTTTTGGGAGAGGAACTTGTCAATGGGTTGATCAAGGAGGTGTTCAAGGTTGCTTTAGTAATCGTGATGGATATGTCTCTTCAATAAATCCTTTTTATGACGATTGCTTTGAACGAGGAACAGGATCGTTAAGTACAGGAGTTCGAAATTCAGAACGACTTGATTGTATTTTAGATAATGAAGCTCCGGAAACAACTTTACAACTACGTTCACCAGTTCAAGAAACTCGATATCAACGAACAGATGGTTCTTATTTGCCCGTATATGGAAAAAGCCAATTATCAGAAATCCTTTTCACAGTAGAAGACTCAACCTGGGAAAGTGAACGACTTTTAACTTATGTAGCACTTGCGCCCGCAAGCTGTGCACAAATACAATGTTATATGCCAGATGATTGTGATGATTGCACTACTGACTCATCTGTAGCTCTCGCTTGTTTAGATCAAGGTTGTCCGACATACCCTGTTTATACTTTAGATGATTATTTACCGGGAGGAGATGGATATACTAACCTTTCAGATGATAGTCAAGAATATGTATTACTCTATTATTCAATGGATCCAGCTAGAAATTTAGAAGTAGTTAATCATAGTTTTATTTTTATAGATAAAACGAGTCCTGAATTGGTCTCATTTGAAACGAAAGAAGATTCTTTTGATGTTGCTCCTCGAATCTATCGAACAAACCTCACCGTCTCTTTTGAAATAGACAAGTCTTCATTCTGTGAAGGAAGATTACATGATCATTTAACAGGACAAGTTATTGGAGGACAACACGTTGCTTCCTTTGGAACAGACTTTAACGCCACCTACTTATTTTTACAAGATGGCTATTATTATTTTAATCTCACTTGTTATGATGATTTTGGGAATGATCTTGTATACCAAGAAGATATTACTATAGAAGCAAATCCTTCAATCTTTAATATTCTTCCACGAGGAGGAGTGTATCGAAATCTCTCTAGCGTTGTTTTAGAATTACAAACAGTAAATGATGCTACGTGTAAGTTTGATACAGAACAAAGACCTCATGCACAAGCAAGAGGAACCTTTTCTCAAACAGGAGGAACGACACATATTCATCGTCTAGATTCATTTCCTTCATCATTAGGGATTCAAGCACAAGAAAGCAGACCTTATATTTTCTATTTCTCATGCGAATTCTCTAATGAAATTACTGAGCAAGAACCAGGAGATTATGCAACCTTCACGATTGATAGACTCGCGCCAACTGTTTCAGTACTTGCACGAGATACATTACAAGAACCATTTACTCCTTATTTCCCAACGCTGTTTGATTGGGTACTCGAACGAGAACTACGTTTAGTCTGTGATGATTTTGATTCGCAAATTCCCATTCAACAGTTTGGTTGTCAAGAGATAGAGTACTGCTTTGGACCAGCGGTTGATCTTGCAACGTTTGATCCTCTTACTCATTGTCAAGGAGGAGTTTCAAGAACTACTTCTTCAGAGGTAGATTTATTGCTATCTGTAGAAACACACGCGAGAAGTCATCTTTATTTTAGAGCTGTTGATCGGGGAGGAAATCAAGGAGACTGGTTACAAATTAATCCAAAAGTAAGAAATATTGTGTTTGAAGAACCAACTATTTTTTTCATTCCCTAAAAAAGAGGTAAGACATTGCATGTTAGATATTATTATCTGGTATTGGCCTTTTTACTACTTTTAACTCTCCCAAGTATTTCTGCATTATCAACATCAAATCCGACACCTACCTTACGGATAGAATACGGTCCAGCAGATGCACCCGTCACTATCCAGAATTCTTATCTTCTTTATGATTCTGGTTTTCAATTACCACTCCAACCAACATCACAAAACGGTTATGAGTTTGACGTAGCAATTCAGAGTTTTTTATTACCTGGAGATTATATTCTTGTTCTTGATGCTACTGATAGTGATCAAAATCAGCAAAGAATTGAACGATCATTTAGTATTGAAGAACCAGAACGATTTATCTGGGTCTCACATCCGCAAGTACCCTATCTTACTCGAGAAGCACAAGATTTTGCAATAGGAACAAGTTCGCCATTTCGCGTAGAACTTTCAACTCTCTTGCCTGCAACGTGCCGAGTAAAACGTTATATTCCTCCGTTATCAGGAACTGCAGAAGACATTTTTAATGAAGGAGGATTTAGTTATTTTAACAACGATCCAAATCTTATTACTCGACAACACAGTATTAATGTCACGCAAACTTCTAATCCTAATCAATATGAGTTACCTGTTACTTCAACATTTCGATATGATAATCTTGATGCTAATCGATATATTGTTGTTTGTCAACAAACAAATAATCAAGGACAACATTTTTATTTTTTAGAAAGCTTTTATTTTGGATATGATACGAGTAGTCCTCGATTAACTGCTAATTTTACACCACAACTCATTCAAGATGAATTTTCTATTCGAACACAACTCTCTGTTGAAAGTGATGATCTTATTTATTGTACTTACGATCACGTTTCAAACCCTTCACCAGAACAAGATGATGTCTCAGGAAGATTTTTAGAACCTTCAGACATTACCAGTCTTCGAGATTACCCTTTTTCTTATCAAAAACAATTTGGTTTTCCAGGAAAACTTTTCAACCTTAATACTCGAACAGATTTTGATCTTCGATTAGTTTGTCAGAACCCTGCACTTTCATCATCAACAATAGTTGAAACGTACAGTGTAGAACTTTCCCGAACATTTTCTATAGATTTACAACGAAATTATTTTGCACAACGAAACCCAGAACTTAATTTTTCAACAAGTCTTTTTAGTACGTGTGATGCGACATTCCAAGGAGAAACATCAACTCTTAGTTCGCAACCTTCAGAGTCTCATCAACTTTCTCTTTCTAATTTAGAGGATGGAGATTATACTGTAGATGTTGTTTGTCAAGCAACAGGTTTAGGAGCACAACAATCACAATCATTTATCTTTACTGTAGATAGTACTCCTCCTGTTGCACCTACCTTAGACGCTCCATCTTTAACGTGTGGTAGCGATATACTGCCTTTAACCATTTTTTCTCCTAATGCAACAGTACAATACAACATTTCTTTAGAATTTAATAATACTATTTTTTCTTCAGAACTAACACCAAATCAACCAACCTCACAAGAAATAACTTATTCTCAATCAGTTCCTTTAGAAGCAGTTCAAGGAGATTCAGTCACGTGGATTGTTCGAGCAATTAATCCTGCAGATCTAGAAAGTCAAGAATCAAGACTATCTATTGAAATTTCAGATTTTGATCCTATTCGTTGTGACACGATACCTCCTCGTCACAGTGTTGAAGTGGAAGAATCTATGCAAGGATTCGATGTGACTGTAACTTGTACTGATGAACAAAGTGGTTGTGAAGACTTCTTTAGTTACGGCATTGTTCCTTTTGACGCTACTTGTCCTGAAACAGTAAGTATTCGAGAACCTGTTAATCAAACATTTACTCTTATTGAAGAAGGGAAATTTTGTTATGAAGTAACAAATAGAGCAGGTTTACGATCACGAGGAGAACTACTGTTAACATCCACACCCCCCTCTTCTTCATTAGATATTACCTTACTATCTCCGCGATTTGGAATAGGAAAAACACATTCTTTCGTACTAGCTGTAGAAACATCTCTAGAAGCAAGCTGTGTACACGGACCTGCAAGTTCTCAAGATCCTCAAACTCTTTTTTCCTCCTACGAACCGTTTACTTCTACTGGACAGCAAAGTCATCAACACATGATTGATACTGCACTTCATGGTTTTTCAAGTGGTGAGACTGAATCTCAAGATTGGCTTGTTCTTTGTCAAGATGAATCAGGAGGAATAGATAGTCTTTCCTTTGAACTGGGCTATGATCTCACTCCACCCGTTCTTACTGTTCAAGCAACACCAAATCCTATCATCAACCCTCGAGATATTTCAACCACTCTTCAAGTAACTACAAGCGATCCAACCGTCTGTATTTATCTTGATAACGAAGGCATTCCTCAAGGTTTTGGAAATTATGATCCTTCAATTCGTTCACGATATCAAACAACCCACCAAGTAGAGCTTTCTTATTTTGCACCACAAGAATCCTTCGCGCAACGAATTGTTTGTCTTAACGTAGCACAACACGTTCAAGATGCGTTTTATTCAATTGACTTCTCTTTCCAGAATGAATTAGATATCACACTTCTCACTCCAACTATTTCTTCATCCTCACCATATACGTTACGAGTCTCAACAAACCAAGACGCGAGTTGCTTTTATCGTCAACGAACAGATATGTCTTTACGATCATTCAGTCAATCAGGATCAACACGTCATGAGCAAACACTTAGACTTCTAGATGGAACTCATGATATAGAAATTATTTGTGAAACTTCTTCTGTAACGAGCTATAAGCCAGTTAGTATTCTTATCGATACCGTCGCTCCAAAAATTTCACTTTATTCTCAAGCAGCATCTTGCACTGCAGGAGATGTAGTTTTCTTAGCAGCGGCTGATGGAACAGGATCAAGAATTGCACAGCGGTTATACACTCTTTTTTCAGAAGGAGGAGAAATTCTTTCACAAGGATCTTTTGACGGGTTAACTCATACTATTATAGGAGATTTTGATATTGAACCTTACCGACTTGAAGTTCAAGTATATGATCAAGCAAATAATTCAGAACGACGATCTATTGTTCTTGATGATCTTTGTGATACGACACCGCCGCAAGCAACTTATCAAGCAACTCCTCGATGGAAAGCATATGATATTACTATAACTTGTCAAGATAATATTGCTTGTGCACCTGACTTTCTTTATTCTTTCACTTGCGATGTTGATGATGCAATTTTACAATCCTACAGACCAATTTCTATAAAAGAAACAACAGATTTTTGTTATTATGTTTATGATAAAGCAGGAAATTTAGTCACTGGAGAACGGTTTATCGATATGCCTCTACAATGTTTTAACGGTATTGAAGATCCTGAAGAAGAAGGTGTTGATTGTGGAGGACCTTGTTTAGCGCAATGTGGATTGTGCGATAATGGAGTTCAGGATCCTTTTGAAGAAGGTGTTGATTGTGGGGGGCCTTGCCCTACTTCCTGTACTGATTTTGAGCCTGATTTCCAACCTTCAGAGCCTGATTTCGAACCCTCAGAATCAGATGCTTGTTTTAGTAATTCAGATTGTCCAATTGGTCTTCGATGTATTGATGGGACTTGTCAAGAATCAACCCCTCCGCCTATTATCGAAGAATCTTCTCCTTCACTTTTAGGTATTATTTTGGTTTTAGTAGGTTTGCTTTTAGTAGCTGGAGGAGTTTTTTATATTCGATATTCTTTAGAACAAAAAGAAATTCAACAGTCATATCAACAGCAACAACAATTAGCTCAGCAACAAACAGTCAATCAACAGAAAGAAGTGGAACAACGATCAAAGAGATTAGAAGAATTAAAGAAAAAACAAGCAGAACAATCTAAACTTCGAAAAGAACGATTAGGTCAACGAAAAGCAGAACGGAAAAGTCTTCTTGATCAATTCCAAAAAGAACCTGTTGTAGAAGAAGAACCTCAACAATCTGTTTTAGAAGAAGAACAAGATCCTATTGCACCTTTTGCTGCCTTAGAAAAATTAAATACTGAAGAATCATTTAAAGTTCCTAAGGATCATTTACTTACTCCTGAACACCATCATGAAGAACCTGTTGTAGAAGAAGAACCTCAACAACCAGCATCTGTCTTTGACGAGTTAGATACTATTAATATTTCACAAGCTCTTCGAACACAATTAGAAGAAGCAAAAGATCTTTCAGGAATGGTTCACGAATTATATCTTGAGAAAAAGTACTCTTTAGAACAATTACAATCAGCACTTCTTGCTTTAGTAAGTAAAGGAAAAATAAGTAGAATTGAAGCAGATTCTATTATTAAAAATTTAGAACAATGAAACGAGCACAAATGAGCAACATGTTTACTATGATTATGACTTTATTAGTTATAGGAGTCCTGGTTCTTGTTGCTGCACGATTTGGATCGGGTTTATTTGATGATAAGTGTATGAGTGAATATTTAATTCAAAGAAGCACTATTCTTGATACTATACGGACAAGTAATGACTTTGGTTCGGTTAGACAACAACGTTTTGCATCAGCATGTCATCAACGAGAACTTTGTTTTATCGATCCTCGAGCAATTTCTGGAGAAGTTTCTTATCGACAAGCACAAACAGGTGGTTCGTACTGGTTAATGCAATCAAGTGTAGAACAAGGAGTTCAAGCGAATATTTTTACTTTTGATAGAGATAATATTATGGTAGAGTTAGGTTATGCTCATACTTTGCGTTTAGATGATCCTTCACAACCGCTTTGTATACCTGCGCGAGCAGGAACTTTTGATGTGACTCTGCGAGGACAAGCAAGAACTACCTTGGTGCAATCATCATGAGTAAAGCACAAATAGAAATTCAATTTAACTGGATTTTTGTTTTAGTTATTGGAGCAATCCTACTTGCTTTTTTAGTGACGTTTTCTTTTCGTCAACAATCATCTGCTGATCAGCAAGTAAATGTTCAAATTGCCAGACAGTTTGATACTATTTTCACAACAACTCTACAACAACCTGATACTGTTAAAGATTATCAAACACCACTTACTGATCTTTCTTTTGTTTGTAATTATTTAGAATCTCGACACTCTTTCTTAATTAACGGCATTTCTGCACGAGAAACAAGATATGATTTGTTTGTCGCTCCCCAAGAATTTTCGACACGAAGATTATATACCTGGGCAGTAGAATGGGAAGTTCCTTTTCCCATTGATAGATTTATGTATATTACTACTCCACAGCGAGAGGTTATTTTTTATCAAGACACGCCAGAACCTTCTGTACCTTTACGAACCCTTCTTGACGCGTTCCCTTCAAATTTTACTCAGCGAGTAGTTCGAGATAATTTTGCAAACGTACCTACAGTCCAATCAAATAGAGACCACTATACTTTTGTTTTCATAGATGGGATGGCGCTTCCTCCTGCAAGAACTATTTTTCAAACACCTGCTGATAGAACAACTATTCTTCTTGTTCAACCAAACTCTCAACGAATATTTGAATCGGGAAGAGTTCTTTTCTTAACCGTTCAACAATATGAAAATTTTCGAAATGATTTATTACCTGTCGCAGAAATCGAACAGGTTTCTCAATCATACCTTGGAAAAGCAAGTTTTTTTGCTGCGCTTTTTAGCGAGTCAAGAGAACGATACACGTGCGTTATGGATAAGGCACTTGATCGCTTAGAAGCAGTAAGTTTAGTATTACACGCTTCACTTTTAGAAGCAGAACCATTAGTAAGTTCTTCCTGCCGAGCATTACTTATCGGAACAGATAGGGAAGGGTTTTATGGAATGAAATATTTACTTGAACAAGTAAATCAAACCGTACAACGAGGAATGAGTCCTGCTACTATTCGAGAACTATCCACTCTCACTTCAAGAATAGATCAACTGAATAACAGGGTTGCTTTAGAAACAAACTGTCCTTTACTTTATTAACGATGAAACGAGCACAAATACAATTAGGAGAAACAATTTTTACCGTCATTATACTTATTCTTCTCTTTGTTTTTGGTTTGGTTTTTTATAGTGGTTCTCGTGAACGAGGAACGGATAGACAAGAAACGCTTTTACAAGATTTAGACGCGATAGCAATTAGTAAATATGTTGGTGCTTTGAGCGAATTACAATGTTCATCCTTACAAGTACGGCGAGCAAATTGTCTTAATATGTTAAAACTAGATGGTTTTGTTCGATTTAGGCAGGAACGTCCGGATTTATTTACTCCCTACTATTTTACTCAATTAGGAAATGCGATGGTGCGGGTTGATGAAATATATCCTTCAACACAAAGCTGGGTATTATATAATAATACGTTAGGCGAAACTCCTCGAAGAGTATCTTCTTCTTTAATACCTGTTTCTATTCATAACCCTGTTCTTGACCGTCATTCTTTTGCAATATTAACTCTGGAGCAGTATTACCGATGAAACGAGCACAAATAGAAATAATAGGTTTAGTGTTTATTGTACTTATTCTGTCAATTGCCTTACTTATTTACGTTTCCTCGACAACCTCCCGGGAATTAACGGATACAGGTGATCAGTTGTATAAGTCTTTTTCTTCAAATGAATTAGCAACAGGGTTTATTCAAACACTCTTACAAACACATTCTTCTACTTGTCAAGCAACTGTTGAAGAAATGGTTATTGATTGTGGACGAACACGATCAAGTCTTCGTTGCGGATTTTCTCGAACAAGTTGTGATGTGGCTGAACAGCTTATATCTTCATTAGTCGATGATACTCTTGATGTGTGGGGAATGCCTTTTCATTTTACTATTCTTTATCGACCAGGACATAACATCACGTTTAACTCCTTTGATTGTGCTCCTGATGTTGTAGGAACCTCTGCACCAGGAGTATTTTTACTTCCCTATTTTCCTGATTCGGGAGTTGCACGAATAACCATGGGATTTTGTTCTTAAGAGAAAGGTTTAAATACCTTTATTGTTTTAAAATTGTTAGTCGAGGTGTTTTTTGTGAGAAAAAAAGCTGAATTATCAATGAATATTATTATCATGGCCATTATTGGTCTTATTATTTTAGCAATTGTTGCTTATTTAATTTTTCAACGACTAGGTCAAACTGAACAAGCGACGTTGTGCACTTCTTTTGGTGGCGAATGTAAACAATCTTGTGGTCAAGGAGAGTTTAGAAATTTTGCAGGTATTTGTACTGATCAAGATCCTGGACCTCTTTGTTGTGTTCCTACAACTACCAGTTAACAGGTTTGAGTTGAAATGAACACTTCCGGTTCTTCTCAAGGACTACAATTTATTTTTGTTACTATTATGCTTCTAATTTTATTATTTGTCGGTTTCTATTTTATTCAATCAGGTTCTTCAACCCTTTCAAGAGGATTATCTTGTTCAGGAGTTGGAGGTGGTGCTTGGTTTAACACTACGTGTACAGAACGGTGGTGTATAGAAAATCCTCAAATAGCTCCTGAAGAATATCAAGGAGTAGTTTATCGATGTTATATCCCTGCACCTGGTCAACAAGCACAGTTTGCTCAAGCAGCAGAAGAACAACAAGCAAACCCTCGAAATCAATTAGAAGTTCGTGAAACAAGAGATCCTCGAAGGGGTTCGGGAGACATTATTCCTGTTGAAGGGATCGATCCAGAAATTGAAGAAGTATTAGAATCTAATACCATCTTTTCTTTTATACGAGCAAGAACTTTTGAAAATCGAGCAGAATGCTTTTTGACAACAACTGCGAGTGGAAGCCTTCCTGATACTGCTCTTTATGTAGTTTCTTCAATTTCTCAACCTCCTGCGACTGTAGGAGGGTACACTTCAAGTGTTACTTTTGATGTTATTTCTTTACTTTATGATTTTTCTTGGAGTGATGGACTTTCTTCACAATACGCGCATTTTTATTTTCGAACTGAGACTGATGAGTTAAAATTTTCTGTTTCTTCTTCAGAATGCGATCTTATTGTTGTTCGTCCATTTGAGTGGTACAGAGAAAATATAGCTTATTGTCAACCATCTTTACTGTTGTGTGATGGATATGGAAAAACTGAATGTTTAGATCCTTCTTCTCGAGCAGATGTTTGCACACAATATTTTGAAAGTTGTATTTATACACCGAGAAATATTTGGAGACTCAATTTTAGAGGTTCGTGTACAACTTGTATAGGTGCAGTTTCTTCTTGTAGCGATTATACTTCACGAGAGAATTGTAATGCAAATCAATGCATGGGCTATGATTTTGATGATCGATGTCACTTTAATTCTGACCAAAATGTTTGTGAAACGTGTCGATTCCCTTCTTCAGCTTCCCCGCAAGCCCTTTGTTCTCAATATAAAACAGAGTCTGATTGCCGGACTGATGCCTGTCAATTTAGGGATCTTGCAGCAACATCTTGCACGTGGTCATCGGGTTCTTGTGTGCCTCAATAGCAATATTTAAAAACATTAAAACCTCCTTTTCTAGTATGGTGTTCTGGAAAAAAGGTATGAGCTTTGAACTTATTATCATTATTTGTCTCTTTGTTCTACTTTTTCTTGCTTTTCTTTTTTTCGTATCAAGATTTAGAGGTGTTTCTCTTGTTGGATAAAAAAGGAGCTCTCGTGTCGATTATTGTAGGGATTACTAGTTTTTTAGCTATTCTTCTTTTATTTAATCAATTTACTTCTTCAGATGGATTAACGCCCTTAGATTATTGTCGATTACTTACAGGTGTTCGAGATGTTGATGAACGAATCTCTTCACGAACCCGATTTGTTACAGATACGTGTGTTACGGAGTTTATTGATTTTCCTTCACGAGGATCAATAACAACAGAAGAACAAATTCTACATGTTTCTGCAAAAACTTCAGAGAGGGTTTGGTACGCTATTCGAGAAGGTTCAGTACCTAATTTATTTAATGAAGAAGGAGGCTATCAATTTATTAAACATAGAGGAGAAAAATGCGGTATTTTAGCAGTAATTAATATTGCAGATTCTTCACGAGTTGACGCGGTTTCTTTAGAACGGTTTTTAACTTATTTACAGGAAACAACTGCTTTTGTTATTGACGATATTCCTTATTCATATATGGAATATTTTTTGACCCCTCCTTCAGGAGAACAAGGAATGTTTATTCCCCTTTTTCCATCTGTTGAGTCTGCTTTTCAATCTATTTATACGGAAGATAGATATATTATTCCTGGAAGGTCTTATGCTATTGCCATAAGTGATTTTGAAGAAGGAGGTTGGCTACGTCAACAATTAGATTTTGAACAAGACCGTCTGCGAATTCTTTTCTCACGAGATATTTTTTCTCGAGAACATTTTTGGTCTATTAATGCGCATATGGACTCAGGATATAATCTTCGTACTAGTTTATTATTCGGACCATTAGACTTATTTGAAGAACGAGGTGAATGTAGTGTTTTACTTCCATAAAAAAGCATCAACTAATATGTTACTCTATGCAATTCTTTTTATTATTGTTGTTGCTATTGCTCTTATGCTTATTAATACTTTTTATTCTTCTTCTTCAGGCTTAGTTGATAGTTTCTCAAATATTTTCACCATTTTTAGAGGGAGGGGAAGTTAAATGGTCTCTTGGAAAGTAATTTTTGGATTAGTTTTGGTCGTTTTTGTGTCTCTTTTCTTTCTTTCTTTTTCAGAAGGAGCTTTCTCAACAACCGTAACCCAAGTCGATTATATTATTTCTTTTTCAGATCCTTTTGTTGAACTTATACAAAGAAATGAACAACCGTTACCTGCACGTTCAAATACTTTAGCACCTCTAGAATATATCGAGTATAGTGAACAACTTCTTCGATTTTTGTTTGATCCCAATAAGCCTCAAGGTTTTTTCTCTTTTCCCCAACCACCATCTCTTTCAACAACAGAAGACTGGTTCTTAGAATTTATACGATCAGGAGAAGAACTTCATATTTATTTATTCACTGTTGATGCAAGAGGAACTCGTTCATTCACAGGAACTGTTTTAGATGGTTCTGAACGTCAAGAATTATTAGGTTCTTTTAATCTTTGCTTGTTACATGAAAATATTATTTCTTCTTCAGAGTTTACTTTTGCTGTGGCGCAATCAACAAGTTTACCTACTTCTTCATCAGCCGCTTCCCTCTCTTCAGTTTTAAGTAAATCATCAGTTGATACATTCCAATTAAATCTTAGAGATTTAACGCTACGATATCGGGCGGCAGAAGGAACTTTTAGTACTTCTCTTCGTTCATCAAGTAATGTGTTAGCATTCGCTAAATTTGAAGACGATCCAACACTTTGTATCGCTCAACAAAGAAGAAGGGCGAACATAAATCCTTTTTCTTTATCTATTAATGTTCAAAACAATGAAGTAACCCGAGGTTCTGTCCTTTCATCTTCTTTTATCAATAATCTCGCGGGAAGTACTTCACAACAATTTTACCAAGGAGGTTTATCATCATGAAATACATTTCAAAAAAAGCAGCATCGGGTTCTTTTAAAATTATTATAGCTATAGTGCTTGGTCTTCTTATTTTAGTTTTTTTTACGTCTTTTACATCAGAAACTTTTTCTTCAACTGCAACCTTTTTTGAATTTCAAGTTTGTCTTAATTATGATTATGATGGCGATGGTATTCCTAATGGACGGGATGAGTGTCCTTGTGATCCAGATAATATTGACACTTCAATTATTCGACCTTCTGCTCGTTCACCGGTTATTCGAGCATCCTTGTGGGGCACAAATAATCCTGATTTTTACCGAATTATAGATGTCAATGTTGTCCATGAGAACATAAACTCTCTAGAAACTAATCTTGAAAAACAATCTGTTCGAGTTATGACGTATCAAGATGTTATTAATTTACAAAGACATCTGAGACAACAACGATCAGATGGCGATGCACAAGGAATATTTTTTAGTGATCAATTAACCTCTTTTTCTCGAAGCGGTCGTTTTGAAGACTTGCCCGTTGGCTTTTTCTGTCCTGAAACATGCTCACAAGGAGATTGGGATTGTTGCGATGAACGGACATTTCTTAATGAATGGTTTGTTATTGAAAACGAAGAACCACAATTACAATGTCTCACCCCTTTTAATGAGTGTAACTCTCTGGTTTTAGCTCATTGTGAAACAATGCAAAATAGAGAGGGAAGTACGTTAAGATGAATCGAAAAGCATCTTTAATGTTAACAACAACAGTTACTCTTGTCTTAATAGCGCTTATTACTGTTGCTGCTTTAGGTGCTTTACGATCTTTTTCTGTTTCTTCTTCAAACTCAAATCTTCATACTTCTTTAGCAACTGTTTTGGAAAGTTTTCTAGATAGAGAAATAACTGATGAGATCGTTCTCACTTCGCGAACAATCGCTCTTCAACCGAATGAATATGTCTTTTTCTTTTCTTCGGGAACAAGTCCTATTCGTTTTGAATATGATGGCTTTTCTTCTTGGCAAGATAAAGCAATACAAATAGAACGTCCAGATCTTTGTGGAGATGCTGCCTGTGTTTGTCGTTGTCAAACAACACTGAATCCTATTATTGTTGATACTTCAACAGATCCTCATGAACGAACATTTAACCATTTTTCTTTACAAAAAGACGGTGAAGAGAGTTTTACTTGCCAACAACCTCGTTGTGAACAATTAGCTAGTAATGTTTTATTTACTGAATATCGAGAAGTTCATCATCTAAATAGAAGCTTTTCATCTTTCTTGAATCAAAATTTATTATCTCTCGATCCAGAAACTCGTTCGTATAATCCTTTACTCATTCCAAGTTCTTCTCCTTATTTTAATTGGAGTGGTGGAGTTGCTCTAGGAGTTTTTAGTCTTGAAGCTCAACGTCTCCCTTTACGATTTCAACGGTTTCAGGAAGCTTCTGAAATTATAAGTATTTGTGTGCAAGAACCATGTACTACTCCGCAGCAAGCTAAAGAATTACAAGATGGTATCTTTGATCAGCGTATTCGACAAGAATTTCTTCAACAAACTATTCAACCACGATCTCAATCATTGTTATCTTCCTTAGAAAGAGAATTTTCTTCTCAAAACATCCAAGCAGATACTCTTCTTGTTCTTTTTGAACGTTTTTTTAATTTCTCAGACGTTTCTTTTCCCGAAGGAATCCCTCCGCCAACTGTTCGGCTTGTAGAAGAACCAGTACAACCAGGATTTTTACCTCAAACAACTTTTTCTGTTTATCTCGGTTCAACACGTGTTGATAGCATTTCCACATCAATTTCTTTCCGTCTTGAACAAACTTCTTCTTTTCCTGAAGCTAATATTATGATAACAAATGCAACAGATAATTCTCTTTTTATTCGAGAGCAACCACATCGTCTTTCTTTTGGTGGTAGGACGATGGTTTTTACTCCCAATTGAAAATGATATTTCAAAAACCATTAAGAAAGAAAGCAGCGGCCCTGATGCTAAAAATTGCCTTTTCATTAATAGCTGCAGCGTTGTTTATTCTTATTCTTTTAGGTATTCGACAAGAATTTGTCAATCCTGATCTTACTGCAAGTGTTTATGTAACTCGAGATAGTGCGCTGCTTCTTTCAACAATCAATACTATTCCTTATGAAGTGACGTATGTTTATCCTCTTAGTTTTCCTGACAGAATTTTGGAAATCGATACAGAAAATCATATTGTTTCGACCCTTCTCGGTTCAGAATATCTTTCGTTTTCACTTACTAGATTTCCTTATCAACCAAATATATTTTATACTGTTTTACCTCAAAATCCTATTACTTCACAACGATTTCATTTTATTAAAAGAGACAGAAACATTACTGTTTCTTCAACACTACAATCTCCTTTACGATCAATACCTGGGAATGAACTTTCTTTTTTCAAATCACAAGGTGTAGCTATTTCATTACAAGATCAAACTCCTTTCTCACGAAGGTTTGAATCTGCGCTTCATCAACAATTACGACAAGAAGGTTTTGAATTGGTCGAGCCATCTCAAGCACCTCTATTTTTAGATATCTCTTTTGGTCTTGATGAAGAAACAGTTATTTCTTTTTCTAATCATGAAGGTCTTGCATCTCTTCGTCCTTCTTTTGAAATAATTTTTGCACTACTCGAAGATCGTGTTTTATTTTCTTCAACACCACTTTCTACTTCTTCAAAAACAGTAAACATCGTTTTTTCAGGAGACTTATCTTCACGTCTAGAGCAATCTTCAATTCAAAGAGCTTTTATTGATTCAATTATAGCGGTATTACATGGGGTGTATTCATAATGGAAGATGATCATTCTGGAGATGCTGGATTAACCATTGCAGAAGTCTTTCACTATATTTTCTTATTCTTTCTCATAGGAGCGATTCTTTTTATTTCGATAATTGGTTTGAGTGTGTCCATTGATGCAAGAAGTCCAGTTCCTGAAAGCTTGTTTATGGATTTGACATTTTCACAATTAACAAATTATTGTTTTGTAGCCAGAATAGATGGGGTTGAACAGTATGGTGTTGTTGATATGCAATTATTTACTGAAGATCAACTTATTAGTTGTTTTGGTTTAAGTGCGCAAGACGTACCTTTTTCAAAAGTGTCTATTGATCATCCACAATCTTTAACTTCCTCCACCTCAAGAACAAAAGAATTATTGATTCACACTCCTTCAAGAGCAAGACATGATGGGAGCTTTTCAATCCTTCTTTATGATGAAGGGATATTTTTACCAGCAAGAATGAGGTTATGGTCATGAAGAAAGGAATTGTTTTTCTGAACATCTATATCAAAATAATTGCAGTAGTTTTTTTCCTTTTAGCAATTCTCATTTTCTTTATTTTTATAGAATCTCAAGAATCTCAAGCAAGAAATGAAATACGTGAAGCGAGGCAAGAATTTTTAGCAAAATCTTCACTGCGTTTGCTTCCCGACATGTCTGTTTCTGAAGATAAAAATTTCCAAGACCTCGCCTTTAGCTATTATACATTAAGAATGAAAGAAGAAAGAACAAGAGAAGAAACTGAGAACATGTTAACGTATCAAGAACGTTTATTACGATCGCTTAACCTTTTCAAAGAATATTCTTATGTTTCTGAAGTTGAAATTGCTTTAATAGAAGGTACTCGGGAATATTTTCCGTTGCGAACTTCTAGAAGTAGAAATTATCAAGAAGGATTTAGTCTACCAATCCCTTCATCTTCAAGTCAACAAAAATTTATTGTTTATCGCTTCGAATATCCTGGATTTAATTTTTTACAACGAACATTACTTTCTTTAGTTTCAGGAGGTACTTTATGAAACGATTACATAAAAAAGGTTTTGGAATGCTTTTCTTAGCAGTGGTTTTTTTTATTATTGTAGTAGATATTGTTTTTACTCCTTTTAATCTCTTTACTGTTTCTGACGATCGTTTAATAATTGGCTCGCAACAATACTCCTTACTTTCTTCAACACAAGATATTTTTCTTCAAGAACAAGAACTAAGACATTCACTTCGTTTTTCTGTACAGGAAGCAAGAACCCTTCTTCTTCAACAAGCAGGCCATGTTTCGCCTTCCTCTTTTCAAACAACCCCTCATCTTTTCTTGGCTTTGTATCCTGACAATCCTCCCTCTTTTGAAAAAAACTATGAAGAACTTATTCGAAAAACATTCAACAACCTTCAAACCATTGGTACTTTTCCTTCCCAATTATCCTTTTTTCAAGAGGGATCCACTGTTGATATGCAGGCAACAAGAAATTTACGACAACCTCTTTCTCAACCAACAAGTTCTCAAACTATTCCACAATCAAAAATACAGCCTGCAACAACGGCAAAATACTTTTCTTCAGCACTTTCTTCATACGGTTATGAACGACAAATAAATTGTGCTGCGGGTTCTTGTTTTGCAGAAATAGCACAACATTTTATTGACGGATTTCACTCTTTAAGTATTCATCTACCCTATGTTCGAAACGGTTCAACACCTTATTCTTTTAGCGATGCATTTCTTCTTGTACAGGATGAAAACTCTTTATTATATGATCTCCCTCTTTATCCTGTTAAACCAGGAACTACTCGTTTAACCGAAGCAGGATTTGACTCCGCTGGTTGGTTATGGTGGGTTGGAACTCATGCAAACGTTTCTTTTTTCCAAGAACGAAACACAACCACTGTTTATATTTCTCGATTACTAGATAAGCCTGCTGTTTGTCGAACTTGCAATTTTGATCAAGTAAGCATGTTTGAACCAGGAGATATTCTTATTTTCAATAGCTCTTTATTTTCTTCTCCTCAATTATTATTATATCATGGTGATTATCAGTTCAGTGCGAGTCTTCCTGAGCGAGGCCTCGTGCAAGAAAGATTACAAACTGTTTGGTTTAAAGAGTATGATATTACTGCAATTCGCTTATCTTATCAAGATCAAGGTTATGACTCTTTAGATTCTTTTTTTAAAAATGCAGTTCCACAGCTATCAACAAATATGATTGCTCCTTCTTTTGCTTGTAGTCCGGATCAACGATTGTCAAATACTTATCGAACAAGAATACAGAACTCTGCATTTGGCTCTCAACAGTCTTTAGAAGAATCATTTATACAATCAAGTGTGGAGCGAGGAATAGATCCTGCTTTACTTACGGCTATTGCGATGAAAGAATCATCTATGGGTGCAGCTTCTTCAAATCAAAGGGCAAACGAGTTAGATAAATCTTTTCTTACAGGCTGTGGATGGTTCCCTACATGCTCAAGTGATTTATCTTGTGATCATCCTGCAGTTATTTCTGATAAAGCACAACTTCGTTGTTCAGCAACTACTTTTTTTAACGCGTTTACCGAAGCAACAACGGGAGATAGCTCTATCTCGCAAGGACAATACTTCAGGTGTAATGAGTATGCTAATAATCCTGAAGAAATGTGGAAATGTATTCTCTGTATTTATCAAGGAAATTTTGATAGAGATTTAGGTTCTAGCGGCGAGTTTTTCCTTAAAGATCGAACTTGCCCTTATGCTCGTGATATTGAAACATTTTATTGCCAAGCACGATCCTACTATGACGAAATAGGGATAAGTATAGATTCTTCATCTCCGATTCAAGGTTCGTTATTATCAAGCGCTATTGAATTTTTACCGCGGATGGTCACTCATCATCCAATGAATTTTTCTGAATTTGCTTCTTTTTCAGAAAAGATCTCTTTACTGTATCGAGAGTGCGATGATAATACAGCATCTTGCTTAACAGAAAATTTACCAGATACTTTTAGTCTGCCGACAACATCTTCTCTTGCTTTATCTGTTGCCGAGCAATACCTTGATTGTTTAACAAATAATCAAGATCTTTGTGTTTGCGATATTCATATTAATCATTCTTTAGTTCCTGAAATTGATTCTTCAGTATATGGTTTTCAACTCACTTCTCGAGGAGATATTATTGAAGGATTGACCAACTTACCAGAATCAAGATCATTACAAACCTCTCAGCTTCTTCATTCGACAGCTATTGATTTTACTCGTAATGCCCCCTTTCAGAATCCTTCTTCATCTTTACTCTTCACTATTGCGGATGAAAAAGTTCACTTTTTCCCAAACCCTTCAGAACGTAATATGTTTATTTTTGATTCTCCTTCTCTTCAAATTTTAAAGGATGGAGATGACTTACAATGGCTCCTTCCTGACGAGCGCATTACTGATCCTTCTTTACTGTGCAGATCAAATAAAAACTATTTTCCTTTACACGCAGATTTTTCTTTTAGCGAAGAACCTTTTCTCTTTTCACTTTATTTAGACGATCGTCAAGCTCCGGAAATAAAGAGTTTATCTCTAGAACAAACAAGCTGTTTAGCACAAGAACTACTCTATGTTACGTGGACAGTAGATTCTCAAACGGATAATCCTTATATGTTTGGAATATCTTTTGAAGGAAATACTGATTCATTTTTCTTTTATGAACAATCAGTAACTGAATTATCTTTAATTAATCAACTAGAACCAACTATAGAACAATTATATGTTTCTCGAGGATCAACTGAAGATACATACTCAGTTCTTCTTTCAAGCACTCCTGATGGTGGTTTCTTTATTCCTGGACGATCATATAATCTTTCAGTACACGTTTTTGATCATTATCTTAATGTTGAATCAAAAGATATTTCTTCATTTTTATTCCAAGAAGTTTTAGAGCCTTCTTTTTTTGATGAAGATTTTTCTTTTTTCCAGAATTATTTTTCCAACTCAAACCTTTGTATGCCGTCAGATCAGATCTTTAAAGGAAGAATCAATTTTGATGATGAATCCTTAACCTTTCAAATAGCTAATCGTCCTGAGTCTCGATTACAAGAATTAGTCTTAGATCGATTAGATCAGCCGGTTGATTTTCTTGATCAAGAGATATTTGAATTACCTTCGACAAGAGTTCCTTTCCCTGATCTCACGCCGAGTTTTACTCTTGTCCCTTATATTTTACCTGGTGGAACTCATCTCAGAGGAGATTTAGATAACGCTCCTTTATATGATATACGAAATATACCTAATATTATTTGTAATGAAGAAACATCTTCTGTTGGAAGAATTTGTGCTGTTAACGAATTGATGGCTCGACAATTAATCAGAATGAGTAGAGAATATTTCGTTCCAAATGATATTGAATTAGTAATCTTGCAAGCGTATCGAACATGGGAGATTCAAAATAGGTTATATCAAAATCATCTGCGAGGAGGAGGAAATCTTGCTTGTAATCCTGGAACAAGAAGTAATCCTCGTCATTGTCCTCATATGGTTTCAGGCGCTATTGATGTAACTCTTCGAGATGCAAATACAGGAAGAACCACCAATACAAACACGTGGGAAAACGCTTTTTGTGATTATGGTTTTGTTCGCTTTACTTCACCAAGCTATACTTCTTGGCATTTTGAATATGGAACTCGACGTTGGCAACTAGCAGAACAAAGAAGAGAAGGTGGTGCTCGTGTCTGTAGGTAAACTGTTACTCTTTCTTGCATTATTACTTGTAGTTGTTTCTCCAGTTTCTTCTTTTCAACTACCTGAAGAATGTTTTGATGTTGATTTAGCGCTTGCTCGATTTGGTGAAGATTATCCTTTTTTTTGTCAGCACGAGGTTTCTTTTGCAGATATAGAAGTTTTATTTTATGAGGACCTTGTTTTTTTAAATCCTGAATTATTTGAAGACGAAGTTTTTAGAGATGGAGATTCTGTTGTTAATGCTTCTGAACAATCTTCTCCTGTCGATCCCGATCCTCAAAGACCTCGACCAGTACAGCCTCCTCTTGAGCAAACTACTGCTTCTACTTCGTCTTTTCAATTTATCTATCTTTTTAGCGGTTTGACTTTTTTAGTGATTATTATTCTTGTTTTACTCCATACCCGAAAAAGAAATTTTTCTCAATTAAAACAGTATATTATGTACTATCGACAACAAGGATATAGTGATATACAAATAGCGTATACTCTTCGAGAGCAGAAGTATTCTGAGCAGTTTATTCAAAAAGTCTTCAAGTCACTAGACGAATAGACAAAATGCTTAAAAATGAGTTCTTATTCTTAATAGACAGGTATATACAATGACGTTACAAGAACAAATTCAAACTATAGCAAAACAAAAAAATCTTTCTGTTGAAGACATTCAAAATAAAATCAAAGAGAAAATGAATTCTTTAGGAAATCTTATTTCTGAAGAAGGAGCTCTTCACATTATTGCAAATGAATTAGGTGTTTCTCTTCATGAAGATGTTTCTTCAGAACTCACTATTTCAGAATTAACGCCGCAATTACGAAATGTTACTTTTTTTGCAAAAGTTCTTCAAAAATATGAGATGAGAACCTTTGGCGAAGGTGGGAAAGTAGGGAATATTTTTGTAGGTGACGCTTCAGGTTTTACTCGAGTAACTTTTTGGAATGAGAAAACGACTTTTTTTGAGAATTTGAAAGAAGGTGATGTTATTCAGGTTCAAAATGCTTATACAAAGGAAAACAATGGTCGAATTGAAGTTCATATGGGTAACGCAAGTAATTGTGTAATTAATCCTGAAGGGAAAACTATTGAAGTGAAAGAACGGTCGGGATCAATGACTGCTCAAGAAAAAAAATTAGTCGATATTACTGCAGAAGATTCTGTAGTTTCAATCACTGCAACCATTGTTCAAGTGTATGATCCTCGATTCTTTGAAAGCTGCCCTGTTTGTAATAAACGACTTCGAGAAGAAAATGGTTCATTTGTTTGTGCAGAACACGGACCTCAAGAACCAACTTATAATTATGTTCTTAATGCGTTTTTAGATGATGGGACTGACACTATTCGAGGTACTCTTTGGAAAGAACAAATTCAAAAATTATTTTCTAAGTCAAATGAAGATATTATTTCTCTACGAGAAAATACTGCAGCTTTAGAAGATTTGAAAACAGATGTCCTTGGTCAGATTATTAAAGCACGTGGTAAAATTAAAATTAATGAACAATACGATACAAAGGAAATTGTTTTGTATGAAATAGATGTACAACCTCATCCAGATCTTTCTTCTTCACAAGAATTGCCTACGTCTGAAGAGAAAAAGCCAGTAAAAAAAGAAGAACCAGTTCAAGATTCTTTAGTATCTGAAGAAGTTTTTGATGAGGATGATGAAGATCTCTTATCCTTAGATGATCTAGAAGAAGAATTATAAGGTGAAAGCAAAAACACATATGCTGGCAGGAGCTCTTGTTGGCGTTCTTTTCTTTCCCCTCACTCATTTTTTTGGCATTTTTCTTGCAGTTTTTGGATCTGTTTTTCCAGACATGGACCATCCTAAAAGTTTTCTTGGAAGATATGTTCCTTTCTTTTCAGCATTTTTCTCTCATCGAGGAATCTTTCATTCGTTTTGGTTTTTATTAGTGATAGGATTATTATTTTCTTCTTCTCTTTATGCACTCGTTTTTATTTTAGGAATGTTTACTCATCTTCTACTAGATGGTATGACTTATCAAGGTATATGTATTCCTTTTATAGGTAGAATAAGAGGTTTTTTGAGAACAGGATCTTTTTGGGAAGAGCTTTTCTTTATCTTCTTACTTGTTTTGTTATTATTTGCAAGTATAATTCTTATACCAATTATTTTTTAGTTGATGTTTCAATTAACTCTTTATTTTTTTCAGTAATTGCTTGTAATAATTCTTTTTTAGAAAGCTTCTTTAATCTTCTTCCAATTGCATCACTAATTTCTTTACGAACAAAAGTTCTTATTTTTGCATTCTTAATTACTTTTTTCTTAAACTCTTCTTCGGTTAAACTTGCAACTGCTTTTACGAAGTCTTTTTCAGTTTTAATAGTTGTTTCTCCGATTATCAATTCTTTTGTTTTTTTACCTTTCTTTTGTTTTTTTGTTAATCGATGCATAAACTTTGTTTTAGACAATCTTTGGAAGACTACAATAAGGATAAAGATTATCACAATGTACCCTAGTAAATAAGCTATTGTTTCCCATACTTCTTGGAATCCTGTCTGAAAAATAATTCCTTGCCGAAGCACTTCTGCAGACATAACGAACGGATTATAATATGCTATTGTTTGTAAGTAAGAAGAAACTGTTTCTAGCGGAAGCATGATATTTGATAAAAATAAGAATATCGCTCCTAATGAAATGCTTGCCATGTTTGCTCCTTGTTGACTAGGCATAAGATAACCTAGTGCCATTCCAAGCATAATAAATAGACTTGAAGCAACAATAAGTAAAGGTATGGTTACTTCGATATTCGCTCCAATTAAATCAATAAAAAATGCATTCATTAAAAGATAAATAATGATAAGTTGAACTAGTATGATGATAAAACTTGTCATGAATGTGGTCCAAATATAAAACTGGTCAGTGGTTGGTGTAGTAAAAACTCTAAAACTTGCTTTGCTTCTTTTTTCAACAACAACAAGGGTTGAAGAAAGCATTAATCCACCGAACATAATAATCAGGAGAAGCACGTATGGGAAGAGGACAAAGAGTTGGTTATTCTCTGCAGAGACAGTATTTATTCTTGTAGAAATAGGGTTTACTATTTGTTCACTTGATCTGATTTCAACAGAGTTGATATTTGTATAGATCTCTTCTAGATCGTTTTGTATATTATCTAAAGAATTAATTGTTGTTTCTAAGTTTCCTCTAATATTTTGTAAAGAGTCTACATTTGAACTCACTCTTGTTTGTGTTTCTTGTAATGAATTTTCTAGTTGGCTTATTGCAGTATCAACTTGTTGTAAGCTTGAACGTAAATTATTCACTTCTTGTCGAATTATCGAATCACCTGAATTTACTTCGGAGCTCATGGCATTTAATTCAAATTCCAGATTATCTGCAGCAATCAGAACCCCTGGATTAGATGATAGATCCTTTATTTCTTCAGTTAAATTTAGCCCTTCATCTATTATTTCTTGTAAGCTATTTTTCGTAGTATTTGATCTTGTTATTATTTCTTGTAAATCACTTTCAAAATCAGTCGGTATTGTAATTGATCCTAAATTTATTTCACCAAGAGAGGAACCTATTTCTTCTGTTTGAGAATCTGTCTGTCTGATTTGTTGTTTTAATAATACTACATTTCCTATTACTTCGTCAATATCTTCTCCCGCAGTATCTAATGTGTCAATCAACGCTTGAGCAAGATTTTGGCTTACTTGATCGCTTTGAAGACCAATATTTTCTGAAACACTTGCAAGAACTGTATAAACAATATTTACTCGGGAATTATCTACAAAAAAATCAATGGTGTTCTGTTCTTGTATGACAAAATTTTCTGGAAAATCAATACATACATGTTGAATTCCTTGTTGAAGTTCAAAAGTACATTCCTCTATTGAAGAGAATGATTTTGTAGTATATTCTTTATTTAAATTTTCAATAAATTCTTGAGTTAATTCTGAATTATCTGCAGCGCTATACCCAATATTTATTTGAAACTGTGCTGTTGAATTAAATGCAAAACCGATAAGGAAAATAACAAGAAGAGGGCCTAGTATCATTGCAATAAGGCTTGTTTTTAATCGAAACAAGATTTTCAAGTTTTTATTGATTGCTAATAAAAATTTTCTCATTTTTTCCAAATCTCTATAAACACATCATCTAATGATGCTCCACTTAGTTTAATATTTGTTAGTTTTTCTTTTGAAGATTTCAAAACAGATATTATTTTGAATAGGTCTTTTTCTGGGTTCGGGGTGAATATTCTCATTCTATCTTTTTCTATTTTTGTATGATTGATTTGTTCTTTTTCTAATGTTTTTTTTAGTTCTTGATAATTACCTGGATTCGTTTGAATAGTTATTTCTTGATTTACTAAGAATTTTTTCTTTAGCTCTGCAGGTTTTCCTTGAGCAAGAACTTTTCCTTCCTTAATTATTGCAATTCTATTACAAAGGGTTTCTAATTCTGCTAAGTGGTGGCTTGAAAGAATGATTGTTGTTCCTTTTTTGTTTATTTTTCTTATTAAATCCCAAATATGACTTCGAAGTAAAGGATCTAGGTCTGCGGTTGGTTCATCAAGAATTAATACATCAGGATCATGCATGAGTGCACAAGCAATATCTAATCTTCGTTCCATTCCTCCAGATAAGTGTTTTGATGGTAATTTTGCAGCTTTATCTAATTCCATTAAGTGTAATAATGTTTTTTTATTTCCTTCAATACTGTCTTTATCTAAATTATGTAATTTTCCAAAATATTGAAGATTTTCTTCAGGAGTAAGTTCTTCGTAAAACGAAGGTATTTGAGAAGCAAATCCATAAATCTTTTTTACAAGATTTTGTTTTTCATATACAGAACGATACGTGTAAGCACTTTTATATGAAAGAAGTTTATTAAGTCTGAATTCAATATCTCCAGAGTCAGGTTTAAGGAATCCGATCAAAGTGTGCAGAAAAGTTGTTTTTCCAGAACCACTACCTCCAATAATTCCAAGAATATCTCCTTTGTGAATATCCAGAGTTATATTTTGAAGAACCTGATGGTCGCCAAAGCGTTTTTCAACATTTCTTACTTTAAAAATAGGATCATCCATACCTCTTCCTCTTTTTACTATTTGAGAAGTTCTCATTTATAAATATACTGGTTAAAAAAGTGTAAGGTGACATAAGCCACCTTTTGTCAAGACCAAATAAATCTTAACGATTTACGATATCTTGTTTCCGGATTCTACTAAGCGCCATAAAGACTTGCATCGGTAGGGACGCGCATTTCACCCATTCTTAAGACGACGTCAACGGTTCTTTTCCTTGTCACCAAAGAAATTTCCAGTATCATTCCATTAATCTTAAGCGGTATTATTTCTGTACGGTTGCCAATCTTATTCAGATTCTTCACTCGCGAAGCTACTTTTGTTGATGGGTGGACTTTCCTCAGCATAAGCCGAAACCGAAATGATCACCTTACTTTCATTAATATTTTCTTTCTATTTATTAACGTTCTTATTCTCTTTTCGAAAAAATCTTAAGCAAAAATTTATAAATCTCTTTAGATTTGTTTAAGGTATGGCCGATAATAAAATAAGAATGCCTCAAAGTAGTGCAGGATTGACTTCTTTTTCAGATGCATCGACATCAATCGTACTTCTCTCTCCACAATTAGTGGTTGTTATTACGTTGATTATCGCAATTATTACAATTGCTCTAAATGTATTATAAGGTGATGGTATGTTTCCTGGAATGAATCCTCGACAAATGCAGCAAGCTATGAAGAAAATGGGTATTCGACAAGAATCCCTTGAAGCAACGCAAGTTATTATTCGACTTCCTGACAGAGATTTAATCTTTGATCAACCTGAGGTAGCCCAAGTGAATATGATGGGCCAAAATACTTATCAAATCGTTGGCGAACCTCGAGAAGAACTTCTTTCTATGCAAGTAGATATTTCTGATGATGATGTACAAACTGTTATAGATCAAACAGGCGTTTCAAAAGAAGTTGCTTATCAAGCTATTGAAGATGCTAAAGGTGATTTGGCAGAAGCAATATTGGCCTTGCAAGAAGACGACTAATGATATCCTCTAAACCCTTATATCATGCAAAATACCTTTTAGAAGAGATATATCCTGTGCTGAATGATACAAAAATGTTGCTCGTTATTTTTCATCAAATTACTGATTATTTTTCTAATCTTTTTTCTTCTTTACACGTTTTTGAATCTTCATTATCTCTTCGTGAACAGTTTATTCAGATCAAAGATGAGTTCTTACCTGAGGATATTGCTCAAATTGAACAAATTATTCGTTTACAGGAAGTATATGAGGAAAGTTCAGTTGCTTTTTCTCGAAAAGAAAAATTTCTATTTTCTGATGATTCTTACGATTTTTCTGAGCTTTCTTCAGAAAAGCTTAAAACTATCCTTTCATTCGCTTTTACTCTACACACGAAGAGGTTTTTACATTGATTGAATTATTAGATGAAGCGGGCGAGGAATTAAAGCGTGCAGATCACTTAGTTTATGTCAGTTTAAAATATACCCGAACAGGTGATGTTCTTCTTAATTGTTTATCTCGAATGATGGATTGTTATGATCTTCTTATTGAGGCATTGCTTGAATATGCAAAAGATACGCAAGATTTAGAACGCGTTCCCAAGTCACCTCTTGAGCGAGGAAACTTAGTAAAACAGCTTTATCCGCATCAGGAAGTCCAAGATAATATTGATTTATATTTTTTACTTCGTAAAATCTTTCGAGCTCCACATCAACGAGAACAAGAATATCGTCGACATGTAGCTATAGTAACTGCAATTGATGGTCGGGAAGAGGTTGTTAATATTAATATTATTACACAATATCTCGAATTTCAAAAAGCGTTCTATGGATTTGTAGTTAATATGCTTAAAGCTCATGCTAAGAAAAAACATGTCGAGGAAAATGGTTGGGAATACTGATTCTCTTTTTTTCTTTTATCTTTACGGAGATCATCCTGTTTTAGGTCAAGAAGAACTTCGACGACGATATGATTCTGATTTGACTATTTTTTCACCAAGAATTGTCTCTTTATCTTCAACTTTCGGTCCTCTGGATACTTCTCTTTTTGGGTTTGTACAATCCACCAGTAAATTTATTGCTTCAGCTTCACGAGATTCAATCACTTCGTTTCTCCCTCACTTAGAAGATGATGCAAAAGTAAGTGTTTTTTCTTCTTCTCCAGACGATCCTTCAACCAGAGAAACACTCTCTTTACTTTTTTCTAAACAAACTATATCGGTAAATCTTACTAATCCAACACATCACTATTATATTTTTTGGACTGAAAACAAAGTTTACTTAACAAAAGAATGTAGTATTAACAAAGATAGTCCTTCTTCTCGAAGAACTCATTTACTTGCAAAACCTCATCCCACGGCCATACATCCAAAGTTTGCCAAAGCGATGATATCTTTAGCACAAACAGATACCTTTCACGATCCTTTTTGTGGCGTTGGAGGAATTGTTCTTGAAGGAAAACGTCAAGGCTTAGCAGTTTCAGGAAGTGATATCTCTCCAAAACTTATTTCTTTTGCACAAGAAAACGTCGTTGATACGTCCTTTTTTGTCTCTGATGCTCTTGCTTTAGAAATTTCCTGTCCGGTTCTTATTAGTGATTTACCTTACGGAAAAAATAGCCTTGTTTCTTTGGAGAAACACTCTCTTTATCACTCTTTTTTACACATAGTAGCTTTTTTTGCGCAACGCTTAGTTTTAGGTTTGGAAGCAGAAACAGAACTTACTTCACCAGAATGGGTTGAAGAATTTAGTTATTCTTTTCCAGTTCATAAATCGCTGCGTAGAAAAATAGTTTTACTCAATCGAGCTGATCAAGTTCATCAAGAAGAAGATGAAGCGTAGTAATTTTTTGATCAATCTGTCCTCGAGGACTATCGAGAATAATATCTCGTTCAAGAGCTTGAACAAGTTGAGCAATAGTTTGTACAATAGTTCTTTTTTCTTCAATAGAGGATTCTTTTTTCTCTTCTTCTTGAGCTTTTTGTTCTTGATAAGGATTCACATCAAGCAATAATAAACTTCCTTGTTTTGATTTAATAAATAGTGTAGAAAGAATTTCTTGTTCGTGTAATTTAGAAATTTTATTTGTCAACCGAACAGCTTCAAGAACATCTTGATCGGTCACATTTTGTGTTGGAGAACTTTGTTGGTAATATGCTTTTGATATTACTTGATTTTGCTCCATATTAAAAATACAGACTTCTTTTTGTTGAACAATTGTTCGATGAGTGATTTGAGGTATTAGTCCTGATACTTTAAAGGTGTCTTTTTGTACTTCTTTTCTAATATCAGGGAAACCAACATATGTTTTAATGACTGATTCTTCTTTATTTCTTGTTACTTCAATACATGTTTGTAATTCGGGAAGTTTATATGCGAGAAGTGCAACATTCCAGGAGGTAATATTTTGTTCTTTTCGTTCTTTGATTGCTTGGGGTGTGAATATACTTGCAAGAATAGATTTTATTGTTTCAATAAACTGATAGAAATTATTATTTGCAAAAAATATTCGTTGTTCTTTATTGCTTCGCTCATAACTTAAACTTGGACTTATTACTAAAATAGATTTTTGTTCTGAAAGTTGCGAAAGACTTCTTAGATTATTCGCATCTAATGTTAATAACTCGAAATATTCTCTTAATTGAGATGTTGTTTCAGGATCAAATTGCACAGCTTGCAATTTTTCAGTAACTTGTTTAAATAACTCTACTTGTCCTTCTTCACTTTCTGGTTTTTGACTTTTCTCTTGAAGAATATCTGCGTCAGAAAATAACTTTTCAATTGTTTGATGAGTGAGAATTAGTTGAAACGGTTGAGCAATCATGTCGATAAGTTTAAACTTTAGTTTTGCTAACGTACCAACTTCAGTCGCATCCTCATTTTCTACTTTTTTTAGTTGTATAATCATCAATTATTTTAATTATTTTAAGCTTATAAATATATCGTTATCATTATTTTGAAAATAGATATGTTTATAAAGAATTATTTCTTGGTTTTTTATAAAGAGGTGTTTGTAAGTGTACGATATATTAAGTTTAGGTAGTGCGACTGTTGATGTATTTGCACATACTACTTCTCAACTTGTAAAGTTTATCACTTCAACTTCTGAAAAAGATTTAATTGCATATCCTAGCGGAAGTAAGATTCTTGTTTCGTCTTTACAATTTTCTGTGGGTGGAGGTGGCACAAATACGGCCGCTTCTTTTGCAAAGCTTGGTTTGAAAACAGGGTATATTGGAAAAATAGGATCTGATGAAAATGGATCTAAGGTGCTTGAATTACTCTCCTCACAAGGAGTTGATTTTTTGGGTTCTCAGAAAGGACAAACAGGTTACTCTATTATTTTGGATTCTTTAGAACATGATCGAACAATTTTAACATACAAGGGAGTAAATAATCATCTTCGTTTTGATGAATTGGATATTTCTCGTTTATCTTCAAAATGGCTATATATTTCTTCTATGATGGCGGAGTCGTATCAAACAGCAATTCAACTTGCACAAATTCTTTTTTCTCAAGGTACAAAAATCGCTTTTAATCCTTCCAATTATCAAGCTCAAGAAGGCTATGCTGCTTTACAAGAAATTCTTGATATTTGTGAAGTGCTCGTCTTAAATAAAGAAGAAGCTCAAAATCTTTTATCCGTTACAGGAAATTTGCAGGAAGTAACAACATCACTAGGTTTGAAAGGAATACCTTATGTTGTAGTAACTGATGGAAAGAATGGTATTTGTTGTTATCATGATGGCAATGTTTATACTATCACTTCTACTCCTAATCACGTTGTGGTGGAGAGTACGGGAGCGGGAGATGCGTTTGCTTCAACTTTTGTTGCTAGTTTTCTTCAGTTTGCAGAAGATGATCTTCCTGCACATCTTATTCGAGGTATGAAACAAGCTGAAGCAGTTATTTCTGTTGCAGGTGCAAAAGAAGGACTCTGCTCTTTTGAAGAACTAGCTGAAAGAAAATTTGGAGGAAGCGTTACTTTGGAAAAAGCACAACATCCTGCATTGTCTTCTTCCCTTTCTCTTGAGGCAAGCGATCCTTTCGTTTTCAAAAATGGGAAAGAAATCACTTCTCTAGAAGAACTTGCTTACTACTTAAAATTTATTTCACAAGAACTCTTTTCTTATCATGTTAATGAACAAGAAAATCATTTTGTAGCGTGGATAGAACACGCTTGTCAACTTCCCGATCTTGCTCGAGAAATTCAGCTTATTACTGATAAATACGAGTTAAGCAAACGACTATTAGAGTATACTCATAAAAGGTGATGAATGTATGAAAATAAATACCAATAAATTGTTACGAGGCGATCGCTCACTTATGCTGGCATGCGATCAAGGTTTAGAACATGGTCCACAAGATTTTAACTTAAAAAACTTGGATCCCCAATATATTTTAGATATTGCTTTAGAACAGCGTTATTCTGCAGTTATTCTTCAAGCAGGATTGGCAGAGAAGTACTATCATGAAGCGTACAAAGACGTTCCTTTAGTTGCAAAAATTAATGGCAAAACAAGTCTTCTTTCAGGAGAACCTTATTCTCCTCAACTGTGTAGTGTTGATAGAGCAATAAAAATTGGTGCAGATGCTATAGGTTACACTTTGTTTCCTGGAAGCGCTCGAGAAGCAGACATTTTTCAAAATTTTACTTCAGTAGTTGAGCGAGCTCACGATTACGGGATTCCTGTGATTGCATGGATGTATCCTCGAGGAAAAGCAATCAAAAACGATATTGACACAAATATTCTTGCTTACGCAGCACGAATAGGCCTAGAATTAGGTGCTGATTTTCTTAAACTAAAATACAATCATGATCCTGAAGGATTTAAATGGGTTGTAAAAAATGCTGGTCGTGCACGAGTACTTGCTGCAGGGGGAGATAAACAATCTCCACAAGACTTTCTTCATACTTCAAAAGAAATGTTGAGTACAGGAATTACTGGATTTGCAGTAGGAAGAAACGTCTGGCAAGATGAAAATCCTCACGGTGTAAGTAAAGCACTTAATGATCTAGTATTTCACAATAAAGAAGTACAAGACGTGTTACATCATATTAATAAGTAACTCTTGTCAGTAAGTATATAAATTCTTTTTCTTTTCTTTTTTTTATGTCTTTTGATATTCATTACGAAGACGGTCTTGCCCGGGTAGGATCGTTACACACTGCTTCTGGAACAGTAACTACGCCTTTTTTTATGCCTGTAGCCTCAAAAGGAAGTGTAAAAGCTCTTGAAGGAAAAGATATTGAAGCATTAGGTTTTGAAAGTATTATTTCTAATAGTTTTATTCTTTCACTCAGTCCAGGAATAGATATCGTACAAGATCAAGGAGGCATTCATTCTTTTATGCATTTCTCCAAAACAATTTTTACAGACAGCGGAGGATTTCAAGTTCTCAGTAAAGATTTTCTTCTCAAAAAAGAAGATTGTGGAGTTTTCTTTAAAGATGGACATGGGAAAAAACACTTTTTTACTCCCGAAGTATCTATGGATTATCAACTTGCTCTAGGTTCTGATGTTGCAATGACTTTTGATGATGTGGCGCATTACGGGCTCTCAGGAAAAGAATATGTTGATGCTATTAAACGAACCCATCGTTGGGCAGAACGGTGTCTTGAACATCATAAAAAGCGACGAGAAGAATTAGGAAGTAAACAATTACTCTTCGGTATTGCACAAGGAGGAACTTCAAAAGAATATCGACGATTTTCAACTCATAAAATTGGTTCTTTAGATTTTGACGGATATGCTCTGGGTGGCTTGGTTATCGGGGAGAGTAGGGATGAACTTTTTGAGAATGTGTATGAATCTGTTTTACATCTTCCTCGAGAAAAGCCTCGTTATCTTATGGGTCTTGGAAGTCCTCCTGATATTGTTCGAGCAGTAGGCTACGGTGTTGATTGTTTTGATAGTATTTATCCTACTTCAAATGCTCGACACGGGAGTTTATTCACGCCAACAGGAAGGATTATGATTAAGAAAAGAGTGTTTAAGAATGATTCAGGTCCGATTTTTGAAGGTTGTGAATGTCACACGTGTAAACATTATTCAAGATCGTATCTTCATCATTTATTACGAACGCACGAGTTATTAGGATATCGTCTAGCAACAATTCATAATCTTCATTTTATGAGTCAATTAATGAAAGACTTACGAGAAGCAATACGAAAAGGAGAATATACTTCATTTGCAAACTCTTTTTTAGAACAATACTTTTCCGGAAAAGAGAAAAAAGAATTTTCAAGTAATATTGCTATGCGATACAAAGAAGAAGAGGAACGAAAAGCGGCAACGATTCTTCTTGACTGGAAACAAGAATAATTATCTTACTTTTCGCAACATAAAGTAATAGACGGGAATTGAAAAGATCGTCATTACTCCTATAATTTCTTGTTCGTTTACTTTTCTAAAATGGTCGACAATAGGTAAAAACTTATACTTCATCGCAATAGTAGGTCTACCTCGAAACGATGACGCTTGTACTGTTGCTTTTCCAATCCGCCATGTCATTCTTTTCATAATAAGAGCATCTGCAGTTTTATTCTCATAAAACCTTTTTCCTTTCCAAGAGAAAAATCTTAACATTAATTGAAGAAAGGAACATCGCCACGAAAAAACTCCTTGATACTCCCCCTCTAAAAAGGTAAGATTTTTTGATCTTTTAAATTCTTTTCGTAGATTTTTTTTAGGAAAAGAATACATTCCCATTATCTCTTGAAATACTTTTCCACCGAGAATATTTTTTAAAAATAATCCTGCTTTCGCATCAATACCGATGCTATATCGTAATTTAAAAGAGGTGTTAGTAGATAGCGCAAATAATTTCTTAGCAACAATTTTTGGATTTCCTCCTTTGTGTAGTGACGTATTTTTTTTATTAAATATTGATTGTTCTTTTTCTGAAGCCCAATCTACATTTTTTACAAATTTTGTTCTGAAATATCCTGGTTCTAATAATTTTATATGAATGTTTTTTTCCCTTGCTTCATAACTTAAACCTTCAAAAAAACCTTCAAGAGCAAATTTTGAAGCATTATATGCACTCATAAGGGAGAGACCTATTCTTCCAGCCACAGACGTCACCGTAATAATTCTTCCAAATCCTTGCTGAAGAAAAATTGAATAGAGTTCTTGAGTTACTTTTATAGTTCCAGTATAGTTCACATCCATGTTTTTTTGTATGTGATCTAATGCTGTTTCTTCAAAAACACCACTGATCCCATAACCTGCATTATTAATGAGTACATCGATTGTTTTGTATTTTTTTACTGCTTGTTTTACTGCTTGAGTAATTGATTGGTGATTTTCTAAGTCCATTTCAAGTACGGTCACTTCCTTTGGAAAGATGTTTTTTTTCTTTCTCATCGTGGCAATAACATTCCACCCTTTTTTATGGAAGTAGAGAACTGTTTCATATCCAAATCCACTATTTGTACCTGTGATAAAGACTGTTTTTTTCATGGTTAACCTTGTGCAAGAAGTAAGTTTTTAAATAAGTAGTGTTTTGTTCTTGTTATGACATTTATATCTATTCAAGAAGCAATTACACAACAAACTGGCGAAGTACAATTACGAGGTTGGGTGTATCGAGAACGAGGAAACAACAAATTACGGTTTATTGTTCTTCGGGATCATTCATCACATATCCAATGTGTTGTTGAAAAAGACGTCGTTGGAGAAGAACAATTCCAACAAGCAAAAGATCTTCAAATAGAAGCAAGCATTACTCTTACAGGAACTCTCAAAGCAGATGATCGAGCTCCAAACGGATTCGAACTTGTTGTTTCTTCTCTTGCTCTTGTAGGTGCAAGCCATGAATTTCCCATTCAAAAAGATCAGAGTCCTGAACATTTACTTGATTACCGACATTTAGCTATTCGTTCACGACGACAAACAGCGATTTTTAAAATAAGAAGCGCGTATATTCAAGCTCGGGATGAATTTTTTCGAAATAAAGGGTTTTATCGATTTGATACTCCCATTCTCCAACCAACACAATCAGAAGGAGGAAGTACGCTTTTTGAAGTATCGTATTATGATACTCATGTTTACCTTGCACAAACCTGGCAGTTATATGGGGAGGCAGGAATTTTTTCTCTGGAAAAAATTTATAATTTTGGTCCAACTTTTCGAGCAGAAAAAAGTAAGACATCAAGACATTTAAGCGAATTCTGGATGGCTGAAATGGAATGTGCTTGGTTGAATTTACAAGAACTCACAGATTTTGCTCAAGAGGAATTAAAATATTGTATTTCTCAAGCAGTTTCTCGTTGTAGAGAAGAGTTTATTTTTCTAGAACAAGATCCAGATGCTCTTTTAAGAATGTGTGAGCAAGAATGGCCTTCTATGAAATATCGAGAAGCACTTGCTATTATTAAAGAAAAAGATTGCATTGATATTCCCTTTGGAAAAGATTTGCGAACTGAGGAAGAGCGTGCTTTAATGAATCATTTTCAGACACCTGTTTGTGTAACTCATTATCCTGTAGAAGCAATGGGTTTTTACAAACCTCGAGATCCAAATCAACCTGATGAGGCGCTCTGCTTTGACATGCTCTCTCCAACAGGGGTAGAAATTATTGGTGGAAGTGAACGAAGTCTTGATATTGAAGATATGAAAGAACGACTTAAAGCAGATGGTGAAGATCCAGAACAGTACGATTGGTATTTTGACTCGAGAAGATACGGTAGCGTTCCTCATGCAGGATACGGAGTAGGTACTGAACGAGTAATTGCTTGGATTTGCGGCTTAGATAATGTTAAAGATGCAATCGCCTTTCCAAGAACTATGCTTCGATGGAAACCTTAAGAATTTTTTTTATTTCTTTTCTTCAAAAATAGATCGACTTTTTTCCAAAATTCTTTGTTGGAATGTTGATTTTGTCTCTCCATCTTGTTGCGTCGTATCTAATTGTAAGAAAATTTCTTTGATTAATTTTTCTTGATCTTTTCCTTCTAAAGGAACGGTGTTGAGTTGTTCCTTGATAAGTTGTTGCTCAATATCTCCATGTTCTTCAGGAAGATCCTCGACACTTTCAAGTTGAGCACTTTGTAATTTTGAAGTGTTTTTTAGTACGACAAAAGCTCCTTGTTGATACGCATGAGAGAAAATATCTTGAAAAGAAATATCTTGAATAGAACCTTCTTTTATTGTACCTTGAATACGAAGTAATACGATATGATTATCACAATCTTTAATTTTTTCAATAATCTCTTCTTGAATTTCTAAAGGAGTCTTATTTTCGACTATGCTATGAATTGCCAGAACAGGTTTTCCAGGAATTTTTTCATGAGTGATAGTTTCGTCTTCAACATAGACAAATGAACCTTGTTCTAACTCTTCAAGTTCGCTAAAACTATTAGGGAATGTTGGTCCAGGATAAACTACATTTTTGTATTGATCATCACTGTATCGCTGTGTGATGTGAACGTGTCCGCCCGCATAGTAATCAAATCCTTGAGGTAATAATAGAATACTCTCACCAGGAATGTGTTGTAAGGAAGGAGTTTTTAATTCTTCAATAGTGGTGTGAAAGAGAAAAATCTTTTTTGTTGCACTATGGAATTCTGAAACGTCCAAATGATGATACGTTCCCTTATCAAGCATACCTTTTCTCCCATCAATACCTGTGAATAACGTGTTTGTTTTTTTATCTCGAATAGGTTTTACTTTAAACGAACCTGATTCTGTTTGTTCACCTTTCATCACCAGAGTAAGAAGACCTGCTGATTCTAATACTTCAAGAATTGTTTTTCCTTGTGGAGAATAATCATGACTCCCTGCAATCGCATACACCGGAATGTCTGCGTCTTGTAATTTTTTTAATTCTGTTGTAGCAAACTTAAGAGCATTCATACGAGGAATTGCCGTATTGAATAAATCTCCTGCAATAATAACAAAATCAACTTTTCTTTGTATTGCTTGTTCTATGACGTATGAGAAGTTTTTTTCGCCTAAAAGAGCAAGTTTTTCTTCACGAAAACCATCTAAATGACAATCTGCAAGGTGAATAAATCTCATGCTCGTAGAAATATCTTTACTTATTTAATAGTATTTATTTATTTAATTAATTTTGAAATTAATTACTTGCCCTGTTCTTGTCAAGCAAAGAATACTATTTTGATGGCTAAGATGTTCAATATTGATAATTTGAGAACCCACTTCTTTAGTAAATATTATTTCTGCCTTTTCTTTACTAATATCTTTACTTAAACTAGAATTATATGTTATTCCTTGATCAAGAACGTTTTGTAGTCCGGGAAAAAATGTCGTTTCTAATTTTTCATCAATATCTATACAGTATATCTTCCCATCGACTGTTCCAACAATCGCGATGGAAATCTCGTCTCTTTTCTCAACAATTGGTTGGGTGTTAATCCAGAAATCAGTCATTAAACTCCAACATTCACTTCCTGTTTCTTTATCAATCGCGTGAAGCTTGTTTGTCGTTGAAGTACAAAGAATCCTTTCTTCTTGCTCCAGACTCATGTATAATAAAGGTTTATGAAGGGTTGGTCCTTCTAATGAAAAATCCCATTGCTTTTCCCCATTATGATCAAGATAATGTATGGTTCCCTCATCGGAACAGATAAGAAGATGTGGTTTTCTTTCTTTAATAACTAGAGGACGTACACTTATCTTATTTTTCGTTGGGTATTTCCAGTATATTTCTCCTTTTTTTGTCAGCAAACAGGCTCCTTGATCGGTTGAAAGTAGTATTTTATTATCAAAGAAAATTGCGTTAGCAGTATTTATTTCTTCAAGCTCGACAGTTTTTTTTATCTTGCCTTGAAGAGTCAATCTATGGATTGTTTTTTCTGTTGTCGCTAAGAGTTCTTGATCTTTAGGATCATATTCGATGGTTCCTTGAATTGAGCGTTCGACCATATTATTCCATTCTTGTTCTCCTGTTTCAAGATTAAATGAAACAATATGTCCTTTTTTAGTTCCAAAAACACAAGAGATAGTCTCTTTTTGTTTTATTATTGTAGGCGGTGTTGTTATGTTATCTTGTTTTTTAAGAATTGTTTTGAGAGATTTTTCTTGAAGGATAGTGCCGTGATTATCAAGAAGAAATATTTTTTTCTCAGTACAAATAACTGTTTGCACTTCATAAGAATTTATTTTTCGAAATGTTTTTGATGGAAATGGACACTCCTCGCCAAGAAAACTATTCCACCGTTCTTTTACAACCCCTTTCATCACTATTTTTTTAAGCTTTTAATTTTATAAATTTATCTTATTTATACAGGGGGAAGTTTTAAATATTATCTTTCTTAAAAAATGACTGCATGTCCAAAAAATATTCTCATTTCTCTGCTTTTTCAAAGCTTTCCTCTTTTGCCAGAGAATTAGATGACTCTTCTGAATCGAGAGATTCTGCCATTTTACATCAACATAGACGTGCTCCTTCTCGAAGTAAACGTACTCGTTACCTACATCGAATATTCTCTTTTAAAGAACTTTTTGATAGATTAGGTTATGGTTTTGCTCCTCAACAATTTATTTCCATACTTTTCTTTCTTATCGGAGCTACGCCCTTCCTCGTGGGTATTATTTTTGCATTTAAGCATGTACTTTCTTCACTTATTTCTTTTTTTATGCAATTTTATGTGAAAGTAAAATCAATACATTCAAAAAATATTTCTTTAGCAGGAATGATTTTCGCATTTAGCTTAATAGGTCTTATTCTGGCAACAAGATTTCAAGATACTTTACTTTTTAGTTTATTCCTTCTTACTGGGAGTGTAGGTATTGTCACGTATGGAGAATTATATGGTCCTTTAGTACAGCGTCATATTCGTCAAGAAAGAAAGAATTTTTTCCTTGATAAAATTCTTTCCTACGGTCTTTTTATTACTGGCTTTGCATTCATTCTTTCAGGTTTACTTTTTGATTTTTTTGGCTTTCATTCTTCAATAACTCTTTTTGGTTTTGTTTTTCCCTTATCGGGTTATTTTATTTCTTTTGAAGTAGCTGCACTTTTTTTCTTTATTTCAGGATTTTTTATCCAATATTTACCTTTACAAAGAAAAAATTCTTTTTCTTCAACATATTTCCATTCAATAAAAAAACAATTTTTCTCTTTTTGGTATCAAACAAAGTATTTTTTTACCCATTCTTACCTTTTCTTCTTATTTTTAGGATCCATTCTTCTTGTAGTAATAGAAATACTTGGTAGTGCATATTATGGTTATTTGATATTTACTCATTTAACTTCTTTTCAATTTACTTGGATCGCTTTATTTTTTACTTCGGCAATTTTTGTCTCTTTTTTACTACAAAGATATCTTCTTTCATTAAAAAAACATTTAGATATTCGTCCTCTTTTTGTTCTAGGAACTCTTTTGATGGCATTTTTGCCCTTTATCCTTCATTTTAATCCACATTTTCACACGTTATGGTTAGGAGTTATTTTTTATCTTTCAGGTCTATCAACACTTAGTATGGCTCAATCTATTCTTATTAAAAAAATTCTTCCTTTTGAACAAAGAAAGTTATTTTTTAAGACGGTCGACTTTTTGTTACTTCTCCCAACTATTATTTTCGTTCCGTTAGGGGCTTATTTGACGTTTATACATGGTTTTGATTTCTTTTTACAGCTTGTATTAGGTATTCTTATTTTTGGAGTCTTACCTATTTATTTTATTTTAGTTTTGCTCTCAGATAGGAAAAAATATAAACGATAAGCGTTTGAATAACGTTATGAATGATCCTATACCTGATGCAGTTCTTGAAAAAGGGCCTTATGATTCTTGGGAATTAGTAATTGAAGATAGCTTACATTTGAAAAATTTTTATATTCGTTTAATAGATTTTTTAGTAGATGAAGGGTTTACTGATTTGTATGAAGGTAAGGAAAATTTTGAAACGTATTATTATGAAAAAGAGAAAGAGGATGGCACTAAAGAGCATAAAATTTGGTGGAGAGCATCTCGTCTTGCAACCATCAGTCCTCGAAAGAATTTAAAGTTTTATATCGCAATTAATATTTCTACACTTTTTCTTAAAAAAGTAGAACAAATTGTCGAAGGTAATAAAGTAAAATTAGATAGTGGAGAGTTTAAAACAAATTTTTATCTTTATCTTGATTATGAGAATAATGAAGCTTCACCAGAAAAATATGATTGGATTATGAAATTATTTTCTTTCAATTCTAACTGGAAAAAAGAACGACAACAAGCTATTGAAGCATTTGAAGACGAAGGTATGGCTTTTTCAAGAGATTTGTATTCTTTCATTCAGTCATTTGCCGGAGTCACGCCTCAAACAAGGCCTCGTGATTTTGTTCCTTTCAAAGGTATTGGAAATTAATTAATGTTAGAAGTTTGATTTTTTTTAATGATCTTTAGCGAATGAACCGACTGTCGCATTATTAAGCGTGATTAAGTTTTTAGCTTGAAGATAAATAGAATCTGTTAGGGTTCCTGCTGAGAAAACAATTTCTTTCTCTTCTGTAAATGACGTATCAATAAAAACAGGAAGGGACCATAAAATACCTAATGGTGGGACGCTACCAACTACACAATTCGTTCTTTCAAACACTTTTTCAGGTGAGGCGAGCTTTATTCGTTTTTTTCCAGCGATTCTTTGAAGTTCTTTGATGTTTACTTTTTGATGAGCGGGAACAACAACTTGAAGAAGCTCTTTTTGATCATTTTCTAAAATTAATGCTTTTGCACCTTTCGTGACATCGCTTTTTCTAATCTTTGATGCTTCAAAACTATCTCGAGGAATAGTTTCATGGACAACAACTCGATGAGTAATATGTTCTTTGGACAAAAGTTCAACAATTTTTTGAAACGAAGACATTTTATTGTTTTTTAATAACGACCACTTCATATGGTCGAAGATCAGAAATCCATTCGAAAGGATACATTTCAAATCTTGAACTTTTTTGAGCATGAAGCGTTTGATTTTTTCCTTCGGTAGAAAGCACTATTTTTCCTTTAAATGGTTTTGGAATCCCGATAGCATATTCTGAAACATATTTATTAGATGTATTAATAACGCACCAGAATTCATCGTTTGTACCTTGTGTTTTATCAATTCGTTTGATAATTAATACTTTTGTTACCTCATCAATATTTACGTATTGACGGTATAATGTATTTTCAGGCCAAAAAGCAGGATTAGTTTGTAGTAAGTGATTCACGGCTTGTTTATACATAAGCGTATTTTTACTTTCTTCTTGAGAGAGAAGATTCCAGTGAATACTGCTATCGTGTTCAAATGTTCCTAGTTGTAGTAAAAATGTTTGTGCTAAATCAAGAATTCTACCTTCGCAACCAAACGCAATAATTGCTTCCATTGCTTTTATTTTCCCAACAGCGTGTTGGTGTAATTCTGGCTTGTTTAAAATTAAACAATCATATGCATATGAACCAGTCGCTCGTCCTTCCATTAATCCTGCAGCGGCATCGTGGTTATGAAAATCTGCAATAGTGCTATTTGATTTGCCCCATTCTTTTTCTTCACGAATATGTTCAAATTTCCAAATACTTATTTCTTCAACCGTTTTTGGCATGAATTCTTTATGAAAATAATATGTTAACCGAGAACTATTATATGCTGTTGCTCCTAACGCTCGAGGATCGCTTGTAAGTGGAGCTACTAACATTTTTGCATTATCTCCAAAGAAATAGTGAGATTCTAAATGAATAAGTGCCATTGGTTTGTATTCGTAAATTGCGCTGTGTAATTCTCGAAGAAATCTTCTTCCGTTTGGTCGATCATCACCTTGACCATGATCCCCGTATCTTAATATACCGTCGATGTTATCAATACGATAGCCGTCAATTTTATATTCTTCCAGAAAAAGGAGTGCGCTTTCAATAAGATATTCTCGTATATGCGGATTGTCATAATCAAAACGCATCGTTCCCCAAGGAGTATACTCTTTGAGAAAAACTTTTTTCCCATCTTTTTCTTCCCAGGCACCTAGACCGACTTCTTCACCTTTTCGAGCAAAAAGAGAAAAATCTTTATGCGGACAATGACTAATTACTAAATCGCACATAATTGCGATATCTCTTTTATGACACTCATCAATAAGTTTGCTAAATGTGTCGGGAGTTCCCCAGTTTTTCTGCAATGCAAAAGGATAGACTACTAAATATCTAAATTTCCAATTATCTCCATCGATAGACTGATGAAGTGGTAGAAACTGAAGGGTGTTAAAACCTAGCTCTTTCACATAATCAAGAACACCGCATCGAGTAATATAGGTGAACAAATCTTCTTTTGTTTTATCAAAAGGGTGGATGTCTTTTTTTATTTTATGCCAATGACTTACAAGACCTGGAAGATCTGTTTGTAAAGTAATTGTTGGACGATGTAGTGTGTTTGGAGCAGCATATTTTTGTTTGTATGTTGAAGGATCTTCAAAATCCCAAAAAATACTGTTTCCATCTTCTGAAAAAAGTGGGCTTGCAGGATTTCGCAAATATTTTTTTTCTTTTTTTTGAAAAAATAAATATTCTGTTTTATGCCGTATATTTGTTGTCGTTATCGACCACCAACCATTATACTCTTCTTGAAACTTATCAGCTACAGATAGTTTTTCTCCCCAATTATTCCATTCACCAACAAGATAGAGATCTTCTTGTTGACTAGGAGCATAACAACGAAGCGTAATTTTGATTGCTTTTCCTTTAGCATCTCGCTCTTCTATTCTTGGAGAAAACTTTCCCGAAGAAAATTGTTTAGGTTCTAATAATTCCGGTTTACGATAGAGTAGCGATTCCCATTGATAATAGACTGTACGTAAAGGAATTTTTTTAGACATGATTTGTTTTCCGTTTTCTTGCTATATAAATTTAGCGTAAACCAAGCTCTTTTTTCTGCTCCTCATTAATAGGAGATGGAGAATTATCAAGCGGTGATTGTGCTGATTTATTTTTTGGAAATGCGATAACTTGCCGAATATCTTCAAAACCTAATATGAGAGCAACTAACCTATCTAAGCCGATACCCATACCACCATGAACAGGTCCTCCATAGTTATATGCTTCAAGTAAGAATCCGAATTGTTCTTTTGCTTGTTCTTTATCAAAACCAACAAAGTTCATAATACGTTCTTGTAAGTGAGGATCGCTAATTCGAATAGAACCAGATCCCATTTCCCAACCGTTTAAGACAAGATCCCAAAGATCCCCTTTAACCTGTTGAGGTTCTTTTTCAAACGTATCGACAAATTCTTCTTTTGGCATAGAAAACATGTGATGTTCAGGTTTCCATTGATTTAATTCTTCATCATATTCGAAGAGCGGAAAATCATTTACCCAACAAAATTTGAATTCATTAGTATCAATAATATCAAGATCTTTTGCAAGCTTATTTCTCAAATGACCTAGAGCGCTTTGGGATATTTTTTTTGTATCTGCAACAAAGAAGATTGTTCCATCTCCTTGCACTTGTAATTGTTCTAAAATCTTTTTTGCAGTTTCTTGCGGAATGAACTTTGCAACTCCACTTTGGAACGTTTGGCTTTCAACTTTTACAAATGCCAATCCTTTTGCATGATGTGTTTTTACAAAAGAAGTATATTCATCGATGTTTTTTCGAGAAAAATCTTCTCCAACATAGATGCAATTAACCATTTGTGCTTTTGAAAATACTTTAAAATCAAGATCTTTTACCAATTCAGTAACATCTTGTAATTCTAAACCAAAACGAATATCTGGTTTATCTGTACCGAATCGTTTCATTGATTCTTCATAACTAAATACTTCAAAGTCTTCAAGATCTTTATCAAGAAGTTCTTTGAACAATTGTTTCATTGTTCTTTCAACAAAGGTTTGAACATCTTTTTGCGTAACAAAACTCATCTCAAAGTCTATTTGCGTGTGTTCCGGTTGACGATCTGCTCGTAAATCTTCGTCTCGAAGACATTTTGCAAATTGTACGTATTTATCTACGCCTGCAACCATGAGGATTTGTTTGTAGAGTTGAGGACTTTGAGGAAGTGCATAAAATGATCCTTTATGTAGTCTGCTTGGTACAACATAATCTCTTGCTCCTTCAGGAGTTGATTTCATAAGGAGGGGAGTTTCAATATCTACAAAATCTTCCTTCATGAAATGTTGTTTAAGAAATGCAGTTACTTTACTTCGAAAGAGAAGATTATTCATTATCGAATTTCGAATATCTAAATATCGATACTTTAGTCGTGTTTCTTCAGTAGCATTCTCATCGAGAGGCAGAGGTTTTGCTTCTGAAATAATTTTTAAGTTAGTTCCTTCAAGTTCTATCGCTCCTGTTTCTAGCGCTTTATTTTCTTCAGGTTTTTCTTTTACCGTTCCAGTAATTTGAATAACACTTTCTTTTGAAAGTGTTTTTGGCGTTTCTTGAATGGTAACTTGTGTGATGCCGTATCGGTCTTTAATGTCAATAAAGGTGAGTGCGCCATGAGTTCTTATCTTATGAACCCAGCCACAAAGCATCACTTCTTTTCCAACATCGCTTTTACGTAATTCTCCACACGTATGTGTTCGCATCATTTTCTTCGAATACTCTCAATAATAACTGGTTCTGTAGGCCAGTCAGGCATAGGAATTGAGCCTGTTTGTACTTGTACAATTTTATCAACAACATCCATACCTTCAATTACTTTTCCAAACACAGCATATCCTTCGTTACCTGGTTGGTAATTTAGAAAATTATTATCTACAACGTTAATGAAGAATTGACTTGTTGCACTATCAGGAACCATGGTTCTTGCCATTGCAATTGTTCCTCTATCATTTCTTAAACCGTTTTGACTTTCTAAAACAATAGGTTCGTTGGTTTCTTTTTCACTAGCGTCGGGAGTAAATCCTCCTCCTTGAATCATAAATCCTTCGATAATTCTGTGTAAGATAGTTCCATCATAGAACTGTTTATCAACATAATTTAGGAAGTTTTCTACCGTGATCGGCGCATTTTCTTTATCTAATTGAACAATAATTGTTCCTTTGTTTGTTTTAATTTCTACTTGATTTTCCATTTTTGTTTCACCATTTAATTCTGTTCCATTTAAAATAATATTTTCATCAGTATTTATTTCTTTATTATTTGACTCTTTATTTATGTTTATTTCTATATTTGTTTCGTTTATTATTTGTATTGTGCTAAAAAAGAGTATTATTGCAACAAGAATTGCTCCACCTATCATAAATCCTGCTGTTTTGTTTGAAACTTGTTTTTTTTGTTTTTTCATCGAGTCACCTCATAGTATAATTGTTTTATTTTTTGAATATTTTTTTGTAATGCGTCATTTTTTCTTCTTAATTCACTATTTCTAAAATTAAAGAGGAGAAATCCTTCTTGAATATCTTCACATGTTTGAATTATTTTTTTAATCTCATTTGTTTCTTTTTCAGTGGCGTGCTCAAGAGCTTCTCGAGCAAGTTCGCCAGTAAAATCAGAAAGTGCTTGTAAATATATTGTCGAAGAGATGTCTTCAGGAGCGTTTATTTCTTCTTTGAGAAGGATTTTTTGTTCTTGTACATACGTTTGAAAAAGTAATGCTTCAATGTATTCTTCAATTGCAGGTTGAAGTGCATTTGTTTCTTGATCTTTCAGTTCTTGTTTTTTTGGTAAACTATTTTCCCATTCTTGACGAGCTTGTTGCAACTTTGTCTTCGCATCTTCGTATTTTTGCTTATGAGTATCATAAATTGCTTGTTTAGCGAGCTTTAACATGTTACGTGATGTTTGAATAACTAGTTCTCGAATACTATCTTTTTCATGGTATTCTTGCGCCATTTCTTCAAATTCTTGTTTTATTGTTTTCATCGATACAGATATTTTTTTATAATTTATAAACTCTTTTATTCGTTGTTTATATTTAGTCTATTAACGGCTCTGTCCAGAATGATTATTTTCCTGAGCAAGTAAAGCAAAGCTTTAGTTGCTTGGCTTAACTTTTCCAAGTTATAAGTTATTATTTGCCATGCGAATTCTCGTTTTTTCATCCAATGT
>SKGA01000004.1 GCA_007117735.1 Candidatus Woesearchaeota archaeon | reverse complement strand
TTGAACAACGAGACCATTTACAAGCATTTCTAATAAAATCACGTAATTTATTTGTTACATCGCTTACCGTGTTTTGAACAGTCTCTTGCGCACCTTCACTTATTATTTGAGGCGGGTTTGAGAAACCAGACATTCCGCTTGCGCGATCATTATTTTGATTAAGCATATTAGAGGCTGAACGAGTAGTTGTAGATATTGGAGCAAGAACAGGAGATATAATTGGAACTGCAGAAGCAATAGTATCGACAGTAGCAGTAACACCTGTAGAAACAGCTTGAGAAGTAGCAAGAGCAGAATCGACAGAACAAACTTGATTAAGCGTAACTAAAACATTATTTGCTCCTCGCAATAATCGAGGAAACGTACTGTTAATTCTATTCTCTTTTTGCTGAATTAACTCCACGTAACGCTCACCAGGATGCTGTTTACCAAGAGCAGTGTTTCGAAAAACAAAATCCGATCGAATAACAACCTTTGTAGGTCTTGCATACACTCTTGTTCCTTCACGAACAACAACATCCAATTCGCAAAGAACGCTAAACTGATTCGGAACAATATTTACATCAAGACCTGCAGCAAGAACAAACTGTAACATATTCTCTTGATCATAATTTAGACGAGGCTGTTGAACACTAATATCTCGAAACACTCGAGAAACAGGAATAGTTTCAGACTCTCCAGGAGCGGAAATTCGACAACTTGCCATGTTTAAAGAAGAAAAGACTGCAGTCAGTTCTTGAGAACCAATACCTGATCGTCGTAATTGATACGAACCAAAAATAGGATAATCAATACCGCTTTGCAGTGCAGTATCAAGAACAACACGGTTATATCCTTGTGTCGCTTGCATAGAAACAGAAGTAGGAAGGAAAAATAAAGGAGTGTCATCATCGAGATCTACCACTTCATCTACTTCAAGGTCTTTAATAACTTGAGGATTACCATCTTGGTCTCTTGCTAAACGATCAGCACTATCACGAATATCAAACACTATTCGATGTTCACCAGGGTTAATATTTTGTACATTCCAAGAGCAGTTGTATACTTGCGGGAAATCAACACGTTCACATTGCCCTTCAATCAATTCATTGTTATCAATAAGAGTAGAAAAATTTGCAAAAGCAAACACTTCTGTCGCGTCATCACTCACCACCGTCCAAACAGTAACCGCATCACCTTGTTTAGGAACCGTATAAAACTCATCATCAAAAGAAACAGTAGGCGGCGTTACTACTCGAGGAGGTTCTTGATCACAAATAACAGGATATGACTGCGTTCCTGTAAATGCATTTCCAGCATCATCAGTACTTGGGAACGCTAGTGCAACAGAAGTTTCACCAGGAGAACATGTCGTGAAAAAAAGAGCAGAACAACTCATACCTTCACAAGAAGAAACACGATACCTATTTGTTGAATCAACATTAAAATACACATTTCTTAAAAAAAAGGTCGCCATACTATCTTCAAACAACAACGTAATATTATTTGCGCTTCCAGAACGAATAACAGGATAACTATTATAATTATACACAGATTGTACTCCAACAAAACGAGGAGCTGTCGTATCAAAAGTAAAGTCTAAATTTCTTGAAACAGTTTCTTCTTGACCATCTTCAATTAAGGTAAACTCGGCAGAAACTGGAGAATTATCTAAAAATAAATGTACTTGAGCTCCACATTCAAAAGAAGAACCACTTTGTGTACAACTAAAAGGGATATTATTAAGATTTACCGGGCGTCGAACATTCACATTCAGATCAGGAAAACTTCCTCGTAGCTCAAAAGAATCTTGTGCAGAAGTGGAACCTGTAACCACCATTTGCACTGGTAAATCCATACGAAGACCGAAATATTCTATCTCATTACCGTTAAAAAAGAAAGAAACATCATCAACTTGGGCAGAAACAACACTCAGCAATAAAAGAAAAAGAGCTATGCTCACCACACCAAATTTGACACCCATCACACTTACAGGGAAACTTGATATTTATAAAGTTTGTTAAAAAAATAGGTAAGAACAAACAAAGTACGCTAAACTTTTGTCGTTAACTGATGAGTAAATGAGAAAGTAAAATAAAAAATTCCCTTAATATTGTCACGTACTAATAAACAAAAAAATCAAATAAAAAAAGCATTAAGTTTGTCATCTACTAAAAAAAAGAAAAAAAGAAATTTATCGAGAACGAAGTTCTCGTGCTTTTACTAACCGGTCAAGAGCGAGCATAAAGCTTGCCGTTCGATAAGACTGATTAGATTCACTTACTTTTTCATGGACTTCGTGAAAAGCAGTCACCATTTTCTTTTCAAGAGCAGTTAAGACCTCATCTTCAGTCCAATAATACCCTTGATTATTTTGCACCCACTCAAAATAACTTACCGTAACACCACCAGCGTTTGCAAGAACATCAGGAAGAACAACAGTAGTTTTCTGTTCAAGAACCGCATCAGCTTCTGGAGTAATAGGACCGTTTGCGAGTTCAACAATCATTTTTGCTTGAATAGTATCCACATTATCTTTATGAATCACGCCTTCAAGAGCAGCAGGAACAAGAACATCAACAGCTAAACCTAATAAATCATCATGAGCGATTTCCTTATCAAAGCCTTCAAGAGAACCTTTTTCTTGTTTATGAAGAATAGCCTTAGTGATGTTAAGACCGTTTTCATTGTAAATTGCAGAACGAGAATCACTTAACGCCACAATTTTATACCCCCATTCGCTTAAGATTTTAGCCATATGCATCCCTGCATTTCCAAAACCTTGAATAGCAACCGTTGTAGAAGAAGGAGTATAGGAGTGAAGCTTAGCAGCTTCTCGAAAAACATACGCGCCACCCTGTGCAGTCGCATAAGAACGAGCCTGACTTCCACCAACCTCTAACGGTTTTCCAGTAATTAAACCAGGTGCGTGCTGACCAGTAATCACTTCATACTCATCAAGCATCCATGCCATTACCTGAGGATTAGTATAAACATCAGGAGCAGGAACATCAATTTGAGGACCTAAACTTTGATGAAGTGCACGAATGTACCCTCGAGCAACTCGCTCTAACTCATTTTGAGAATATTCTTTTGGATTAATAATCACTCCACCTTTTCCTCCACCTAAAGGAAGATTAAGAACCGCATTCTTAATAGTCATCCAGAACGATAAGGCTTTCACTTCATGTTCATCAACGTGATGATGAAAACGAATACCTCCTTTACCAGGACCGAGAAGATCATTATAGAGCATACGAAATCCTTGGAAGTATTTGATTTCTCCAGAATCAAGAGTTACTGGAAAAGATACATGAACAGCTCGTTTTGGATGAGCAAGGAATTGAATATCATTATCAGTGTACTGAGCCGCTTCTTGAGCTTTTTTTAATTGGTTTTGAGCATGTGTAAACGCATTCATGTGCAAAGTTAACGCACACGCCTTTTTAAATCTTAACAAGTTGTGAAAGACAACTGTAAAAAATCGAACACCCTACTGATTAAACAATAGGTGCATTAGTATAATCTGTTTTAATACCTTCAATAATCATATACGTACAGTACCACTTTTTAATAAAAATAATGCGTGTTGCAAAGCCAGCATCCTTAAACATCATCTTTAAACGAACCGTATCAGAGAATAATTCATTTTTTGAGAAAAAAAGTAAAGGAGAAGGAGCATATTCTAAAAAATACACTCTGCCACCTTCAGATAAAACAGAATTTAATTGTTTCAAATAAAGAAAATCATCACGTAAACGATTAAGAAGGCGAATCCCAAAAAAAACATCTGCAGAAGAAATAGAAGGAGGAAGATGAGAAGTAAAAGAAGGATCATGAACAAAAGAAAGAAGAGGGGAAGAATGCTTTGAACGGATACGAATAACAGAGTCGGAACTATCAACAATACAATGAGATAAAGGAGCTAGTCGTTGAAGGCGAGCAGTGAGCAATTGTGTTGAAGAACCTAACTCCATAATCGCCTTACCAGGAATATGTTTTTTTAAAAGTTTTTCAAAACCCCTAGGAAATAATAAACGATCAAAGAAAGAAGAAAACAATAAAGCAAGATGAACTGTTTGCGTGTACGTCTTTGAAAGGTAAGAAAGCGAACCAATAAGAACGAATAAAATAAAAAGAATAGTAAGAGAAATGTGTAACCAAAAAGAAAGAGCAGTAGTTTGTAAAAGACTAAAAAGAACTATCCCTGCAAGAAGAGAACTTAGTAACCATAAGAATAGCCTACCTGCTTCTTTAAACCGAACCTCACCACTCATACATCTCTGTGAAGAAACCTCCTTTATAAGTATTTTTACTAAGAACTCTTATTTGAAAAAGAAATAGATTGATATACTTGTTTATTTAAATCCCATAATTTATTAAATCTTTTTTGATAACAAGGAACTAAATGAATAAATCCTTGATCTCGAAGATATCCAAGATGTAGATTCGGTTGGTGAGAATCCTTCAAAAGATATACATGAGGAGCCAATTTTTTCATATCTTCATCAGCAGGAATATAACGTTCATCAAGAGGTTCAAGATGAATCATATATAAGGAACCAGGGAAAGAAATTTCCGAAATACCTAAATCAAGAGTTTTTCCTTCTGCATTCTGCACTTGAATAATCTCCTTACCATACAACTCCATAAAACTTTTTTTAAATCGTTCACGTTGCTCAAACGAACTATTTATTGGAAGACGAGGTAAATTAATAGGGCGCGAAGAAACTTCTTGTGTTGTTTCTTGAGAAATTGTTTGTTCTAAACTCATGGAAATAAAAGAGAATAGAGATTTATTTAAAAATATTTCTATCTAAATGGTCTTTAAACACGCTCTAGAGACTAAATTAATGGCTCAGAAACCTCTCCGAAGACATTTCCTGTAATATTATGACGAATAGATCCCCCCACTCGATGGAATTCAACAATAAGGTCTACTCGTTGCTTTCTATTCCTAGAGAAAGAAAAATCTTGACCATCAAGGTCAAAACGAACCTGACGAATTTCATTGCGAGGAATAGCGACCGGAGAAGGAGAAGAACCGGAAGGCTCGCCATAAAAAACTTGCTCAAACTCGTTATTACCTGTACGAATATAAGCATCAACAATAGTTATATTTGCACCGAAATTATTTTGAAAACGAAGAACGACTTGTTTTTCATCATCAAGATACTGATCAACACACTCAAGCTGTAAGCCAAAATCGCAACTATCGGAAAGAAAAGAATCAGGAGAAAGAAAACCAAAATAAGAAAGAGTTCCAATAATCACTAAAACTGCAACAAAAACCCAACCATACGTGACAAGGTATTCCAGTGCAGCCTGACCTCTTTTTTGCATACACTTATTTGAGAGATAATAGTATATAAAGATTACTACTCCTTCTTCTCGCCATCAGCTTGGAAAGAAACATTCTCAATACCAGTTAAACGAGTAATATCCTTAGCAAAAGGTGTAGTCAACTGTTCAGGAAGCAAAGTCTTAGTAGTAATAACTGCTTCTTTTTCTGTTGCAGCAATAGACTCAACAGGGATAGAGAATAAATCAAAAACCGCTTGAACTTTTTCTTGAGGGTTAGAAACTATTTCATGAATAGTAACCGCATAGGTCAAGTCTTTACTTGCGAGAGGATGGTTAAAGTCAACAACAATACGACCACCACTCACACTACGAACGATACCCATTTCATTATCAATATTTACTTGTAAACCAACAAAAGGACGAACGTTATCTCGTTTGAAAAATTTTGCAGGAACAAGCTTCATCTTCTTTGCAGATTTTTTTCCAAAACCATCAACGTCTTTCACAACAACAGTATACTCGCCAGTTTCTCTTCCAACAAAAGAAGAATCTAAACCAGGAACAACATGGTTTTCACCAACAACAATAGTTACCGGACCGTATTTGGATTTTTGAGAATGTAAATTGTGCTTTACAGCAACATCTTTGTCAGTCGTATCAAACACACTGCCATCATCAAGAGAGCCAGTATAGGATAATTTAATAAAATCGCCTTTTTTGATTGCCATGAAACAAGGTGAAAGAAGTTCTATTTTTAAATGTTCGTGCTAGAAGAAGGCTGCTTGTAATGATCGAGATTGAACAAAGCTTAAACTCAAGAAAGTAGAATAACTTTCGCAGATGTTCGAAGACCAGCGAAAAAGGCGAAAAAATGTGAGCCCGCGGGGATTGTTTAAGATTGAACAAGCTTAAACTCAAGAAAGTAGAATAACTTTCGCAGATGTTCGAAGACCAGCG
>SKGA01000012.1 GCA_007117735.1 Candidatus Woesearchaeota archaeon | reverse complement strand
TTGAGTGGTCGTTCGCCTGATGGCGCGTTAGTAGAATTTATAGAATTGCCTCAGCATCCTTTCTTTATCGCAACACAAGCGCATCCTGAGTTAAAAAGTTCATTAGAATCTCCTGCTCCTTTATTTACAGGGTTAATTAAGAAAAGTTTATCTCGTCAGTAATGCCGGTATATTGTGCTGCTTGGAAATACTGTTGTTCATCTCCTCTTTTTAGTGCATTTAATTGTGTTTCTCGAGCTTCTTTGTATATTGCATTATCTTGTTTTCGTCGTTGTTCAAACTCGTTTAGGTGTCGACTGTATCCTTTTAGGAAATCAAGTTCTTCAAATTTCTTTGTTCTTTCTTCAGGGATCAGAAGTGCTGGCGTGTGAAGATTTTTTAGGTACACATCAAGTTCTCCTGTTTTAATTTTTTTTGTAAGTTTTAACTCTTCATATGTCGGTCGAGCTTCTTGTAGTTCTCCTTCTCGATCTCTGCTTGGTGTGCAGTTAATATGGCGAAGTACTTTTTTATCGTAGGTTTGAATAAGAAAATTGTTATGTTCAAGAGGGCTTGCTCCTCTTTGTTCAGTTAAGCTAAGATCTAACCGATCCTTAGTATCGTAGAATTGAGGTTCTTGGTGTGATTCGATATAGTCCTTTAGTCCGCTTGTGTTTTTTTGAAAAAGAAAAATAGAGTATGCTCCTTTTGCAGCGTTTTGTTCCATCTCTTTCTCAGGATTAAAATCTGCAAGACTTGGAGTTGCACTTCCTTGCACAAGGTATATTTTTGCTAGTAAATCATTTTCTAGCTGTACTTGCATTGTTCTTGGATCGTTTGGGTGTGCATACGTGTCTTTAACTCCTTTGATACGTGCTACGAGATCTTTAAGATTGTTTTTAATATGTGGAGTATTGTTTTGTATTCGTTCCCACTTCTCTTTTTCTGTTTCGCCAGTTTTTTGATACTTCCACGCGGCTTTTCTTTGCATATTCCAGAATTTATCAAGATCCATACTCTTTTTGAGATACAGAACTATATAAATCTTTCTATTTGTTATTACTTGAAAGAGACATCACATTGCTTCGAGTTTTGCAATTCGCTCATCAATAGGAGGGTGGGTTGAGAATAAATTACCCCAGAAACTCTTCTTTTTTAGCGGAGAAGAAATATATAAGTGGGCAGTAGCATTACTTGCAGACTTTACCTCAGTGTTTGTCTTTAATTTACGCAATGCACTTGCAAGAGCCTTAGGATTACGAGACAACTTTGCTCCGTGCGCATCAGCAACAAACTCTCGTTTTCTACTAATAGATAATTTAATGATATGAGCAATGATAGGTGCAAGAATTGCAAGAATAAGAGCGAGAATGATAATGACAATCTGACTATTCCCTCGACCTTCTCCGCTTCTATTTCCTCCACCAAATAACGTCATACGGAAAAACAAATCAGATAAGATAGTAACGATACCAACAAGAACAGATGCAATTAACATTGTACGAATATCTCGATTCTGAATGTGAGCAATCTCGTGAGCGATAACACCCTCTAACTCTTCACGATTTAATCGTTCAAGTAATCCTGTTGTTACTGTAACTGCAGCATTTTTAGGAGAAATACCGGTTGCAAACGCATTAAGAGCGGAATCTCTAATAACATACGCTTTTGGCGTAGGAATACCTGCAGCAATTGCAAGACCTTCAACCATATTAATATAGGCAGTAAATTCAGGTTTTGTCGCCTCTTTTGCACCAGACAACGTAAGAATAATATTACTTCCAAGAAAATACGCGATAAGCGCATAGATTACTCCAAAAATAAGTGTGACTGAAAAGCCAAAATACATGTCTTGCATATACCAGCCAAGAAGCCAGCCAAGACCCATAATAAAAATAAAAAAAATGAGAAACAGACCAAGCGTTCGATAATTATTTTGCTCTATTTCTCGATAAAAATTTGTTTTTACCATCGTTTTAGAACTTTACAGAAACATTCTTTCGCTCAGCCTCAGTTGCTTCAAACATTTCTCTTCGTTTAAAGTTAAACAAGCCTGCAAATAAGTTGTTTGGGAACAACTCTATTTTTGTATTAAAATTCATTACCATGTCATTATAGTGCTGACGAGCGTAAGAAACTTTATTCTCTGTACCTGTAAGCTCTTCTTGCAATTGTAAGAAGTTTTGATTCGCTTTTAGATCAGGATAATTTTCTGAAACTGCAAATAAACTTTTCAAAGTGCCAGCAAGCATATTATCTGCTTCTGCTTTTTCTTTCACACCATCTGCTTTCATAAGCTGAGTTCGTGCTTCAGTAACGCCCTGTAAAACACTTTTTTCATGCTTTGCATATCCTTTTACTGTTTCAATTAAATTCGGAATAAGATCTGTTCGTCGTTTTAATTGCACATCGATTTGAGCCCAAGCGTTCTCAACTCGATTTTTTGATCGTACTACACTGTTGTATATAAACCAAATTATAACTACAACTGCTGCTATGATGATAATTGTTGTTGTGGAAACCATAGTTTTACCTCTGAATAGTCTGTAGGAATCTTCTCTTTAAAAACTTTAAGAATTTGAGATGAGGTAAATGAATGACAACTTTTATAAATGATACTTGTTTTCTTCTGCCTACCGTTAATTGCGTATCACACGGGCAATCTACATTGTTTCGTGGTGAGAAATCACTTAATTGATATACAAGACTAAGGTCTTTTATTTCTCTTAATGATCAAGCAATATACTACGTACTGTAGGAGGTTTGAAAACAATGGACGAAAAAACTATACAAAAACATTTACAAACGCTTCGTGAGCAAGCAAAAGAACGAAAATTCACACAAGCTGTCGAGCTTATTGTAAATTTAAAAGATATTAACTTAAAAAACCCTGATGAACAAGTAGAATTCTTTATGAATGTACCTGTTGCAAGCGGTAAAAAACGAGTTTGTGCAATTGTAGATACAGATTTATACGATGAAGCAAAAAAAGTATGTGACACTGTAATTTCAGTAAGTGAATTACCTGATTATCAAAAAGATAAGAAAAAAGTAAAGCAATTAGCAAACAACCACGAATTTTTTATTGCGCAAGCAAATATTATGGGTAAAGTAGCAGGAGCTTTTGGTCGAGTTCTTGGTCCGCGAGGAAAAATGCCAAATCCTAAAGCAGGATGTGTAGTACCTCCAAAATCATCTTTAGGCCCGCTTTATGATCGATTACAATCAACTGTTCGAATTGTTGCAAAAAAATTCCCTGTTATCCAAGTGAAAGTAGGGGATGAAAAAATGAGTGATGAAGACTTAGCAAAAAACATTGCTTATTTTTACAAACAAATCGAGCTACACCTTCCAAAGGAACGACACAACGTTCGAAGTGCAGTACTTAAATTATCAATGAGTGCTCCACAAAAAGTGCTATAGAGGAAAAAAATGGCTTATGTTTCACAAAAGAAGAAAGATGCAGTAGCAGAGTTTACTGAACTAATTAACTCACACGATATTATCGGAACAGTTAATATGGAAAATTTACCTGCTCGAACTGTTCAGTCTATGCGGGAAAAATTACGAGGATCAGTAACAATTAAGATGAGTAAACAACGACTCTTAAAAGTTGCACTTGAACAATCAAATAAGAAAGGCGTTGCTGAATTAGCAAATCATATGCGAGGAATGCCTGCATTAATCTTTACTAATGAAAACCCTTTTGGTTTATTCAAAACCTTAAAGAAAAATAAATCTAAAACAGCAATTAAAGGTGGACAAACAGCTCCAAACGATATTGTTGTACCTGCAGGTCCTACTCCTTTCGCACCAGGTCCAGTTATTGGAGAATTAGGTGCAGTAGGAATTAAAGCAGGAATTGATGGTGGAAAAGTAGCAATTAAACAAGATTCTGTAGTTGCAAAAGAAGGCGATGTTGTAAATCAACAACTTGCAGGACTTCTCACTCGATTAGGAATTGAACCTATGGAAATTGGTCTTGATTTAACTGCAGTATATGAAAATGGAGAAATCCTCACAAAAGCAGTTCTTGATATTGACGAAGATGCATACTACAACGATCTTGTAAGTGCGGCAACGTGGGCATTCAATCTAGGTGTGAATGCAGCGATTCCAAACGCTACAACTATCGAACCATTACTTGCTAAAGCATTTACTGAAAGTAAAAATTTAGCAGTAAATCAAGATATCTTAACAGACTTAACTGTAGGAGATACTTTAGTAAAAGCTCACGGTCAAATGCTTGGAGTGGCACGAACACTTCCAAGTGACGCGCTTAGTGAAGAGTTACAAGCTCTTTTAAGTGCAGCTCCAACTGTTTCTGCTTCAGTACCTGCTGAACAGAAAGAAGATGACAACGACAAACCCGAAACGAAAGAAAAAGAACCCGCTGATGCAGCGGCAGGTCTTGGTGCTCTTTTCGGATAATAGTAATTAAATACAAAAAATAGGTAAATAAAATGGAATACATTTACGCAGCAATGCTTTTACACAAAGCAGGGCAAAAAGTTGAAGAGGCAGCTGTTAAAAAAGTACTTGAAGCAGCAGGAGTCTCAGTTGATGATGGTCGAGTAAAAGCTTTAGTAGCAGCACTAGATGGTGTTGATATTGAAGAAGCTATTGCAAAAGCAGCAGTGAGCGCAGCTCCAGTGGCAGCTCCAGCAGCTAGCGAAGCAGCAGCTCCAGCAGCTGAAGAGAAAAAAGAAGAAGAAAAGAAAGAAGATGATGGCGCAGCAGCGGCAGGTCTTGGTGCTCTTTTCGGATAAAATCTTTTTTCCTGAGAGATTCTTATAATCTCTCAATTTATTTTTTTTAATATAGTATATTTAATGCAGGTAGAACAATGACAGAAAAAACAATTGAGCAACAATTAGAAGATCATAAGAAATTACGATCAGAAATTATTTCCTTAAAAAAGGAGTTAAACTCTTTAAATCGAGAAAAGGAATCTTGGTTTAAGAAACGTTCATCTATTAATAAGAAGATCGGCGAATTAATCGGCGATGTAAAAGGAAATAAAGAAGAACGAGATCAAATTACTTCCTCTGTAAAGGAGAAAAAAGACCAACGAGATAGTCTGAATAAAGAGATTGCTGAGAAAGTTGCTCAACTCAAAGAACTCAAAGATAAAGTTGGTGATCAAGCTCCGCCTGCACGTGATAAACAACAATCACCTGGTGCAATTAAGCGCCAAATTGAAAAATTAGATTATACTCTACAAACTCAACCAATGAGCTTTAAGAAAGAACAACAATTAATGACTCAGTTAAAGTCCTTAAAAAAAGAACTTGCAGAAGTTGATTCAGTTGGTAATGAGTGGAAACAAATTTCTAAGCTACAACGAGAAATTTCTAAGTTAAGAAAAAAATCTAATGTAGCTCATAAGTATATTCAAGAAAACGCTGCCGATTCTCAAGAAAAACACGAGAGTGTTATTGAAACATCAAAGGAAATTGATGATTTGAAAGAAGAAGAAAAAGAAGCGTATGAAAAATTTAAAGAATTTAAAGAAAAGTTTACTGAGAAGAATAATCAGTTAAAAGAGTTGTTAAAACAGTCTGATGATATTCGAGAAGTCTTAGAAGCACAAAACGTTAAAATTGAAGAAGATAAACGTCAAGCGGCAGTGGCTGAAGTAAAAGAGAAAGCTCGACAAGTTAATGATAAAATCAAGACTGGTAAGAAATTAACTACTGAAGACTTACTTATCTTCCAGAAAGCTAATAAATGAGCTTTCTGGGACAAGATAAGCTTTTTGCTTATCTCTGTTTTCAAAAAGTGTATGTTTACTTTTTGAATCAAGACTTTTGTCTTTCTTTTCAGAAAGCTAACAAGTAAGCTTTTTGAGACTAGAAAGGATTTTTCTTTTCTCTGTTTTCAAAAAGTTAAACTTTTTTTATTTTTTTAAACTAATTCTATTAATAGGATCTATTTTTTTGTAATAAATATTCTCGTTTTATTGTAGTTAAATTCATTGTCGAAGTGATTTAAGAAAAATATTTTTTAAAAATAAATGGTTAACGACAAACGTTTAGTATAGGTAATTGTTTGTCGTTTGTTAAAAAAAGAAAAAAATTTATTTTGTCGCGTGAATTTTTGTCTCCACTTTTAATGCAACAAAATAAGCAAATGCAAGTGCTATAATATATACTAGAGTAAATTCTAGTGGCGAATAACCAGTATTTTTTGTAATTGCTAACACCACAATAGCATACCATGAAACAATAGAAATACTTCCTGTTAGTGCAGCTTGATTATTAAGACTTGGAGTAAATTTATTTTTCTTAATACTCTCCTGAATTTTAGGAAGCAAGTAATGATGCATGATATATCCGTTCACGGTAA
>SKGA01000015.1 GCA_007117735.1 Candidatus Woesearchaeota archaeon | reverse complement strand
CACGTAAAAAGTAATCGTTCTTCTTTGTAAAACGTACACATCGTTTCTGGCCAATGTACCCAAGGCGTGAACACAAATTGTAAAGTCATATCTCCTAAGGAAAGTTCTTCACCATCTTCAATAATTTTAAATCGGGCGTGTTCAAGATTCCACTCATCAAGAAGCATTTGATGACAGAGTTTATTACAGACGATTTCTACGTGAGGAAATCGAGCAACAACATCTTCAATACAGCCAGTATGATCTTGTTCTGCATGTTGTACAATGAGATAATCAAGGTTTTGAATAGTAGAAAGAGTTTGTAAGAATTCATCTTTTGTTCGTTCATCTACCGTATCAATCATTGCAGTTTTTTCACTGCTTGTTAAAAGATAAGAATTATATGTCGTACCATCAGGAGTCTCAACAATTTCATCAAACAATCGTCTATCCCAATCTACCGTACCAATAGCGGTCACTTGCTTTGTTACTTGACGTTTACTCACTACCCACACCTCTCTTTTATAAAAATAGAAACGAAGAAGTTTATAAAGATTTGTATTCGTAAAAACAGGAGAATAAAAAAACTTTTAAAGAACTATACAATAAAAAAAGTATGGCACTATTAAAATCAACTTCTGGTGAGCAAGTAGAGATTGAGAACAATACTCCTGTTATTGACGGAGCAGAATCATTAGGCGTTCCTTTTGGTTGTCGAGCTGGCGTTTGCGGAACGTGTAAAGTGACAGTAACTGAAGGAATAGAAAATCTCTCTCCAAAGACAGATAATGAAGAAGCATTAGGTCTTGAGAGTAATGAACGATGCATGTGTCAAGCAAGTATTAAAGAAGGAGAAGTTGTCATAGAATGGTAGCTTTTGTTGTTCTTGATATAGAAACAACAGGACTTTCTCCATATCGCCATGCAATTACTGAAATTGCTGCGGTAAAAATTGAAAATAATGAGGTTGTCGATGAATTCCATACTATGGTGAATCCTGGACAACCCATCCCTTCTTTTATTCGAAAACTTACTGGCATCACTGATGAGATGGTACAAAACGCTCCACCTATTGAACAAGTACTTGAGCAAGTGCATAATTTTTTAGGAGATGCAGTTTTTGTTGGCCATAACGTTGGTTTTGACCACAAGTTTATCGATCATTATAGTAGATTACATCTTAACAAACCAGTAACGAATGAATTGCTTTGCACGTGTAAGCTTGCAAGACGATTACTTCCAGAACTCCCTTCAAAAAGATTGCAAAGTATTTGTGATTATTATGCGATTACAAATTCTCAAGCACACCGTGCAATGAGCGATGTACTCGCAACTAAGGAAATTCTTTTCCGTATGTTTGAAGAACAACAACCAAAACTTTCTGATCCTGAACAATTTCTTTCTTTACAGCGCTTGTCTGCAAAACAAGTGCAAGCAATGTTTGCAAAAACACAATGAGAGAAATAGAACAAAATCATAAAAGACTCTTGTTTGTAAGCGATACACATAATCGTTTTGAAGATATTCTCGCAGTAAAAAAACATGCAGAAACTAACTCATTTGATGCAATAATTCTTGGAGGAGATATTCCTGGTCGCACTGCTCGCAGTTTACAAAAAATTCTTTCTACCTTACTAAAACTAAATACTCCTCTAATTATTTATCCCGGAAGTCATGAACATCAAGATAATTATAAGAAAGCACTCAAGAAATTTGAGAAGAACAAACAACTTATTGATGCAAGTAAATATACTAATATGATTATTCGCTACGGAGACTATACGCTTGTTTGTATTCCCGGGAGTAATGCGGTTGCAAATAGCGATAAATCGTATCAAGGCGGATCTTTTTATCTCTCAGAGAAGACTCCTCGAAAAGAAGATCGAGAACAAACAGCTATTCGTTTAGCAGAAGCAAAGATTAGTAAGAAAGTAACATTTTTTAGTTTGAAAAAGATTCAGTCAATATTAACAAGAACAAAAAATAATCCTAAAAAAACAATAGTGTGTAGTCACATTCCTTTTCTTGGAACAAAAAAGACTGATCTTGATTTTGCAAAATTTTTTATCGCTACAGAACCGTTTATTATTAATGAAAAAGATATGAAAGAATTAGTAAAGAATGATCACTTGGAAGAAAGTGAAGATATTATTCATGAAGGAAATATTTTCGAGTATAACCTTGGAAAAGCAATAAAGAAAAAGAAATATCCTTTGAAATTAAAACAAAAGAACGTAGGTAGTGCATCATTAAAGAAATTTTTAGAACAAGAAAAAATTACGAAGTTTTTTTGTGGACATATTCATGAAGCAGGTAAACGTGCTCGTAATAAAAAAGGAGAACGAGTAAAACGAAATACTCCAGTTCAATCATTGTATGTGAATAATTCTCAGCACGTAATGACAGAAATAACGATTGAGAAAGGAAATAAGATTTCGTATCAATTCATCAACATCTAATTATCTTTTATAGCAGCCGTGCATAATACGAAGAAGTTCACTTGTTTTCTCAACAGAAGCATATTTTTCAAGAGGATTATTTGGTTGTGAAGAAAGAACAATATCATCAATAATATTATCACCATTCACATCTCTTGCAAGAAGATAATAATTATCTTTCTCAGTAATCGTATCAGGAGTAGATATCTTAATCATAGAAATATGTTTATGAGGTAAATAAGAAAGTGTAACCGTATGACCGTCTACTTCAGGAAGTTGTTGAGAAACAGTATGAACAGGATTATACTCACTACACGCAGATAAACCTGTAACAAGAAGTCCTAAAAAATAATTTTTTAGTTTACTCATGCAACATCACCTATTCGCTAATAACTCCATAACCGATAAGTCTGAAACGATTTCCTACCCGTCGACTAATCGTTACATGATCACCTACTGCTGCACAAATGGGTAATCGTAGTTTACAATACGCATGACCTTTTTTCAAATCAACAATAACACCAACAGTTTTTGCACTGTTCACATTCATCATTAACATTTCATTATGTCGTAAAGGATCAATTTTGAAATCTTCTCCCATATTTACAATTCGTTCAAGAATAGTTGTTTTTAATTTTAACTCATGCCAGACAGGAGGTAACGTTCCAGGTTTTCCTACAAGGTTTCCTGTTAAACGATCTCCTTTCACAATTGAGGGATCAAGAGAAGTAAGTAAGCTTACAGAACCTCCTGGATGAAGTTTGTCTACTGAAGAACCTCCAGTCATCATTCCAGTAACTGTTGCAAATAAAGGTTTTGCTACTAGTTTGTTTTGCTCTTCAACAAGTCGTCCTGGTCGAAGTTCAATTCGATCACCTACTGAAAAATGTCCTTGCACGACGCTTCCACCAAGAATTCCTCCCGTTAAAGCGGAAACTTTTGTTCCTGGTTTGTTAATATCAAAACTTCGTGCCACATATAATAATGAATCTGCATCTTCATTTCGCTCAGGTGTTGGAATATATTCTTGAATCGCATGTAGTAATACATCAATATTAATTCCGTGCTGTGCGCTGATAGGAATAATAGGAGCTTCGCTAAATCGTGTTGATTTTAGCATCGCTTTAATTTCTTTATAATTTCTCATCGCTCGCTCTTCATTTACAAGATCAATTTTGTTTTGTACAACAATAATATTTTGTATTCCTGAAAGTTCAAGAGCCATTAAGTGTTCTTGCGTTTGAGGTTGCGGACAAGTTTCATTTGCTGCAACAAGTAAAAGTGCTCCATCCATAATAGTTGCTCCTGAGAGCATAGTCGCCATAAGACTTTCGTGTCCCGGAGCATCAACAAAAGAAAGTTTTCGAACAAGTTCAGTTTTGTTTTCTGAAACAGGATGAACGTCTCGAGTCGTATAACAACTTGGTTCATCTAAAGAAGAGTCTTTTCGAACAGCAGTGTCCGCATAACCTAGTCGAATAGTAATTCCTCGTTTTAATTCTTCTGAATGAGTATCTGTCCACTTCCCAGAGAGTTGTTCAGTAAGCGTTGTTTTTCCATGATCTACATGACCTACAAGCCCAATATTAATTTCAGGTTGAACAACATCCGAAGATTTTTTTGAAGAAGACGTTTTCTTTGTTTTTTTTACAGCCATATTCTTTTAAAGAACAAGACGAGATTTATAAACTTAACGAGAAGATAAACAAGTCAGCAGGAAAATTATAAGTCAAGTAAGATAAAGAAAAGCCAAAAAAAGAAAAATTTATAAATAGAAGAAGTATTCTTATGTTCGGACGGTCAAAGCGACGTGGTTCTACCCGATCCCTTTTCGAACTCGGAAGTCAAGCACGTCTACGTTCTGTGTGGTACTGCACTTACGTGCGGGAAGTTCAGAAAGCTGTCCTTTTTTATTCTTCTTCATTTTTAGATCGAAAAAGTTCTTTAAATCGTTCTTTGCTTTCTTGCCACCACTCATCAACATTTGATCCTACTGTTCCTACAGTTCCATCAGCATTCACCGGTCGATAAACACCCGTACTGTCAGAGCCAAAATATAAAACAGCTCGACCTTTCTCATTAATATCTATTTTTGTTTGATATGAACGAAAATGTTCTGGCGTCCCATCCTCTGCACTAATATTGTATAAGCGTTTATTTTCTCTTGACGTTTCAAAAGGTTGATAATGTTCACCAACGTACGTTCCTGTTAAAAAAGATGTTGCTAAAAATAGCGTTGTTGCTAATCGTTTCATAAGTAATCACCTCAAAAAGAAAAAAACAAGAAGAAGAATTTATAACTTGAGGAAGAAAGTTCGAAAAAATTACGAAGATTCAGTTATTTCTCGAGAAAGGTATTCACCAATAATATCTCGAGTAGGTTGTGCACGAACAGAAACAAGAGTTGTTCTTGGTAAAGAATCAACCTCATCATAATTATAGTACACTACTGCTTCAAGTATTGGCCGAGGACCCAAGTCTTGATCTGCATCACAAACAATAACTGCAGTTTCTCGTAAAGAGAAAGTATGATTAAAATCTCTGGTTGAACTATACACCTCATCCGGAAAACAATCTACTCGAGTTATATTAATATCAGTCCGTCCTTGGTGAAGTAATTCAAAAGCAAAACTCCCGTTAAGATCATGAACAAATTGATTACATTGAAAATCAGAACCCGCATCACAAGTGTCAGGAAGAGAAACAGAAGAAAAATCAAAATAAAAAAAAATTCCTAAAAAAAGTAAAATGGAAAAAATAGCCCATACATACGTACTCAAATATTCAAAGGAAGATTGAGCTCGTTTCATAGACTATTAACTCCTACTTAGCTTAAATCTTGTAGTGTCGCAAAGATCTCAATTGAAACCGGTCGATTAAACTGACCACCAATTGGCAGGTACCGACCATCAATATCGATCTTTACTTTATTACCTGTTGGAGGAAATTGTGCAGCTTGATTCCAAGTGCAAGTCAAAAATAATCGTCCACCTGCAGGAATAGTCGCATTAGTACCGCTGTAAGAAGAACTAATATTTGAACCAACACCACAAAAATCAGAAGCTACTTCACCAAAAAACACTTCAAAAGAGTCGTTATTAACAGTCATCGCATCTCCAACATTATTTCCTAAAATAACAGAAAGATTAACACTAGGAATGAGTCCAGATCCCCAAGCAATAGCTTGATACTCTACACAGTTAAACTCAGGACCAACATTACATCGCTGAGGAAGGAAATTATCAGGATTCAAAACACCGAAGTATCCTAAAGCACCAATCATTACAAGAATTACTAAGAACGCCCAACCATAAGTTGTTAAGAATTCTAGCGCAGCTTGCCCACGTTTATTCATTTTTTTCATCATCGTAATTACACCTCTTACACACCAAACCAGTGTGCAAATTTGTATACTTGTAACCAGTAACGAAATAACTAATATATAAACATTACGGAATAAAAAAAGATTTATTTATAAATAATTAAGAATTAACAAGAATATGGATAAAAAAGAACTCATTCGACAAGCTATGCAAATCAAACCATTCATGAATATCGGCAAACAAGGAATCAGTCCTCAGACCATTGAACAAATAAAAAATCATCTCAAAGCCAATAAATTAACAAAAATTAAGCTTCTTCGAACATTTCTTGATAATGGCAATGATAAAAAAGAAATAGCCAAACAACTAGCACAAGATACAAACTCAGAATTAATCAAACTAATCGGGTTAACAGTTATTCTCTATAAAAGATAAAAAAGGCCTAAAAAAGGCCAGAAAAGAATTAAAGTTTTTTCAAACTTGCAGTTGGTGTAAATTTAAGCGCTTTTCGTGCTGAAATTTTAATTTTCTCACCAGTTGCAGGGTTAACACCTACTCGAGCTTTTCGCTTTACTGGTTGAAACGTACCTAAACCAACTAATTGAACTTTATCTTTCTTTACAGTTTTTGCAATAGTTGCGATCATTTCAGAAATGATTTCATTAACTTGACTTTTTGCATATCCTGTTTTACCAGCTACAGCTTCTACTAATTCACCTTTATTCATTATTTTCACCCTGTATCCCATCTTTAAAAGATAAGATTACAATTTAACCTAAAGCAAACTTGTTTATAAATCTTTCTACTTACACCATCAATAAAGGAGATTACTCAAAAAAAGATTTCCAAGAAATTTTCATTCCGACAGCTAAATGATCACTCGCTCCTAAAGGAACTTCATAAAATCCAAAAGCTTGAACAGAAGAACGATAAAACGTAAAAGGACGTAAAGAAACTTTCTCAACAATAACTCCTTTCTTATCAACAAACACCACATCAATGGGAAAGAAAACAAACCACATCGTAATAGCTATCTTTCGAGGAGAAGAAAAAGGGAAGTAATACACAAATGGACCTTTTGGAAATCGAAACATGAGACCTGTTGCCTTGCGAAAGAATGAAGAACAAACAACATACTGAACCATTTTTATAATAAAGAAAGATCTTGACAAATCTTATCAATGCGAGATTCGTCATCTGGACCAATCGCTGCACACGTCACTGTACCAGGAGCAACAACAGTTTTTCCAGCGTCAGTAATAACTGCAGTTACTAAACCCACATCTTTTGCTTGTTGAACATATCGATATAACATTTTTTCATCAGCGACTTTCAAAGCCACTTTTTTCATTCCAGCAAGAGACCACTGTTGCACTGCTCGTTTATCTGCTTTCAAAACAGCACTCACACTTGCATGTGCAGATTGTGCTGCGAGTTTTCCCTTAGGCAATTTTAGATCATGACGAACAAGAATAACTTGTTTATACTCAACCATTTAGTCCACCTCAATAAGTTCTAAAACTAATAAGAAAAGAACAACAAAAAGAAGTCCTGCAAGTAATAAGAAATCAAAGAAAAGAATGACGACTAAAGTCAAAAGAAAAAATAATAATTGCAACGTCAACAAAGACATGATAAATGGTCTTCGATAGAGCTTCATACTAATTTCCCCACAAATAATTCGCAAGCAACAACAGGTGTTTGTAAACCGAATTGTTCTAAAACAGAAGGAGAGAGTTCTCCAAGAACACCAATTTCAACACCATTAACAGAAACAGTTCCTGCTCGACCAGGTATAAACCGAGGATCTTCAAGAGGAGTAATTTCACAAACAAAACCTTTTGCTCGTAAAACTGCATCAACAACTTGTCTCATTTGAGTAAAGGAAACTACGCTGTCAGTAATCATCATACTACAAACAAGATCGTTTCGTGCTCGAACATCAGTGGTTGAGTCTAAGAACGTAACCTGATCAAGCTCAAAGATTTTTTGTGGAAGTTGTCGTTGTTGATTATGTGCTAATAAAGAGAGTTGTTGGGAAAATAAACTTGTTCGAAGTAATGCTTGAGATTCTAAACCGTTAACAATTTGTACGTGTTCGTGTTCAGGAATATTCATTTTTGTAAAGTGATCTTCTTTGCTGTTTAATGAAAACGTAACCACTTCTAAAAATCCTAATCCTACAAGCTCCTCAGTAAGGTCTTTTACAAGTATACTCTCAGGTAATTGAGAACCTAACGAGGTTACGTGTGGTAAACGGAGAGGAATATTATTATAGCCATATGACCGAGCAATGTCATCGACAAGATCAACCGGGTGCCAAATATCAAACCGGAAACAAGGAGTGTGAACCGTACAATCAGCATCAACAGTGTGCATCATTCGTTCTAGATGATTTCTCATCTCATCATCAGGTAAGGAAATACCAATAGTTTTTTCAAAGAGTGAAGTATTAAACGAGAGTGAAGAGGAAGATAAGACAGGAGTAACCATGGTTTCATCAGGATAAGAAACTTCTACTGCATAAATAGCTCCTCCTTGCTCTGCAAGACTAGTAACCAGTAAGGTAAGTTGTTGTTTGAGAACAGAAAGATCAGAACCACTACATTCAATAAACACTTCGGTAGTATCAAGAGTTACTCGGCCAACCGATTCACTATTAATAACTGGAGGAACAGAAAGAATAGTTCCTGAAGCGTCTTGAAAGAACGGATAAAGTCCATCGAGAAGATGAGCATATTTCTTTCCTGTTTCATGTTCAGTACATAAAGACGTGACAGACATTTCCTCACCATCAAGCGGTTGAAACGTAAAATCTTTTCCTGCATCAAAGGAGATCGGCCAAGAAATTTTGTCTAGAGGATACACTCCTATTGCTCCTCGAAGTCGTTTACGACCAAGCGTATCATGAAGTTTTTCTTGAAATGCAATGAGTGCATCTAAGGATTCTTGAGAAAATGAAAGATTCTTTACAACAGCGCAAACGGTGTAAGGACGTACTTGTTTCATTGTTGAAGAAACGTTAACAACATAAGACGAATCATGAACAACGTATTCAGAGACTTTTTTACTACCTAAAAACACTCCAACTGCTCGAGCAAGACCTTGTACAGATAATAAATCTAGACGTTCAGGAGTTATTTCCACGACAAATTCTTCTTCAGAAAAAGAGTCAAGTTCCATTCCTAAGGAGAAAAGTGTTGAAGAGAGTTCTTGCTCAGAAAGAGTCGAACCGAGAGCGGAGAAAAAGAGTTGTGTTGAAAATGTTGCCATTACCATTTTAATTCAGGATTTTTATGTTCTGCAATCCAATCAAGATCTACTTGTGGACCAACTAAGTCTTTGAGATGACTTGTTTGATGTAAAATACTAGCAAGACGAGTAGCACCCATACCCCATGCAAGGATTGTTTTATCTTCTAAGCCAAAGGGATATAAACTTTCAGGTCGAAAAATTCCTGAGTTGATGAGCGAATACCATTTCTTTTTTACTTCGTCATAATAATGAGCTTCTAAGCTCGGTTCAGTATAAGGATTGTACGTTGGTTTGAATCTAATTTTTTGAATACCAAGACGCGCATAAAACTCTTTGATAAAACCCATCAAGTCAGAGAGTGTTAAATTCTCACCAATAACAAACCCTTCTGCTTGTTTAAATTCTGCCAAGTGAGTTGCGTCAACCGCTTCATTTCGAAATACTTTTGCCAAGTAAAAATATTTTCCTTGAGTAGGCAAGTCTTTTTCAAACATTCGAAACGTTGTTGCAGTACTATGCGTTCGTAAAATAAGTTGTGCCGCAAGCGCTTTATTCCAAGGAGAACCATGACCTCGAGAACCGCTTGTTCCACCAGTCTCATGTACTTCTTGTACTCTAGAAAGAAGAGCTTTAGGTAACTCTCCAGATCCTTTTACAAAGAAAGTATCTTGTTCATCTCGTGCAGGATGATCTTGGGGAATCCACATTGCATCCATGCACCAGAAGCAAGTTTCAACCCAAGGACCAGACATTTCTTGAAAACCCATTTCTAAATAAATAGAACGCAGTAAGTCTAATGCTTTAGTATAGGGATGTCTTCTTCCCGCACGCAATACGGGCGCGGGTGCTTGTACATCATACGTTCGAAACGTTTTTCCTTTCCAAGTACCAGATTTTAACATTAAAGAAGTAAGTTGTTCTTCTAATTGCGAGAAATCAATATCTGCTTGCAATAATTGTTTACCTTGCTCAGTTAAAAAGACAGTTGTGGTTGATTGTTTTTCTTTTTTAAGAAAATCTTTTCGTTTGAATAGAGGGGCAAGAAGAGCTTTCTGTTCTGAGGAAATATCTTCCTCAACAAGAGGGAAGGAAAGTGAAGAAAATGTTTCAGCCAAGGGATACGAGTCAAAGACATCTTTTTTTTCAAGAGAAAGAAGCATTCCTTTCTCAGTTTTTTCAACATGAAGAGCTCTTTCTTTTTTTAATAAACCAATTGATGAAAGAATCTCTCCTCGAGGAAACGTTTCTGAAGTTAGCTCGTCAACCGTTCTTGGACCAGTTTCTAAAGCTTTTGCAATTCTTACCTCAGGAAGACCATGAGTATGAGCCAGCAGACCATTCGTATCTAAAGTATAGACTATAGAAGATTTTTTTTCAAGAGTCACTACACTTTTATTACTCAACCACATCAGAGATCGAGCAATTTGAGTAGGATTTATAGAAGAAGATTGTTCAATCTCTTGTGCAGTTATCCCATCTTGAAGGTAAGCAAGAAGTTCTTGCTCCATAGGAGAAAGAGAGTTTGCAAGAGAGTGAATCGTTGACATAAACGAGTGAAGAAAACACCCATTTATAAAATTACTCTTCTCTGGAAAGATTTTCGCGAAAAAAAGAGAAAAGCATATAAACAAACAAGATAGAAACGATAGTATGAAAAGAGGTGTCTGGTTCATTCTATTATTTTTACTCCTTATCACAGGAGTAGAAGCAAGTACAGTTTTTAACGGTTGGAGCACTCATGAAAATACCATAACTACCTCTACAGGAACGTTTACTGTTTTTGGATTAAATACAGAAAGTAGTGATGAAGAACAAACAAGAGTGTCATTTAGAAAAAATGGTAGTCTTGGCACGATTGTCCAATACGGGCAATGCAGACTACACGAAGGATATAATTATTGTTACACAGATAGAGACTTTGAAAGAAACGAGATCAGAGTTGATTCTCAAGGAAAATTACAACCTGCAATTAGAATTTCTATTCGAAAACATGAAGAACCTCAAGATTTTACTCGAAGTTCACTGCAGAGAAGTTTAAACCAAACAACCACATATTTTGGAGAAACAATTAAAGTCACCTTATCTGTTACAAACACAGGAACGTTACTTAGCAATTTTACATTAAACGAAATAGTCCCCTCAGGACTGACCATTCTTGAAACAGATAATCTTGAACGAAGAAATAACGAATTAAATGCAGTATTTTTCTTACGTGCAGGAAATACCTGGACCGCAGAATATACTGCGAGAGTAGATACATATGAAAGACAAACTATTGAAGGATCAATAACCTATCAAGATAGAGATGGAACTATTGAAGAAAAATCTGCGAGTCGTTCATCAAGCGTATCAGTTCGTTCTCCTTTCGATGTGACTTCAAGAATTTCAAGAAACACTATCGAAATTCGTGATCGTTTAGAAAAAACGTTTACTGTCAGAAATACAGATAATGAAGAAATAATTTTACGAGACATCGAGATCCATTATCCTGAAAGTTGGTTTAATGTATTGAGTAGTAGTTCTATTACTATTCAAGAAGAAAATTTTGCTAGAAATAGAAAACGAGTATTACAACCAAACGAACAAATTCAGTTTAGTGTGTCTGGCCAAGAACGATATGTTGGAGAGTACCTTATTCAGTATTCAGGAACTATTGAAGCAAAAGGAGACCTCTATCCCATTGCAGGAAATCATACATTTCGTGTTCGAACACCTAATATTCGTTGTGAAGTAAAAGTTTTCGAGAATAGTTTTAAGGCAGGAGAAACTGCTCTTGTAGAATTTGGAGTAAAAAGTAACGAAGAGAGAATATTTTATGGAGTTCAAGGAGCTATTGCGAACAAAGAAATATTTATAGAACGACTTCAAGGAAATGAAGAACAAAAAAAGAATTACAGCATAGCACTCCCATTTTCTTTAGAAACATACACGAAAGACCTTTCTTTTATTGGTCAATATCTTAGTAGTGAAAGTCAAAGTTTCCCTCTTGAGTGTAGTCAATCAATTACGGTGCAAGCTGCAGAAAGAATGATGTATATGGAACTATTCACACCTCAAGAAGCAGAACGAAATGAGACTATAACAGTACAAGCAATATTTGTTAACGTTTCTACTGACACCCAAGGTATAATGACTCTTGGCGATTTTGAGCAAGTTATTTCTCTTGAAAAAGGCATACCCCAACAGCAAGAAATTGAAATAACAATACCTGAGAAATTTCAAGAAGAAATAAAAAATATTACTCTAGAGTTTCGAACACCTCAAGGATATTATGAAACAATACATAAAGAAATCAGTATCCTTAACCCTTTAACAGACCAAAAAGAAATTGAAGAAGAGTTCTTCAACGAAACATCTCATACACAAAATCTTTCTGCTTGGCAAAGATTTATAGAAAGAATTACTTCTTGGTTTAAATAAGAAATAAACCGACGATAAAAAGAATCATACCCAGAGCAATTGCTACAACCGCTAAGGTCTCATAGAGATCTATTTGGTCAAAAAAGTTTTTTAACCAAGTCGCAACCGCTTGATATTTTTCTTGTAAAGATTTTTGAAAATCTGCCATAGTTTTACCTACTAACGTGATTAACTATTTAAGCTTTTTTAGTTTTGCCACAAAAAACCCTTCCGTATCATTATCTTGAGGATAAATTCGAATACACTTATGAATATCTTTGTGATACGTTGTTTCTTCAAACGAAGTAAGTGCTGGAGAACGACGCATATCAAGAGGCAAGTCACAAAGTTTTGCTTCTTCATGCTTATCTAAGAACCAACTTACAATTCCTTCATTTTCATCTGGTTCTTGTGTACACGTCGAGTAGACAAGCTCTCCTCCAACTTTTAATAAGGACCAGGCATGTTCAAGAATAGTTCGTTGAGTTATAACAAGTCGTCGAACTAAACCTTGCGAATACATTTCTAAGACTTTGAAACTTTTTCGAATAGTTCCTGTTCCTGAACAAGGCGCATCAACAAGTATCTTATCAAAAAATTCTCCATCAAAAGGATTTCGGGGTCGGGAGCTTTTCTTATGTTCTTGAAACGCGTTTAACGTAACTAACATGTTTGAAACACCCATTCGTTGTAAATTGAGAGTTAAAGGACGTAGTCGACCTACTGTAACATCGTTTGCGATAAGTAGACCAGTATTATGCATGTATTGTGCAAGTTGTGTTGTTTTTGAACCAGGTGCTGCACATAAATCAAGAACCTTAAGATCTTCTCCTTTGTCAAAAGAGCCGTCTTCTTGGGTAAATAAAGCAACGGGAGGAATCATACTTGCTGCTTCTTGCACGTAGAAATAACCCATCGCGTGTTCGACAAGGTTTCCAATATCAAATCGATGTTGGGTTTGATGACCTTGTACAAAAAATCCTTCCTTGCACCACGGTACTGGCTCAAGTACCCATCCTTGTTCTTCTAAACGAGTCTTTAAGTCCTCTACAGATATCTTAAGCGTATTTACACGAATACATTTTCTTAAATAGGTAAAAGAATAGCGAAGAAAGTCTTCATAACGGTCACCGAGTAAGGACTGGTGTCGCTGTACAAAAAACGGTTTGAGCGTAATTTTGTCTGCAGAGACAATTCTTCGTTGATCATATAATGTCATATTCAAAAAGAAAGAAAAGTCCATTTATAAACATATGGAGTGACTGACAGCCCTTAATAAATAATTGCAAACAATACAGTTCGAATATCATCAAATCGAAGACGTCCAGGGTCTGAAACTCTATTATTATCTCCTTGCGTAATAAAATAGATGCCTTGAGCGTCTGATCCTTTATGAACTACTCGATGTACAACAATAATTCCTTGGTCGTTTTCAAACGTGACAATATCCCCTACAGAAATATCTGATGAAACTCGTGGACGATATTGCAGCGCATGTGCACCGTGGTCAAAAAAAGGCTTCATACTACCTGTATCCTTAAAAGAAGCCCATACTACGTCCGGAACATCGAGAATAACACGATCTTCAAAGACCTGAATTCGGTCAGGACCCAAGTGATTTCCTGGTGCATAAACTTCTCGTTCTCCAATCGCCATAGGTGCAAAAAAGAGTGCTGAGAGGATAAAGCCTGCCAGAAATGTAAAGAATAAAAGTAAAAACTTCCCCATACTAAGAGTAATATTAAAAGAAGTATATAAATGTTTCGTTACTTAAAAGTAGTTACTTCTTATATATTCGTTTAGGAAGAGGTTCTTCAGGAATCTTTTTTCCCTCAAAACAATACGAATAAAAATCACACTGGCCAGTAGACCATTTACACAAAGGAGTCTCATTCTTCGGATAATCCGTGATTGAATCACTCTCCGTACTCATATGAATTTGCTCAATATGAAACTGTGCATGCATAATAAGCTCTTCATCAACAGATAAGGTCATCTCCTGACCATGTTTTAAGAAATAAATACCGACTTCATCAGGCAAAGAACCATGCTTTGTCTTATACAAAAGAGCATAAATAGCCAATTGTAATTTATACGCATCAGTCATCTTTGCAGATTTAGAGGTTTTATAGTCCATCAAACGAACAGTATCATCCCAATTCTCAATAACATCAATAAACCCTTTCACATAATGATCCCAAGAGAGATACTCTGCCTCAACCTGAGGAGATAAATGATGAAACGCTTGAACAAAAGTCATTCCTTGAGAAATTTTCTCATCAAGTTTTTTCAAATACAACTGTAAATATGAAAGTAACATCGCTTCAGTTTCACGATAATACTGCATCAATTCCTGATCAGTCATGTTCAACTCAGCAAATTCCTCATGATGTTCCTCCCAAAATTTCTTTAATAATTCTTTAAGAATAATTTCTAAGTTTGAAGCATAATTATCTGCAATAACATCAGGAAGAATAGTATACATTTTTTCAAGAACTAAATGGGCAACACTACCTCGAACTAAATGAATAGAAGGAGAGGTAGGCATTCGAAGTTTATACTGATAAAAATATTTTCTTGGACATTGTAAATAGACATTAATAGAACTTGGAGACTGCATTCGTTTCTTTCCCATAAAAAAAGTAAAAGAACTCTCATTTAAAAATATACTGCAAAGATGTCCAGTCCGAAAAGTATTTGCGAAGATTTTTAAAGCAGAACAAAAGTCTTTGTAAACAGATGGGATACGAGTTAATTGTTACAGAGAAACCAAGTCAAGCAAAAAAAATAGCAGAAAGTCTAGCAAATTCTAAGCCAATAGTGAAAAAAGAAGGACAAGTAAGTTACTATATTCTCTCACATGGAAATCAAGATATTGTGGTGGCTGCAGCAGTTGGACACGTCTATTCATTATCAGAAAAAGAAAAATCATTCAAGTATCCGAGTTTTGACATTGACTGGAAACCAGCATACGATGTAGATAAAAACTCAGCACATACAAAAAAATATCTCGCAGTTATCAAAAAATTAGCAAAAGAAGCACAAACATTTACCGTCGCAACAGACTTTGATGTAGAAGGAGAAGTTATTGGATGGAACCTTATTCGTTATGCTTGTAAACAAAAAGATGCACAGCGAATGAAATTCTCAACATTAACAAAACCCGACTTAATTAAGTCGTATGAACAAAAACTTCCAACCATCGAATGGGGTCAAGCACATGCAGGTGAAACAAGACATCGACTTGACTGGATGTACGGTATCAATCTTTCACGAGCACTTTCTACCGCAATTCGAAAAGCAGGATTATACAAAATGCTTTCCAGCGGACGAGTACAAGGTCCAGCTCTGAAAATTCTTGTTGAAAAAGAAAAAGAAATTCGAGCATTCGTTCCTAAACCGTATTGGGAAATTAAATACAAAGGAATAATAAACAAAGATTCTGTCGAAGGAAATCACGAAAAAGACAAGATCTGGAAGAAAGAAGAAGCTGAAGAAATATATAGAAAAGTACAACAAGATGGTGTAGTAAAAGCAATTGATAAACGAGAAACAAAATCTAAACCACCAACACCATTTGATTTAACAACCTTACAAACAGAAGCATTCCGTTCATTAAAAATAAAACCAAAAGATACCTTAGCAATAGCTCAAGATTTATACAGCAAAGGATACACATCCTACCCAAGAACTTCATCCCAACAACTACCTGAAGAACTTGGATTAACAAAATTATTAAAAGAGCTAACAAGAAGTACTATCTATAAACAACTTGCAGAAAAAATTCTTTCACAAAAAGTTATTAAACCAAATAATGGAAAGAAAAAAGATCCTGCTCACCCCGCAATTTATCCTACAGGGATTATTCCTCCAGCAGGAGAATTAGAAGGAAGAAGTTTTAAAGTATACGATCTTATTGTTCGACGATTTTTAGCAACATTTGCAGATGCTGCAATCAGAGAAACGAATAAAATTACTATTGATGTAAATACAGAGAATTTCATTGTAAAAGGTACGCGAACAACCTATCAAGGATGGCAAGAATTTTACGGTCCACATGTAAAGCTTGAGGAGCAAGAAGTTCCTAAAGTAAACAAAGGAGACCAAGTGAAATATAAAAAAGCGACACTTGAAGAAAAAGAAACAAAACCTCCAAAACGATACACGCAATCATCACTCATTAAAGAGCTTGAAAAAAGAAATCTAGGAACAAAAGCTACTCGTGCAAGTATTATCGATACACTCTTTGCAAGAGGGTATGCGCTTGAGAAAACACTCGAACCAACAGATATGGGAATGCAAGTTGCGCAAACAATGGATAAATATGTTCCTGATATTATGAAAGAAGATCTTACTCGACATTTTGAAGAAGAAATGGAAGCAATTCGAGAAAATAAAAGTACAAGTGAAAAAGTTCTTGAGAAAGCGAAACAAGAATTAACAACCATCCTTACACAATTTGATGAGAAGAAAAAGGAAATTGGTTCTTCATTAAAAGATTCCTTACTAGAAAGCGAAGAAAAGCAAAACACAGTAGGTGAATGTAAAACATGCAACGAAGGAACCTTAATGATTAAATATTCTCCTAAAACAAAACAAAAATTTATTGGTTGCTCAAACTATCCTGATTGTAAAGCAGTGTTTAGTTTACCAGGTAATGGATCAAATGTTGCTACAACAGATAAAGAATGCGAAGGTTGTGGCTATCCAATGATTAAGATTGGTTCTGGACGACAAGAAAGAACTGCATGCTTTAATCCTGATTGTGAGATTAAAAAGCAGCAAGAAAAAGAAATTCAAGGTCCTGAATTAACAAAAGCACTGGAATCTCCTTGTCCAAATTGTGGAGATAAGTCTCTTGTTCTTCGAAAAAGCATGTACGGGCAGTTTATTGGTTGCTCAAACTATCCTAAATGTAAAACAATCATTCAAATCCCTAAAGATGGCGGCCCTATCGATATGACTCCTGTTCCAGTAAAGAAAAAGACTACAAAAAAAACAACAAAAAAGTCTACAAAGAAGTCTGCGAAAAAAACAACCACCAAAAAGAAAGCAAAATAAAGAACACCATTTCGCAGAGTTTATAAATACACATTTCTTAATAGTATTATGGAACAAAAACATGAAATGAAAACTATTCAAAGTTCAAGTACAATTGCTAAACTCATTCCACTTATTGATGAGCTAGGAGTGTTCGCATATGATAACGATGAATTTTTAGGAGTCATCGCTCCATGGGTACCCAGTTCTAAATTCAACTCGAATCAAATGACAGTAAAATCACTCATACATCAAGTTCCAAAACTTGAAGAAAATACTCCGTTTGAAAAAGCTGCGGCTCTGCTTCGATCAACAGGCGTTACCAGTTTACCTGTTGTAAAAGATGGAAAAGTTATTGATATATTTACTATTTATGAAGCTCTTGATAGTGTTGAAAATATACAACCGACCACTAGATCCCACGTTACAGAAGACGAACCTGTTGCAAAAGCAATCGAAATTATTCAAAATGAACGAGTTTCACACGTTCCTGTAATGAATGAGGAAGAATGTGTAGGAGTAGTAAGCGCCTTAAGTTTATTACGAAAATATTATGCATTTAACGATACAGAAAAACCTCGAAGCGATCACGTACGAGGAGAGTCTATTGATTTATTGACTATGCCGATAAAAAACTTTATGCAAACTATTCCTCAGACAGAACACTTATCAGATGTTATTAAGATTATGCGTGAAGAAAAAGTTACCGCAGTATATACACCGCAAGGTATCGTTACTGCTAGACACCTCTTACCCACGAATCAAAAACAAGAAACAATTCCTGTTGAATTAAAAGGTTGGAGCGACTTACAACTAGCTGAAGATGTACAACACCGAGTAGATACAGTTATCGCTCGAGCAAGTGAGTCTCTAGTACATAGTGCACCTGAAGATGCAAAACTCGTTTTGCACATCAAAGCGTTTGATACTGATGGAGAACGAAAACGATACAGTTTAAATCTTCGTTTAGAACATCCAGGTAAGCCGTTTGTTATTGAAGACACTATTGACTGGGATGTTGTTTCAGTGCTTCACCAAGCATTTGACTCGCTACAGACTCTTCTTCAAAAACAATGAGAAGAGTACTCTACGTTCACGGTGGAACAACCTATTCTTCCCGTGAACAATTTTTTTCTGATTTACAAAACTGGGAAGTTTCTTTGGAACCGACAGTAAATTGGAATCATACGCTTGAGAGAGATATTTCTCTTCTAACAAAAATCGATATGCCTCTAAAACAAGATGCAAGATACGAAGAATGGAAAGTTCTTTTTGAAAAATATCTCTCGCTCGTTGATGTTAACAACACTATTTTCTTAGGCTATTCTTTAGGCGGAGTATTCCTTACTCAATATTTTCTGGAAACAAAACAAGAGCCCTATGCACTACTAGCAGTTGCACCTCCGTTTGATAAAAGAGATGTGCAAGAAGAACTCGTAGGTGGTTTTGGTATGCAACTACAAGAACCAGCCTCTTGGAAAAATGTTACGTTTTATTTTTCTAGTGATGATCCAGTTATCCCATTATCCCATAAAGAATTATTTGCAAAACAATTTCCCACTGCAACAATAAAAATAGTAGAGAATGTCGGACATTTTCGAATGGAACGATTTAAAGAACTTCTTAGAGACATTAAAACATTACAAAATCAATAAGTAAAAACAATTCAGGCATGAAATGAGGCTTTTTACTTAAAACTTATAAATAAAGAAAAATACAGTGTGAATACAATGACAAAAATAAAACATATGTTAACAATTTTTTTCGTAGTAGCATTGGTGGTTATTGCTGGATGCAGTAGTCAAGAACCGATGGAAACAGAATACGAAACAGGTACAGATATGGGTGATTTTGAAACCGACATCATTATTGATGAACAACCAGCAGCGACAGGTAATGTAGTTGCAGTTGTGAACGGCGAAGAAATTACTGAAACAGATATTTCTCAAGCTAGCCAATCTTTTCAACAAGAAGTTTCCAGAGAACAATTAATTGAATTAGTAATTAATCAAAAATTACTTGAACAACAAGTTGAATTATTATCTATGCAAGAAGCTCAAGCACTTTTTGAAGCAGAATTAGCAATGCAAGGTGCAACTCTTGAAGACTATCAAGCTCAAGTTGAAATGATGGGTCTAAATTACGAGGAACACATGCAAGATATTCAATTAAGTATCTCTATTCAAAATTATTTAGAGAATAATATTGAAATTGAAGAAGTAACCGCTCAAGAAGTACAAGAGCTCTACGAAGCATATTCTTTCCAGATTCCTGAAGATGAACTTCCTTCATTTGAAGAACTAGAAGATGAGCTATACATGTTTGTTGAACAACAGAAACAAGAAGAAGCAATTGGTCTTCTTATTGAACAATTACGTTCAACTGCAGTTGTAGAATATCGATAGACACACTATACGCCTCTTACGAGGTACTTTTTTCTTTTTTTCTTATTTTTTCTTTAAGCCAAAACATTTTTAAATAAAATTACGTTCTTCTTCTCTTCAATGAACTGTAAGAAAAAACATCTTAAGGAAAATGATTATCTGGCTCCAGTAAATAATACAGGAATGCAATACTTTAACATAACTAATCTTAATTATCAACCAAACACGTTTAAAATCGGAATTAAATGTACTAACGATAAATGGGAAAAAGAAGGCACCTCTATTAAATGGAAAATATACGGTACAAGAACAGAAGATCATAAATTCTGGGGCAACCAAGAGACTGTTGTAAAGCAAGGCGCGGCATTAATTAATACTGAAACAAAGAAAATAGAGTGCTACGACCACACCATACCTTATAGTTTCAAATGTAAAAGTCCTGAAAGTTATAAAAATCCTTTAGCGGCTAAAGAAGTGAGAATTATTTGCGACAATATTGAAGAGATTGTTGAAAAAACACTGGTCAAACACGAATAGGCTATTTAAATAAATCTAATTCTTTATTGTATATGCAAAAAAACCATATACAGAAAGCTTTTTTTGGAAAAGACAACTGTCTTAAGATCACACTTAATTACAAATTAGAATGTTATTTTGAGTTTGGTACCCCTGGAAAAGAATCTTGGAATTGGAAACCAGTAAAATTCTCAGATATGGAACTTGGAGAAATACTTCTTGTTCTTGAAGGTGTAAAACCAAAAATAAGTTTTTTTCATAAGTATAAGGAAGGACAAACACAGATTTGGATTAATAAAACAGATACCTTCTTCTCTATTAAAGTAAAGGAGTTATCAAAAGGATTGAACCCTGGCGAGCAAGTTGTTCTTCGAGAATTACTAAAACATATTATTGTGAGAATGAACATAACTATTTAATACAAAAAATAAAAAAATAGAAAAAAACAAACAAAAAGTTTGTTAGTTGAAATTAAAATCATTTCTTCTTTAGTAAATCATAAAAATAGATTTTTTATCTTATTTTTCATTTACTAATTAGTTGACTACTTTCGTGAAGATCGAGAAGCTTTTTTAGTTACTTTTTTACGAGAAGACTTTTTAGCAACCTTCTTCTTAGCAACCTTCTTCTTAGAAGATTTCTTAGCTACTTTCTTCTTTGTAGCTTTCTTAGCAGACTTCTTAGCAACCTTCTTTTTAGCTACTTTCTTCTTAGAAGCTTTCTTAGCTACTTTTTTACGAGAAGACTTCTTAGCAGACTTCTTAGCTACTTTTTTCTTAGCAACCTTCTTCTTTGTAGCTTTCTTAGCAGACTTCTTAGCAACCTTCTTTTTAGCTACTTTCTTCTTAGCAACCTTCTTCTTAGAAGATTTCTTAGCTACTTTCTTCTTTGTAGCTTTCTTAGCAGACTTCTTAGCAACCTTCTTTTTAGCTACTTTCTTCTTAGAAGCTTTCT
>SKGA01000032.1 GCA_007117735.1 Candidatus Woesearchaeota archaeon | reverse complement strand
GGAGAAGGAGCAGCAGTTGGTTGATTTGCACTAGGTGCAGCAACTACAGAACCATCTAACTTCGCATTAATTTGTCCTAGTTGGATTACCATCACCGCAAGAAGAAGAACCACAACAACATGCATAACAGTTGTTAAAGGATTAACTCCTTGAGAAGAGGTAGCGTGTACTTTATGTTTTCTTGCATGACTTGTAGAGTCATGATTTTTTTTAGAATCTTTATTTTGCATTTTAGATTTTACCTCATAGTAAGAGAGATTAAAAACCACCCTCACAATTAACTACAACACAAGAACGCTTTTTAAAAATTGTGGTTTTTACTTCTAGTATTTTATAAAGAACTACCTATTATACGGTAAAAGTCGCTTAAAACCCGCTAACCTGTTAGGACCTGAAAGAAAAGCAGCGTCAGATCGCAAATTATGAGAATTAAAATATAATAAAATATCTATTAACGCTTTTGGTTGATTTTCAAAACGAATTTCTTGTGAATAATAATACTCTCTAACACAACTAACGAGTTGGTCTTCTGAAGACATATCCCAATCACAAACATCTTCTAAATTATTTTCATGAATATACTCGCCAAGAGAGTGTTCGCTGAATAATTCTTCTTCACACTCGCTTCGAGTTTCATTGCCTTGAATAAACTCACAAGGTTCGTGAGAACGTAATTTTAAAGAAAGTTCTTTCAGACAAGCATCAACTGTTTGAGAATCGCAAGTGTCGTCAAGATCTAAACAGTCCTGAATATTCCCAAAACTACTATGATGGCTAACTAAACAATTACAATCGAGATCTCCAGAATGATACTCGCATAAAGAAACATCATCTATAAATTCAACAATATTTTTTCGACAAGTCATTCGATCAACAACTTCGTTACACAAGTCTGGACTTGCAGTAACTAACGCAAGAGAAATAAAACAGTCTTCTTGGTTTGATGTTGATTCACAAAACTCGAGAGGAGAAACCCCTTCCATTACGGACTGTGCAGTGTAGAATTGATTGGTAATATGTATATACATACCCCCTACGCCCAGTACTACCGCAGCCAACAAAATGAACACGATTGTTTTGATTTGACTCATCGTGAAACAATTAAATAAACACAAGTATATAAAACCTACGAAAAATAGTTAACCACAAAGTTTAGCATACTACTTGTTTATCATTTACTAAAAAAAACTAAAGGAAGATTTATAAATTAATAACAGTCCCAGTAGCTTATTATGAATGCTCAAGAACAATTTAAACTTATTACAAGAAATCTACAAGAAGTTGTTGATGAAGAAAAATTACAAGAAATCATTTCTACACGACCATTAAAAATTTATTGGGGGACCGCTCCTACAGGAAAAATTCATATTGGCTATTTCGTTCCCATGTTTAAATTAAGAGATTTTCTTAACGCAGGATGCGAAGTTACTATTCTTCTTGCAGATATTCACGCGTTCTTGGATAATTTAAAATCATCACAAGATCAACTTGAAGCACGAACAACCTACTATAAATTTATGATTACAGAAATGTTAAAAACAGTTGGTGCAGATGTTTCAAAACTAAATATTGTTGTTGGTCGAGACTTTCAACTTCATCAAAACTACACGCTTGACATGTACACCATTGCAAGTTTAGCAAGCGTTCGAGATACGACTCGAGCAGGAAGTGAAGTAGTAAAACAGGTTGATAACCCAAAACTTTCAGGATTACTGTATCCTATTTTACAAGCACTTGATGAACAATACCTCGATGTTGACGCGCAATTTGGAGGAGTTGATCAGCGAAAAATTTTCATGTTTGCACGAGAATTCTTACCACAAATCGGATATGAGAAACGAATTCATCTTATGAATCCCATTATTGGTGGCTTAACTGAAGATGGAAAAATGAGTGCAAGTAACGAGAATAGTAAAGTAGATTTACTTGACGAACCAAAAGCCATTCGTAAGAAATTACAAAAAGGACATTGTGTTGCAGGAGAAGTTGAAGGAAACTTTTTTATGGACTTTGCACGAATCGTTATGTTCCCACATCTTCTTGATCAAGAAAAAACGTTTATTATTGATCGTCCAGAGAAATTTGGCGGCCCATTAGAATATCAGTCTTATGAACAACTAGAACAAGACTTTAAAACACAAGCGCTCCATCCGTTAGATTTAAAAATGGGTATGGCAGATTATATTATAACACTCTTAACCCCACTTCAAGAACAGTGTGGCGAAGAGATACAAGAAGTGGTGAGTAAGGCATATGAATAAAGCATTTAAACAAAAAATTGTAGATAAGTTTAGTAGCATTATTGATGTTGTTTCAATTATTCTTCTTGCAGGAGTTATGCTAGTTGGAGTCTTAGAAATTATTCAACTCATCCAATTCTTTATTGGAAATAACGTTTCTGGAGCAATTGGTTCTATTCTTTATATCATTATTATTATCGAGTTATTTGTTATTCTTACCGACTTTGTATTGGAAAGACACATTTCTATTACGAGAGTTATTGAAATCGGTATCATCTCATTAGTGCGAGATATCATCTTTAAGTTTGAAAAACTTCAAGCAGACACCATGCTTAGTATTGGTATTGTGCTTGTTGCGTTAGCAATTATGTTCTGGGTAACCAGACATTATCAAGAACATAAAATTAAGCTGAGCAGTAAGAAACAAAAAAAGTAAATCTCTTTTCATAAGATATTATTATTTTTATTTTTAACAAAAAGAATTTGTATAGAAAAAAACCTACAAACAAGGTAGGTCGTTTTAAAAAAATTTAGATGAATAAATCATCAAATCGCTGTTTTGGATTTGGAGAATCTGCAGCTACACCTACAGTACAAATAACTGTTGGTTGTAAGTTATCAGGTAAACCAAGAATTTCTTTGTATTTACTAGCATCAAAACCTTCCATAGGGCAAGAATCATATCCTAATTCTTTTGCACCGAGTAATGCGTGAGCAAGAGCAATATAGGTTTGTTTAGACGCCCAAGTATGAATCGCTTCATCATCCATAGATTCTAAGAAATTAGCAATTACTCCAATATAGCCTTCTACTTTTTCTTTTGGCATTTCATGATGTAATAACAATTCTTTAAATTCATGTAATCGTTTTTCAACATGAGTATCAGCACAGAACACGAATACGTGACTTGCAGTAGAAAGTTGTTTTTGACCAAAAGAAGCAGTTTCTAAGTGTTCTTTTGTTTCCTGGTCAGAAACCACTTTTATTCTAAAGGGTTGTAGACCAAAAGAACTTGGAGCAAGAGTGATGTACTCTTGTAATTTTTCTATATCGTTGTCTGAGATCTTCTCACCAGTAAATAATTTACTAGCATACCGTTGTTTCATAGCATCAATAACATTCATAAAAAAAGTTAAGAAAAAAGCATTTATAAGGTTTCAGGAGGTGATGGAAGAAGTAGAAAAAACGTCACAACCGCTACTATTAAGAATTCATCGGCATCTTAACTGATTGAGTGTCTCGGTGAGCTGAACAAGAAGGACATTTTCCATGATGTTTGACAGCTTCTTTTTCTGTTGCAATAAAGTATTTATCACACTGCACGTTAGAACAATTATGATAGGTTGAACAAGGCTCTCCAGAATATTCACACTCAGTAATATGATCAGATTCTTTTTTTGGATCAATATCTGCAACGAGACGAGTATCAAAAACAAAACATTTCCCTTCCCAGTGCTCATCACCAACGACTTGACCGTATTTGACAATACCACCATGTAACTGATACACGTTTTCAAAACCTTGAGCTTTCATATACGCACTTGCTTTTTCACAACGAATACCACCAGTACAATACGTAACAATTTTTTTATCCTTGAATTTTTTTAATTGCTCAACAGCTTTTGGCCAATCTCGAAACACTTTGATGTCAGGAGTGATTGCTCCTTTAAATCGGCCGACACGACTTTCATAATCGTTTCTTGCATCAACAATAATAACATCATCATTATCAAGCCATTCTTTTAAGGTTTCAGGCTCAACATACGGAGCTTTCTCCTCTAGAGAAACACCCTCTTGTCGAAGACTAACAATTTCTTGACGAATTGCACAACGAACTTTTCTAAAATGATGCTGGGTAACAGGAGTTATTTTAAATTCAACATCCTCAAACCCTTCATATGAACGAAGAACATCTAGAAACGCATGAAAATTTTTATCCTGAGCAGTAAAAGCTCCATTAATACCTTCATCACTAAGAAGAATCGTACCTTTAATATCATGTTTGAACATCTCTTGATGTAACGATTCGCGTAACGATTCTAGATTTGATAACAGGACATATTTGTAAAATAACGCGTGTAACATGATACTGGAAAGTAATAAAGACACATTTATAAATATACCTTTTCAATGAAAATAACATATGGATGTACTTTTAGCACTCAGCCCATTACTCTTACTTGTAGGTTTACTTCTTCTTCATGTAGAATTATGGAAGGTTTCAGGAATAACCCTTATGTACAGTATTGCGCTTAGTCTGGTGCATTGGGGCATGAGTCCGCTTGCAGCACTTGGAGCTCACGGGAAAGGATTATTTGTCGCGATAGATATTTTTCTCATCCTCTTTGGAGCATTACTCTTTCTTGCCTATCTTGAACAATCAAAAAAGCTTGATCGAATTAAGAATTATATTGTAAGCATCTCCCCAGATCGACGAGTACAAGTTATTCTGCTCGTATGGTTTTTTGGAAGTTTTATTGAAGGAGCTGCAGGATTTGGAACGCCAGCAGCAATTATTGCACCACTACTTATCAGCATAGGATTTCCTAAATTGCAAGCAATTGCAGCAGCACTTATTGGAAATAGCGCAGCAGTTGTTTTTGGTGCAGTAGGAACTCCTGTAAGTGTTGGACTTGCAGGTCTGCCTGTAGCAGGCATCGCACCTCAAATCGCAGGATATAATTTTTTCATAGGAAGTATTGTCCCACTACTTATTCTTAGCGTTATTATAAGAAACAAAAAAGAGTTTATACAAAGCATTCCCTTCGCGCTAAGTTCAGGAGTTCTACTTATGGGAATAAGTTATATGGTTAGTTTGCTTGGAAGCGAATTCCCCTCACTTCTTGGACCACTTATTGCCGGAGGAATCATGATTATACTACTTGATGCAGGAGTGTTTTTCAAACGAGAAAAGAAAAAACACGAACCATTTCCTCTGCGAGCATTCCTTCCTTATCTCTTGTTAATCTTTTGGTTACTCCTTGGAAAATTTCAACCAGTTGGAATAAACGTACCACTTGGTTCAAACATAGGACACTCGTTTAGTTTAAGTAACCCAGGAATAGCATTTTTTCTCAGCATAGGAGTATTTCTTTTATTGGAACATAATACATATGGGCTAAGAGCGAAAGGAAAAGAGCTTGCAAAGAAACTCCTTCTTCCAACGCTTGTTATCTTTTTTATTACCAGCATTGTCCAGCTCATGATACATACCAACACAAACACGACAGGAATGCAAAGCATGCTTGAACTTCTTGGCGGAGCAATGGGAACTTACCTCGCATTTTTTACCCCAACACTTGGAGTATTTGGAGCGTTTATGACAGGAAGTGCAACCGTTGCAAGTTTACTTTTTGGAAGTTTAGTCTACCAAGGAGGAGGACTGTTAGCGTTACTTGTTATCGGAGCAGGAATTGGAAATATGATTTCTTTAACAAATATTATTGCAGTTCAAGCGGCAGTTGGTGAGCACGGACAAGAACTTGCCATTCTCAAACTCACGCTTCCTGCCTGTCTTATCTTACTGGTATTAGCAACACTCCTTGGTTTGATTGCATAAACTATAAAAAGAAGAACTCGTTTATCAAGAGTATGACATATACCGTACCAGAAACAATTCTAGAAAAATACGCACAAGTAATGATCAATTTTGCCTTAAACGAAGGAGAAGGAGTTCGTCCAGGACAAAAAGTTGTGTTGTCTATTCCTGAGAGTGCAAAACCCTTTCTCAAACATTTATACACCACAGTTATTCGAGCAGGAGCACATCCCATCATTCGCTATCATCCAGACGGTTTAGGAAGAATTATCTATGAAGAAGGAAGTGAAGAACACCTTGATTTTTTTGCAAAAGATCTAGTACGAGGAATAGTTGATGAAATGGACTGTTTAGTAAATGTTATTGCTGATGACAATCCTCGAGAATTAGAAGGTATTGATCCGAAAAAAATTATGCGACGAGGAGTTGCACAAAAACAGTATCGAGAATGGCTTGATGAAAAAGAAAATAAAGGAAAATTTTTCTGGACGCTTTGTTTATTTGGAACGCCAGCAATGGCAGAAGAAGCAGGACTTAGCCTAGAAGAATACTGGGATGAAATTGCAACTGCTTGTTATTTATACGAAGAGGATCCTGTTGCAAAATGGAAAGAAGTACAAGCAACACTTACAGAAAAACGAGAAGCATTAACCGCTATGAAATTAAAAACTATTCGAGTCGTTGCAGAAAATACT
>SKGA01000020.1 GCA_007117735.1 Candidatus Woesearchaeota archaeon | reverse complement strand
TTCTTTTTTTGCAATAGTAATTTTTTTATTTCCTGCACTTACTGACATTCTACTTGCAGCGTTTTCACTTAATCTAATCGTCCAACCACGACAATCATATTTCTGCAATTCTTGTTTCATAATTTTTGCTAATTCTTCAGCAGAAATAGTTTTTTCTTCTTTTACTTTATGCACTTCAGGTTCTAGAAGAATGTTTCTTGCTTCTTGCAGCACTTTTCCAGTGATAGGTTGAAAAATTGGTCGAACATCAAATTTTTTTGTTCCAATACGCTGTAGCGCTTTTGCTTCAATAAGTAAGTGATGTCTAATCTCTTCAAATAGAGGTGTGAGCAGGTGATGTTTTGGAATGGAGAGGTTTTTTAACTCTTCTTCATGATATGCAGCATCAAAATCGTTATACTGTAATTGAGGATCATAGGTTTTATCCTCTTTGAATTTTTCAAACTCTTCTTTTCGATTAATAGGGTTAAGGACACCATAATTAAATCTCACTGCGCTGTGTTTGACTAACGCAGCATCAATCTCTTTCATTTCTTCCATAATGTCCATACTATTTTCATTTTCCATTTAATTTATAAAGCTGTGTTTTTTTCTTCTTTTCATGTTACCTCCTCATTATTTAGAAGCGTTTTTCAAAGAATTAACTCTTCATCCAGAGTATGATAAAGAAGCTATTGCAAAACTAAAAATTTCTCTTTGTAGAGATTTCTCTATTAAAAAAATTCCTTCAGATATTGAAATACTGCTCTATGCAGATCCTGAACTTCGAAAACAGTTTAGAAAACGACTCCAAACAAAACCAAATAGAAGCTTATCAGGAGTCGCTCCTGTAGCAATCATGACTAGTCCTTGGAATTGTCCTCACGGTCGATGTACGATGTGTCCTGGAGGAATAAAAAGTCCTTTTGGTGATGTCCCTCAAAGTTATACAGGTAAAGAACCTTCAACCATGCGAGGAATTCGAGCAAACTACGATCCTTATTTAATGGTGTATAATCGTTTAGAACAATACGTTGTTTCAGGACATATTTCTGATAAAGTCGATCTCATTATTATGGGTGGAACCTTTACTGCTCGACCAAAAAAATATCAACATGATTTTGTTGCATACGCATTTAAAGCAATGAATGATTTTTCAGAAGACTTTTTTGTTGATGGAGAATTAGATATTGAATTATTTAAAGAATTTTTTGAACTTCCTGGAGAAGTGGGTAGTGAAGAGCGAACTGAACGAATACATAAAAAACTTCTTGAGAAAAAAGGGGAAGCAAATTTAGCTCAAGAACAATTACGAAACGAAACTGCAATTATTCGATGTATTGGTATGACTATTGAAACAAAACCTGATTGGGCGTTCTTGCCACACGCAAATATTATGCTTGAGCAAGGATGTACTCGAGTAGAGCTAGGTATTCAAAGTGTTTATGATCCTCAATTAGAAGTAATTTATCGAGGACACGATACAAAAGATAATATGAAAAGTATTCAAATCCTTAAAGATTTAGGATTCAAACTTAATTATCATATGATGATCGGTTTACCAACTGTTGCTGGTGAGCGGGAAAAAGATGATTCTTCTTTTGCTTTCCGAGTAGATAATGCTGCTCGTCGATTAATTCCTGGTGAAAAGATTTCTCGAGAGCAAGATATTGAAGGTATTAAACGATTGTTCGATGATCCTTTTTATCGACCTGATATGATAAAGATTTATCCTTGCATGGTCATGCCGGGAACAGAACTTCTTGACGACTTTAAAGCAGGCTTATTCACTCCTATCACCACTCCTGAAGCAGCAGATGTTATTGCTGAAAGTATGCGATACGTTCAACCATATTGTCGAGTTATGCGGGTACAGCGAGATATTCCTACCTATCAAATTGAGAGCGGTGTTGATAAAACCAATTTACGACAATACGTCGATAAAGTGATGCAAGAGCGAGGAATTGTAAGTAAGGATATTCGAGCTCGAGAAGTAGGTCGAAAAGAAATTACGCAAACTCCTGACGTGCAAATGGTTATTCAAGAATACGAAGCAAGTGGCGGAACAGAGTTTTTCATTAGCTTTGAAGATGTTGTTAATGATGTGTTATTCGGATTTGTTCGATTACGATTCCCAGGACAACAACTTCGTGAAGAAATTACTGGGAGCACCGCAATTATTCGAGAGTTACACGTGTATGGAAGCGCTGTTGCCGTAGGAAAAGAGGATGGTGATTCACAACAACATAAAGGGTATGGAAAACAATTATTGTTTAAAGCAGAAGAAATTGCTCGAGAACGAGGTTACAATCACATGCTTGTTATCAGTGGAGTTGGTGTTCGAGAGTATTATAGAAAATTCGGTTATGTAACTCAAGGTCCTTATGTTGGGAAGGATTTATAATTTTTAAATTCGCAAGCTATATAAAGGATGCTTTTTTCATTCTTGTTAATGATTTCAGAGTGGTGGATGCAAAATGGTCTCACAGTAGCGTTTTATGTTGCTGTTGTACTTCTTCTTCTTATTTATAGAAAGAAGTTTGAGTTCCAAGGTATTGTTGCTCTTCGAAAAACAAATTTTGGCGTTGCTTTTATGAAGCGATGGGCAAAAAAGCGAAAAGAAACATTTCGACTTCTTGGTTATATCGGTGTAGGTATTGGTTTTGCTGGCATGGTTGCTATTTTCGGGTATGTTTTCAAAGCGTTATATGATTTTTTCTTTCAACCTGCAGCACCTGCAGCGTTTAGTCTTGTTCTTCCTGGCGTAAATATTCCTGGAAGTGCTATTGTTATTCCTTTATGGGTTCTTATTCCTCTTTTCATCGTTGTTGTTATCCACGAGGCTGGTCATGGTTTAATTGCAAAATCTTTTGGCGTACCTATTAAAAGTACAGGTTTTGTCTTTTTCGGTCCTCTCGCAGGAGCGTTTGTTGAACCAGATGAAGAGAAATTAAAAAAATCTTCAGATATTGTCAAATATGCAGTGTATGCTGCGGGGCCGTTTTTTAATGCGCTTACTGCGATAGTCGTTGTTATATTATTATTTTTAGTTATTAATCCTCTTTCTTTAATGATGGTTTCTCCAGTTGGATTTTCTGTACAGCAAGTCCAACCTGATTTTCCCGCGGCGATTGCAGGAATGGAACCTGGTGTTATTTATACACATGTTAATGATCAGGAAGTAAAGACGGTTGAAGATTTAATGGATACCTTGACGTTTGTTGGGGTGAATCAGTCGATTGTGATAAGTAATGATGAATTATCTCATGAAATTCTTACTGTCGAGCATCCTCAAGATGCGAATCGAGGTTACTTAGGCGTTATTGGCTTACAATCTGAGTTTGCAGTAAATCAAGGTGTTCCTGAATGGTTATATTTTACTTTACGAGGAATCTATCAATTCCTTTTCTGGGTCTTTGTCTTAAGTTTAGGTCTTGGAGCATTTAATCTCTTACCGCTTGGTCCTGTGGATGGTGGAAGAATGATTCAACTTGCGTTTACAAAACTCTTTGGAGAAAAAGCAGGTATGGCTTACTGGTCAAAATTAGGATTTATTCTCTTTATGGTAATCCTTTTACTGGTCTTTGGTCCAATGCTTCAAGCTATTTTTTAAGAATTTCTTGTGGTCCAATAATAAATCGTTTCTTAATCGTTAAGTGTTTAATTTGTTTCACCAGTTGAGAAAATTCAGAGAGTGCGACGTGTTCTTTTTCTTTTGTGTAAACATAAATTTCACTCTCATAGATTTCTTTACTAATCTCATCTTCAAGAAGATAATATTCAGGATCAAATTCTGTTGTTTGAGGAAGTGGTTGATCGCTTTCTTTTGCGACAAACCCTTTTCGTTTGAAAAATCTCTGTACTAAATCTTGAAGTATTTTATCATCAGCTTCTTTCCATTGATGAAGATGATATTCAATCATGGTGTCTGTCATTTTCACAAGATCATCAAGAATAACTTTTCCTTGAAGCGCTTGTGCAAGAGTGGAATCAATAAACACTTCTTGATTTGTTGATTGTAAATATTTTACTCGCTTAATAATTGAAGTCAAATTCATATCTTTTGCACGAACTGCATGATGGAAATACGTACACGTGTATAAACTTAAACGAGCAAGAATGACATGTTCGATACTGTTTACTAATTTTTGAGGAATACTCAATTTTCCTTCTTTGATAGTTAGATATTTTGTAATTCTTTCAAGATCGGTGAATCCATAGCCTACACCACAAAAATAAGAGTCTCTCGCCAGATAATCAAGTTTATCGACATCTACAACACTTGAAAGTAATTCGCTGAGAGGATGTTCTTTGTTAATGATTTTTGCAACAACTGGTAGTTGAAAAATTTCAGTAATTATTTTCTGAGAAATTTCTTCATGATCGTATTCAGGAATCATTCGCTCCCATAAATGAGAGTAAGGGCCATGACCAATATCGTGTAGTAGCGCAGCTGCTTTAAGATGATAAGAATCTTCTTCATTGAAATTATTGTTTTCAACAACTTGACTCATAACATGAAACGTTCCAAGAGAATGTGAGAATCTATCGTGCTTTGCACTGGGGAATGCATGATATAATAATGAATCTTGTTTAATGTATCGTAATCTTTGCATTAAAGGATGGTTAATAATTTTTTCAAATCCTTTGATATTAATATGTCCATGTACAGGGTCAAGAATAAATGTCATTGGAGTATGAACAAATATAAACTCTTTTATATCTTTTCTCTTTTTCTTCTGCTATGGATTTACGTTCTCTCTTTCAAGATTTCTTTCCTTCAAAAAATATTCCTCGTTTATCGTTACGTTATTCTGGAAAGTTTAAAGCGTATAATGCTACAGTACATTATACACTACAATCAAAAACTATTACTGAGATCGAGTTTCGTCTTTCAAGAGAATTCGAAGAAGTTGATGAGTTGATACAGACTGGTCTTTTGCAACATTTATTAAATCGTGTCTATAAAACAAATAAGCAAACAGTAGAACAAGATTTATATGATTCTTTTTTGAAACGAGTAGTGAAATATCAGCCGCCAAAAGAAAGTGATCCTCAATTAGTAGAATTATTTCATGTACTAAATGAACAGTATTTTGATGGGCGACTTGATATGCCAACATTACGTTTTGGAAAAGAAGCCTTTCGAACTTTAGGTCATTATCATTATCAATCAGATACGGTCACTATTAGTCCTATTCTTCTTGAGCGAAAGGATTTACTATCATTTGTTCTTTATCATGAGTTACTGCATAAAAAACACGGCTTTGAAACTTCTTCTTCAGGAAGGAATCATTATCATACTCCTGCATTTCGAAGAGATGAGAAAAAATTTCATATTCCTGATGTTGAAAAACAATTAGAACAATTTATTTCTAAAAAGAAAAGGCGTTTTCGTTTTTTTTAAACTACATCTCTATTTGGTATCGAAGAATTGCTGCAACGCCACCCATATCTTTGAGCTGTGCACCTTCTCGAGTTTCAACACTAATAATTTCAACTGTACTTCCAACTTGTTCAGCTTCGTTTTCTATTTCTTCAATATCTTTTTGTTGGATGATTTCTGATACGAGAACCTTGTCAACAGCACCTAATTTTAATGCTTTTAGAACATCCTCGTGACCGTACGCAACTTTCTCACTTTCTTTTGCAAGCATTCTGAAAAATTCTTGCATTACTTGTTTTTCTTGGATAACTTCTTCTTCAGCAAGAACATCTTCTGATTTTTCTAATAATTCTTGTAATCCAAAATCTCCAGTGTAGGATAAGTCTTTAATCGCAATAATTTTTCTCTTTAGCTGATCGTTGATATAATTTCCTTCTGCAAAGTCATACTTTGTATGTCCTGGTCCGCCAACAATAATTCCCTGAATTGCTGTTTGGTTTTCAAGAAACTCTTCTAACATGTACTGAGCGATTCGTTTATAGAACTCGATAGCAGCTCCTTCTCTTAATCGTTCAAAACGTTGAGCACTCTGTCCACCACTTTTATGTTTTCCAGGTACGGCGCTTTGTAAATTTTTAAGTGGGATAATTGTTTTTCCTTTTAGTAAAGCAATGTTTCCTTCTCGTTTATCCATAACTACTAGTCCAAAAATAATTTTATCATCAATTAATTCTCGAAGTGGCTCAGTAACGAATTCTTTATCACACCGATAGAGGTTTTGATTAAGGGGGATGGGCGGCTGGACACTCCACACTTGATAATCTTGTTGTCCTTCTCGCTCTGCAGCGTTTCCTGAAAAGGTAATCAATCCATTCTCTGGAGTGTTTTTGAAGGTTTTTAAATGTTGAATCATTCGTTCAAGGCTTGCAATAACTGCATCTCTTGTTTGCTTACTTTTAATATTGGTAGCAGTTCCTTGTTCTTGTTGTAATTGTTGTATTTTTGAAGTAAGTTCATAACCTGCAGGAATGTATACACTAATGAGTTCCGTGTGTCGTCCTCGGATTGCTTCCACTTCTTTAAGAAAATTTTTTAAGTATAATTTATCTTTTGCGCTAATCCGCTGTAATTTGTCTTTTTGTTCTGACATGTGTTTTCTTTAGAAGATGAATATTTCATTCTTTATAAATATATCTTCCTTGGTCGTAATGCTTTTAAAGTCGCTCTT
>SKGA01000039.1 GCA_007117735.1 Candidatus Woesearchaeota archaeon | reverse complement strand
TTTCCTGAAGAAGTTACTCGAGCATAATTAAAATCACCCAAGATAAAATCATACGTTTTACCATCTTTTGTAAACGAACCCCAGAAAACATCTTCTAAGCTTCTATCTGACGTACCTAAGGAAAAAATCTTTGGAAACTGACGAGAAAACTCTTGGTACAAGATGGAAGCTTTATACGGGTTGAACCTCCAACCATTCTTTTGAGCAAGTTTTACCTTAATAAGACGCTTTTTTAAACGAGAAAGAAACGAGAAAAAGAAAACAAACAAGATACCGGAAGCGAACGCTAAGACAATAAAAAACTCAAAAGAAACAGCGAATAAAAGATAAAGAGACGCGAGAGCGAGAGCGACTAAACTACCTATAATCACATTATAGAATTTCTTAATGAAAGTCTCTGAACGTTCTAAGGAAGAAATATTTTTCTCAGATGCAAGACGAGTAAAATCAACACCAACCGGATCCCAAGTATCAGTGCTCAAATTTCTTCACCTGTTTTTGACCATCTTCTAAAGAATACAATTCAAATTGAGAAAACTTTGCCAACTTGTTAAAAATATTATTTGGAAATAGTTCTAATTTCGTATTAAAAATAGTGACGTTCGCATTATAAATTCTTCTTGCAGCAGCAATCTGATTTTCAATACGAGCAATCTTTTTTTGAAGGTCAAGGAAATTTTCATTCGCTTTGAGAGCAGGATAATTCTCAGCAACTGCAAGAACGGACTTCAGAGAAGAGGAAAGAACAGCATCGTCTTTGGAAACTTTTTGAAGATCTTGTTTTTCAAGAGCAGAAGATAGCGCGCTTCTGGTCTTAGCAATAGATTCAAATAAAGACTTTTCATGTTTCGCATAGCCTTTAACAACCCCGATAAGATTAGGAACGAGATCATTTCTCCGCTTTAATTGAACATCAATACCTGAAAAAGAGTTTACTACTTGGTTTCTTAAACGAATAAAAGAGTTATACGTGAAAAGAACATAGAGAATAAGAACACCTAAAATAATATATAGTATAGTCATTGGTTAGAGAAAGAACTAAACGAATATATAAATATAGTGTAGAAAAGAACTATTTAGAAAAAGACTGGCGCTCACACGCCAGGAAAAAAATTAATTACTTCTTTTTAGAAGTTTTCTTTGTAGACTTCTTAGAAGATGTTTTAGTCGATTTCTTTGCAGACTTTTTAGTAGACTTCTTCGCAACCGTTTTTCTCGGAGAAGGAACAGCAGAAGGTTTTGCCCACGCGAAAACACCCATCATTACTAAATTTACTAATGGAATAATCATTAATAACGCCAGTAAAGGATCAAAGGCTTATCGTTTAGCAATTAAAGACCACACATAAATCATCCCAATAAAGACTGCTAACTGTCCAATAAGATGAATAAGTGAAGCAAACGCTGCTAAAACCCACCAGCCATTCAAGCCACCACTTCGAACGAAAACCCAAATATTTGCAAGAGGGATGAACGCTAACCAAGGATACTCGACTTTTTGATTTTTTGCAATAGTAAACAATGCAAATGCAGTGTACAAATACAACGCAAGAGCAACAACAATACCTGCAACTAAAAATCCGCCGATTAGACCACCAGCGAATAAAGCTTCATATGAATTTAACATTTTTTTATACCTCGCAGAGTAAAAAAACTCTTTAGTTAATACTATCGGACTAAAAAAGGTTTAAAAAAGGTTCTATTTCTCATCATGGAACGCAGCAATACCACCTTGCAAGTCGACACAATCAAAACCTTGCGCATCAAGCCACTGACCAATTTGTCGAGAACGATTTCCATGAAAACAATACAATGCATATTTCTTTGAACGATCAAGATCAAGAAATGCAGATTGATTTTCTGGACGAGAACAATCAATATGAAGTTGCGTATCTGAAATTGTTCCAAAAATTTCTAATTCTTCAGGTGTACGAACATCAAGTAAAACAACATTATCTTGTTGAAGATATTTTTCAAATTCTGAAACGGGAAGTGATTGAAACATAAAAATTGTGAAAAGAATTAGCTATAAATATGTTTCTATAAGGTGTAAAAGTATATAAAATAAACGCACACCATAAAGTGTATGACTACAACGCATTATTTGGATCTTGATACAAAACTTGCCACGTACCGACTAGAGATAGAGCCTTATTTTGAAATAGAAGATAAGGAAGTGCAACAAGAAATATATCGGCAAGGAAAAGAACCAGACTTTACCCATTTTGAATTATCGATAGAAGAATTTTCTGAAAAACTACAAGAATTAGAAGCATTAGCTATTGAAGGAGAAGGCTGGGAAGCAGAACTTCTTCGAGGAATACATCACGATTTAGTGCTCCAATACCAGCTTCTCCTTCATAGAGGAACTGCAATATGTAAAGAACTCTCAAGAAAGCTATATGGCGATGTAGAAGAAGAAACAATAAGCTATGCAAAAGAACTCGTAAAAAAAGAACTTCCTGCTCGAGAAAAGCCACAGGTAGTGTCAAGTGAAGTAAAAGAAGAATTAGAACGAACATATCAACGACTAGGACTTCATGATTGGAAGGTAGAATATTCTCGTAAAGAAATAACACAAGACGATACGCCAAATAAACGAATACTTATTTCCAAAACAAGATTGTTTCATCCAGAAGATGCAAAAAGGTTATCAGTTCATGAAATTGGAGTGCACGCCCTGCGATACGTGAATGGGAAGAATCAAGTTCTCAGCAATATGGGTTATGGGCTTCAAGGATATTTGCAAACAGAAGAAGGACTTGCAGCATATATGGAAGAACAAGAAGGAGTGAGCAACCCTTACCTGATGAAAAACTATGCAGGGCGAGTACTGGCCGTCATGCACGTGCAAGAAGGAAAGAGTTTTCGAGAATGTATGACGTATTTAGAGAAGTATTTTTCTTTTCAAGAAGCCTGGACACTTGCGTTTCGAGCATACCGTGCAGGAGGCTATATGAAAGACCACGTGTACTTGCAAGGATATTTACAAGTAAAAGATTACCTTAAAGAGAACGATGTGGAGTTTTTATATACGGCGAAGTTTGGAATACAAGATAGTGCACTTCTAAAAGAATTACTTGAGAAAGGAATAGTAAAAAAACCTACTTATATATGGAAATAAAAAAAGAACGAAATAAATCGCTCTTTAGAAAAAAATTATTTCTTTTTTACAACAAAATAATAGATAATTGCAGTAAGAATACTGAAAAGAATCGCAGATACAATCCAAATCGCTTTATGAAAAGATTTCATCTTTTTCTGTTTTTGAACAACGTCAAGAATGACTCACACGGCACAAATAATACCGACAATCCAAATTAAAGTTTGTAAAACCATACTCTTATTCTAAATATAAAGATATAAAAAGATATCTAAAAGGAATAATTATATGAAAACATTAGAAAAGCAAGTCTATGAAGTGGTGAGGGCAATACCGCGAGGCAAAGTGCGAAGCTATAAAGAAATAGGGCAAATACTAGGGACAAAAGCCTGGAGAAGAATAGGAAGCATACTGAAGAAAAATTACGATCCAAATATTCCTTGTCATCGAGTAATTCATAGCGATGGTCGAGTAGGAAAGTATAATCGGGGAGAAGAAGAGAAAATAAGAAAACTACGAGAAGAAGGAATTATTATTGAGAATAAAAAAATAAAAGAAAAAAAATAAGATGCAAAAAAGCATCTATTCGTCTTTAACTAAACCTTTTCGAGATTTGATTTGCATCTGGATTTTTGATTGCAACTCATCAGGAAGTCGTTCGAAACTCTGAGCGATAACGCTACTTGTTCCTCGACCACCAGTGCTGCTTCGTAAATCTCCAGCCATACCAAACATCTCAGCAACAGGTAATTTCCCTTTTACAGAAACAGTAGTTCCCTTCTGTTCCATATCAAGAAGTTGACCTCGTTTGTTAGAGATTAACTTGGAAATTTCACCCATATATTCTTCAGGAGCTTCAAACTGTAAGGTCTGAACAGGCTCGAAAAGAATAGGTTTTGCATTTCGAATTGCTTCTCGAACACCATCTCGAACAGCAGGATACATCTGAGCAGGACCACGGTGAATCGCATCTTCGTGTAATTTTACATCATCAAGAGTAACTTTTACACCAAAGCACGGTTCCCCAGCAAGACCACCGGAACGCATAACGTCCTCGAACATATCCATAACCATTTCAAGAATCTCGTTAATTTGAACAATACCACGAGTACCGTCAATAAAGATATTACCTTCATATACATCTTTTACTTTGTCAGCAACTTTTGTATCGTAACCTTGTTCAACGAATTTATTACGGAATTCAAGATCCTTTTTCTTTACTCGACCAGAAGGAATATCTCCTTTCTTGATAAGAGCAAGAACTTCAGGTTCTAAAGGTTCAACGTAGAAGTATAACCGGTTGTGTTTGTTTGGAGATTTCCCTTCAGCAGGTTCAGGGTTTTTACCAGTAACAGTTTCTCGGTATACAACAACAGGAGGAGAAGTAGAAACCTCAACACCTTTTTCTTTTACAATTCGATTTTCAATAATCTCTAAGTGAAGCTCACCCATACCACTGATTAAGTGCTCACCAGTTTCCTGGTTAATCTCAACGATAACACTCGGATCTTCTTTAGAAACTTGAATAAGAACTTCAACAAGTTTTGGAAGATCAGATGGTCGTTTTGCTTCAATAGCTTTTGTAATTACCGGATCGAAAATGTGTTGTAAAGCGTCAAACGGTTCAACATCATGACCTGCAAGGGAAACAGTTTCACCAGGGAAAGCACCTTTTAAGCCACCTACACCAATAATGTTACCTGCAGGAACGTTTTCAACAATTTCCTTTTTCGCACCATTATAGATATAAATCTGTTGAGTTCGAACATCGATATTTGCTTTATGAAGTTTAACAGTTAAACCTTTTTTCATTGTACCAGAGTATAGTCGACCCATACAGATTTCTCCTGCTTGAGGATCAACAACTACTTTCGTAACTACAAACATTAATTCACCTGAAGGATTAGCTTCAGTCAAGTCCTTACCACATTTACTTTCTAACTCTCCATGCCAGAATTTTGGAATTCGGTAAGGAGCTGCTTCTACAGGGTTTGGATGATGGATAACGGATGCGGAAAGTAAGACATCATGTAAAGGACATTTTTTAGCCATTGCTTTTCGTGCATCTTCAGTACCATCATGGTACGCATCGATAACATCTTTGAAAGAAACATTTTTTGCTTTCATGTAAGGAACGCTTAACGCCCAGTTGTGAAACGCACTACCAAAACAAACGCTTCCATCAGCAACATTTACTTGCCATTTAGAACCGTATTCTTCACCAGCAATTTCTCGGATTAACCGATTAACGTTAGTGATTGTTTTTGTAAATCGCTCCATCATCGCTTCAGGAGTTAATTGTAATTCTTTGATTAATCGATCAGTTTTATTGATGAATAAAATTGGTTTTACTCGTTCTTTTAATGCTTGACGTAAAACAGTTTCAGTTTGAGGCATAATACCTTCAACTGCACAACATACAACAACAGCACCATCTACTGCTCTCATTGCTCGAGTTACGTCACCACCGAAATCTACGTGACCAGGTGTATCGATTAAGTTAATCAGATATTCTTCATCAGCTACTGTATGAACCATAGAAACCGCTGCGGAATCAATAGTAATTCCTCGTTCAGCTTCATCTTCGTGAAAATCAAGAGCAACAGCTTTACCTGCTAAATCTTCACTCATCATACCAGCACCAGCTAATAAATTATCAGAAAGTGTCGTTTTACCATGATCGATATGTGCGCAAATCGCAATATTTCGAATATGGGTTGGTTTTTTCATAGCCGCCATTACACGGTCTACCATTTTTGCCATTTTATCAGCCTCTCATATGTTTATGATGCACTAGTTGATAACTGTGCAACTCTTCTGGTGTAAACCAGAGTTCAATTTCTTTGTCCGCTTCGTCTTTTTCTCCAGAAGCATGAATAACGTTTCGTAAACCTAAAGATTTACCCTCATCACTATCTGCAAACGCATAATTCATATGCGCGTAATCTCCACGAATCGTACCTGGAGCTGCAGAATGAGGTTCAGTACCACCTACCATTTTTCGAACAAGAGCTACTGCTGCATGTCCTTCAAGAACAAATGCCACAACAGGACCACTTGTAATAAATTCCTCAATAGGAAGATAGAACGGTTTGTCAACGTGTGCTTGATAGTGTTTTTTTGTATGATCCTGATCTACCCAGACCATTTTCATACCAACAATAGTAAGACCGACTCGTTCAAAACGAGTAAGGATCTCCCCTACAAGACCTCGTTCAACACCGTCAGGCTTAATGAAAACTAATGTTCGTTCAAGTGTCATCAAATTTACCTCTATTGTTTTTTACCAGCTTTAATTGCTCGTGCTTGGGCAGTCCAAGGAGTAATACGAGCTTTGTAGCCTTTTAGTAATTGATTTTTCTGACATTTAGAGGAACAAAATCGAAACTGAGTACCGTCTTTTCTAATATAGAGTTTACCGGTTCCCGGAGTGATTTCAATTCCACAAAAATCGCAATTAACCATAGAACATCACCTTAAATATTACCTCGCCCAGTCTTGTTGAGAGGACGTGCTTCAATTTCTGTTTCTCGAAGCATTAATGTATCGCCAACTTGTACTGGACCTCTTACGTTTCGCCGTAAGATTTTATTTTTATCTCTACCTTCAAGTACTTTACAACGTACCTGAATTGCTTCACCACGAGTACCTGTTCGTCCAACAATTTCTTCAACAGTAGCTGGAACTGCAGGCGTGAACAAAGACGCGTTGGTTGATTTATCTTGTTTTTTATCAGCCAATCTCTTCACCTACTCTTCTTTACTCGCTTGTTTAATTAAATCTTTCGCATCTCCAGGATTAATAACAGCAATTGCTACAGCAGGAACGCTTAAGCCAGCTGCAGTACCTAATTCGTCTCGACTTGGAACAGAAATACAAGGAATACCTTTTTCTTTCGCAAGTAAAGGTAAGTGCATAGTAATTTCTTTAGGACTTACATCTTCAGCTACAGCAACGAATGCTGCTTTTGATCGTTCGATCGCTTTTGTTACTTCGTTAGTTCCTCTTTTCAGAGAGCCAGTTTTTTTAGCTATTTCAATTATTTCTAATGCAATATCACTCATAGTGTACATCTCCATTTATTTTTTTTATTTGAATTAGGAAATAGAATGTATTCCCACAATTCCTCAATCAGACAAGAAAAACTTGTCTTCATCTATCACAGGATATGTGATGTAAAGGATAGAAAGAAGAAATCATTTATAAATGTTCTTAAGAGTAACTCTTTTAAACAAAAGAAAAATCAAAAAGGATATGATAGAACCTTGGATTGTTCCACTTATCGGCTTACTAGGACTTGGGCTGGGAAGTATCACCGACTTTCAAAAGCGAGAAGTGCCTGATTTCTTGAATTTCCTTCTTATTACTGTTGGATTAACTCTCGGATTAATTAGCAGTATTCATAGCACAAGTGTTTATCCTTTCCTCTCAAGTCTTATCGGATTTGGTGTTGGAGCACTCATCGGAGTTCTTCTTTATTATACTGGACAATGGGGCGGAGGTGACGCAAAGATGCTTATGGGTCTTGGAGCGTTACACGGTATTCCACTCTTAAGCGTCTTACAAGGAAACTGGCCTTTTTTTCTCACTATTATCATCACCATCTTTTTTGTTGGAAGTATTTTCAGTCTTATTTATTTCTTTATTTGGATGGCAATACAATATAAGAAAACAGCTCAAGCAATCAAACGAGTACTTGCTTCAAAAACATGGAAACAGTTTCGAATAGTTTATTTGATAAGTATACTTGTTTGTATCGGCCTATTATTTTACCAATGGGCTCTAGGAAGTTCTTTGTTCATCTTACTGCTTATGGCAATAAGTATACCTTTCTTAAAAGAAATCCAACAAACAGTTATGACAAAAAATCAACCACTTAACAAAGTCGTTCCAGGAGATTGGTTAGTTGATGATATTTATGATGAAAAAGGAAAACTTATCTTAAAGAAACGACCATTAGGTGTCGAACCTGAAGATATTGAAGTGTTAAAAAAATCCTCAGTAAAAACAATTCTTATTCGAGACGGAGTTCCCTTCATCCCAGGAATGCTTGCAGGATATATCACTAGCTTAGTTCTTGGAAACTGGGTTGCAACACTTCTTAACTTACTTGTGTAAGAAAATCTTGATCCGATAAATAAGAACGATCATCTTTTAGAGCAGAAGAACGTGCTTTGGTAAATAACGCAGTAAGTTGTCTGGCATCGTAGTGAGCAGTTCTTTTCACTAAGTGATCTAATGAAGAAATTTCATGTTGATGATATGAAAAATGTTTTTCTAACACTGCTTTTCTTTGAGAAGAAGATATTTCAGGAAATTGAAGATGAGTAGTACATCTTGAAAGAATCGCATCATCAAGAGAGGAAGGTTCGTTTGTTGCAAAAATAGTGGCGTACGGACGCGTGGGAAGAGCACCGTCAAGACATAATAATAATTGAGAGACGATATCTCTTGTGAGAGGATGTTGTTCTCGTTTATGTGCAATAGTTTCAACTTCATCAATAAATACAATACCAGAGGTAGAGGAGTACACCTCTCGCAAAAAATTTGCACCTTCGCCAATATACTTTTGAAGAACTTCAGTACTTTGTACGAATTTGTGAGAAAGAGGTAATAAGGAACAAACTGCTTGAGCAAGATACGTCTTTCCCGTTCCCGGCGAGCCAGAAAACAAAATAGTTCTTGACTCATTAATCTTTTCAGGTTGTAAAACAAGTTGCGCATAGAGATCCTTTTTTTCAAAAGGAAGGACAAGTAGGTCATAGAGGTCTTTTTTTTGACTCTCTAGACCTACCACATCATTCCATTCAACGCTTTTTTGTTCCATACATAACACCTGTTAAGGTATTGGTTAGCGAAGAAACTTGTTTTGAAGACGCGACATACTGCGTTTTTGTAGGAAGAAACGAATCAAGAGTTGAAGAAATCTTTTTTGCAAACTTCTCCCGACGACTATTGACATTATTTTTTAGATTCGCATAACTTATTGCCTCACGTTTATTCTTTAAAATCACCGTTTCAGGATTTCCAAATTCTTCTCGACGAGCATATACTTCAAGCGTTTGTAAAGAATTATGCAACACACTTGTATACAACTCTTGAAAAAATTGTAACGATTCTTCTTGATGCATCTCTATCAAATTTTGTTCATATGCTGATGAAAGAACATCGAATTGATCCTGGAGCGCAGAGTGTTTTAATTCAAGTTTTTCTAATTCAAACTTACCTTTTAGAAGATAATTTTTTGCTTCAAAAGAAACATCTCTATCAAGCTTGCCTGCCTCAACATCTTTTTGAACGAGAACAAGGTTTTCATATAATTCTTTTTTCTGAGAAGAGAGGTTATCAAGAGAAGTACTCAAATCCTTAAGATCGGCTTCTAAACGACTTTTTTCATTTTCAAAAACTTCTTTATTTTGCTCAAGAATAGAAGAAATATTCTCATTGTACTGCGCAATAGATTCAAGTTCTTGTTGTTTTTTCTTAATCTCTTTTGAACGCGATGTTTGTGTCGCAGTTGATGTTCCTGCCAGTAAATCATAAGTTTTTTTGAAAAGAAAAATTGCTTGCTGTACTAAAGGATGTTTTCCTGCAAGATCATCTTTTTCCATATCTTTTAATAAAGAGTCAAGTGTTGAAACGTCTTGTTGAAGAGAAGCAGATGCTTTTTTTAATAATGATTCTTCTTTGAACGAAGAAATAATATCTTCGCTCTTTTTGTATTCGCTTTTTTTATAGAACTCATCTAATGGTCCAGTCATGAGTATCACCTCTAGAAAGAATACCTTGCTAAGAAGAACTTATAAGTATGTTAAAAAAAATCGAAAGATTTACGGATGACGACGACGTAAATGACGAACTAATTCATTCTCTGAAGAAAGATTTTCAACCTTTGTTTCCTGAGGTTTTTCATCAGTAGGATTATTCTTTTTCCATATTCGAATATCAATATCATCAGCAACTGATTTTGCAAGAGACTCTAACTCTGCAGGAGGCATCTCAAGAGGATTCCATAATACTGAAAGACCATCATCAGGCATTCGTGCAAGAACGTGAATGACTAAATCTTGGTTTTGTTCTTCCGTTAGAATAATATTTGTCCCTTGAACATTTAATGACTCAAATAATCCTGTAGCGCAAAAACTTGCAACGTAAAATGCATGAGTAATTTCGTCTTCCTCTAAGTCATTAAGAAGTTGTTTTGAAGGAATATGAACCTCCACGTGACCCACAGTTACAGGTTGATCAGGCAGTCGAACTTGAACGAGAGCATCTTCATACACTACGCTTGTCAAGACTCATCACCACCAAATAATTGTCGAGCATGCTTTGCAAGAAGAGGAATGTCAACATTTTCAAATAAAGGAGCAACATCAGAACGAGAAGAAAGAAGAGAAACAAACTTATCAACATCAGAAACTAACAAATCCAAAGCAGCAGGCTTACCAGAAAAATACTGTTTTAAATCATTAAATTGGTTTGCAGAATTATCTCCTTTGAAAATTTGTTGAGGAATGGTTGAAATGTTAGGAAATAGCTCAAAAGCGTGTTGTGAAAGAAGAGGAATATTTACTTGCTTGAAAAGAGAAGCGACATCAGGACGAGAAGAAAGAAGAGAAACAAACTTATCAACATCAGAAACTAACAAATCCAAAGCAGCAGGCTTACCAGAAAAATACTCAGCTAAGGTTAAGAGTTGCTTATTAGGATCATCCCCTTGGAATATTTCTTGAAAGCGAGGGTGTTTTGGAGACTCACTAAAAGATTTTGCGAGTTGTTCTAAATTTACACCTTGGAATAACTTTTGAAGTTCTTCTCGTTCACGAAGCAACTCTTTGAATTGATCAAGGTCTTGTTCGAGAAGAAGTTTTGCTTGCGGATAATTATCAAAAAATTGAACGATGAGTTCTTCTTGTGATTGACCAGAAGGCTGCCCAGCAGGTTCATTATGAGAAACAGTTGAAGGAGAAGGTTGTTGATCGGAAGTTTTTGGTTGTGAGAAAAATTTCGTTAAACCCGTTTTTTGAGCATGGTTTTTTAACATTAAAGGTAAATTTTTTGAAAGAACAGGGATTAATTGGTCGTTTTTTTCTTTCAAGTCAGGTCGAGGAGTGAACGAAAATTTATCTGAGAGGGCATCACCCTCTTCTCTTGCAATTAGATGGATAAGAAAATGACTCGCTTGTTGACCTGCAGCAGGACCGTTCGCGATAAAAACACTTGAAGAGGAAGATAACGTCTCTTTTTTTAGAGAAGGATCGATAGTAAGAATAGACTGAAATACGCCTTGAAACGATTCTGGAGAAAGTAAGGGCATAATAGGAGCGTGCTGGGTTGGAGCGATAACAACATGACCTTTTTTTGCAGGACGAATGTCGAGAAAAGAATGCACCAGATCATTATTAAACACTTTATGAGAAGGAACTTCTCCAGCGATAATCTTACAAAAAATGCAATTTTTTCGTTGTAACTCGGCAATTTCTTCAGGAGACATTTTTTCAAGCTCTTCTTGAGTTACCATATTGTAGAGAGAAAGAAGAAAGAAGATATATAAATATATGCTCTGGAAAAGGACAGGGAGACGTAACGTTTATATAGGCAGGCAAATTTATAGACAATACTTTTGGTGAACATGGATGACAGATTATAAAGCAAGTAGTATTACCGTTCTTTCAGGTCTTGATGCAGTAAGAAAACGACCTGGCATGTATATTGGTTCAACAGGTCCGCGAGGGCTCCACCACTTAGTCTATGAAGTAGTAGATAACTCCATTGACGAGGCGATGACAGGAAATTGTTCCGTTATTAAAGTGACTATTTACGAAGATGGATCTTTAAGCGTTGAAGATGATGGTCGAGGTATTCCTGTAGATATGCATCCTCAGTACAATGTTTCTGCATTAGAAGTCGTTATGACTAAACTACATGCAGGAGGAAAGTTTGATAAAGACAGTTATAAAGTCTCAGGAGGATTACATGGTGTTGGAGTGAGTTGCGTGAACGCACTTTCTACTGATCTACATGTTACGGTTCATCGACAAGGAACCATCTATACACAATCATATCAACGAGGAAACCCTGTTGCCCCTGTAAAAGAAATTGGTCCTACCAGTAAACAAGGAACTATTGTTCACTTTTATCCTGATCCTGAAATTTTTAAGGAAACAACTACTTTCTCTTTTGAAACACTCGCTTCACGATTGCGAGAACTTGCGTTCTTGAATAAAGGAATAAAAATTATTCTTCATGATGAACGAAGTGAAGACCCTTCAAAACATAATGTTGAGTTTTATTTCGAAGGAGGAATTAAGAGTTTTGTTGAGTTCTTAAATAAAGGAACTGGAAAAATTAATGAAGTTATTTATCTTGAAAAAGAAAAAGACGGTATCGAATTAGAACTTGCAATGCAATATACCGAAGGATACGCTGAGAAAATCTTTTCTTTTGTAAATAATATTAACACGCATGAAGGCGGAACTCACGTTGCAGGTTTTAAAACTGCATTAACTCGAGTATTAAATAATTATGGTGAGAAAAACGTTTCTAAATTTTCTAAATTAAGTAGCGAAGATGTACGTGAAGGAATTACTTGCATCATCGCTGTTCGCGTACCTGAACCACAATTCGAAGGTCAGACAAAAACAAAATTAGGAAATAGTGAAATTAAAGGAATTGTTGATTCTCTAGTTACGCAAGGATTAGGTATTTACCTCGAAGAAAATCCTAAAGAAGCAAAACAAATTATTGAAAAGAGTCTTTTAGCTGCAAAAGCTCGAGAAGCTGCACGAAAAGCACGAGATTTAACTCGAAGAAAGAGTGTTCTTGAAAGTTCTACTTTACCAGGTAAATTAGCAGATTGTTCTGAACGAGATCCTAGCAAGGCAGAAATCTATATTGTAGAAGGAGACAGTGCAGGTGGTTCTGCAAAGCAAGGACGGAAACGAGAATACCAAGCAATTCTTCCACTTCGAGGAAAGATTATCAATGTAGAAAAAGCTCGATTAGGAAAAGCACTTTCTAATAACGAAATCATTACCTTAATTACTGCACTAGGTACAGGTATTGGAGACGATTTTAACATTGAAAAACTTCGATATCATAAAATTATTATTATGACGGACTCAGACGTTGATGGAAGTCACATTACTACGTTATTACTTACGTTTTTCTATCGATTTATGCGACCTCTTATTGAAGAAGGATACGTGTATGATTCCATGCCTCCACTATATAAAGTACAGAAAGGAAATAAAAAAGTGTACGCTCTCAATGATCGAGAACGACAAGCAGCAATCGATTCTTTTGGAGGAGAACAAGGTTTATCCATCCAACGATATAAAGGTCTTGGGGAAATGAATCCTGATCAGTTGTGGGAAACAACCATGGATCCTGAAACTCGAACCTTAAAGAGAATTACTATTGAAGATGCAGTAGCTGCTGATCAAATGTTTAGTATGCTGATGGGAGATGAAGTTGAGAGTCGACGAAACTTCATTGAAGAAAATGCACTCTTTGTAAAGAATTTAGATGTATAAAGAATGGTACTCGATAATTTAGGAGAAAGTCTTCGAAAAACATTACAAAAATTAACAAACTCTTCTCGTATTGATGAAAAAACTGTTAATGAACTTGTTAAAGATATCCAACGATCTCTCTTACAAGCAGATGTTAATGTAAAACTTGTTTTTAGTCTTGGAAAAAAAATTAAAGAAAAAGCATTAGAAGAAAAACCTCCTACTACTATCGGTCAAAAAGAATTCTTGGTAAATATCGTGTATGACACATTAGTAGAGTTTATTGGAAAAGGAACTACAACCTTGCCAGTTGATGAGAAAAAACCTTATACCATCATGCTTGTTGGTTTATTTGGTAATGGGAAAACTACTACGTGTGGAAAGCTTGCAAATTATTATAAGAAACGTGGGAAAAAAGTCGCGTTACTTTCTACCGATACTTGGCGACCAGCTGCGTATAAACAGTTAGAACAATTAGGAAAACAAATCAAGGTTGACGTGTTTGGAAAGCCAGAGTTAAAAGATCCTGCAAAAATTTATGCAACGTTTGAGAAAGAACTCCAACAATACGATGTAGTTATTGTTGATACTGCAGGTCGAGATGCAGTAAATGATGAATTATTTGAAGAACTTAACAGCATTACTTCAACAGTACAAGCAGATAGTACGTTACTTGTTCTGAATGCAGATATTGGTCAAAGTGCAGAACAACAAGCACGAGCGTTTCATGAAAGCTGTTCAATAAGCGGCATAATTCTTACAAAACTTGATGGTACTGCAAAAGGAGGAGGCGCTCTTGTTGCTTGTGCAATTACTGGAACTCCTATTTTGTTTATTGGTGTTGGAGAAAAAGTAGATGCTCTTGAAACATTCCGACCGGAAGGTTTTGTTGGACAACTTCTTGGCATGGGAGATTTAGAGAGTCTTCTTGAAAAAGCACGAGAAGCAATCTCTGAGGAAGAAGCTCAGGACCTTGGGAAAAAATTCTTGAAAGGTGAATTTAATTTACTTGATTTATACGATCAAATGAAATCTATGAAAAAGATGGGTTCGTTAAGCAAAATTGTTTCCATGATTCCTGGATTAGGCGGAGCATCTATCCCTAAAGAAGTGCTCAGCGGTCAAGAACAAAAGATGGATAATTGGAAACATTTAATGAATTCTATGACTCGAGAGGAATTGGAACAGCCAGACCTCATTCGAGGAGGTAGATTAGAAAGAATAAGCGCAGGTTCAGGCCAAAGCGTTTCAGATTTACGCCTTTTATTAAAACAGTACAAACAAGGCAAGAAAATGATGAAAATGATGAAAGGAGGAGTTAATAGCGAAAAAGACATGCAAAAAATGATGCAAAAAATGACTAAAGGAAAGATGAAACCTTTTTAGATTAAAAAAAGGTCAAAATAAGCTTTAATTCTAAAAATCATTCTTAACTACTCTTATGTGAACACATATAGAAAGGTTTATATAGTAGTACATCCTTACTAAGTATGGTTTACGTAAGTAACCAAGGGGTACGTTGCCAGGGGGAAGACCAAATTCTGCTTCCAAAACACCTCACACACCCTTTTTCGAGAAACACCATTTCTCAAAAACCCTAGGCACGTAACCCTACTTTTTTTCTACAACTTTAAGAATATCAAGTTTTTCTCGTAACGATTCATTGGGACTTACCACTAACGGTTTTGGTTGGCCAGAAGAAGATAACCGTTCTTGTTGCAACGCCTGTAAACCCTCAGCCTTAACAAACGTTACCCGAGGAAAAGAAATACGAGCAAAAAAAGTTCTCATCCGCTTATACGGATATACTAACGAAGATAATTCCTCATCAAAACGAGCAGCAAATTTCAAAGCAAGATCCTCATCAGGAGAAGCACCGACATGTAAATCATAACAAGGCTTACCCTCGCTTTCTTTAAACCAAGGCAATAATAACACCGGAGCATCAAGACCAACAGCATCTTTTGCCACCGTAATTGCCTTCACAATATTTTCTTCAGCAGCAAGCTCACCAGCCATATTCAAACAAGTCGCTCGACTCACAAAACGAAGAACAGGTAATTTATCTTCAAAATCAACAACCTCGAAAATATCATCCGTATCATAACGATACAACCCCTCTTGAGAAGTAATAATTAATTTGTATTTTTGATTCTTCTTTACTTTATTAACAAAAACAGGTTTTGCAAAAGAACCATCCTTTTTTTGTTTAGCATATTCATACACATAATTATGAACCATAGGAATACCTAAAGGAACACCATCTTCATAACGAATAGTTAAGGTATATCTTCCTTCGCTTGCAAGAACACCAGGATCATACACTTCTAAAGAATCCTTACCAAAACGCTCAAAGAGCTTAGGTAAATATAACCGATTAGATGCAGAAAGAACACAACTGAACGCTCGAACTTTTGGCCAAATAGAAGCAGGAGTTTTATCAGACTTTTCTAACTGTTTAGCACGAGAGGAAAAACCCTCCTTTTTTAGTCTTGTAAGTAAAGAAGAAAAATTCTTCTCAATAAAATCAAAGAAAAATAATAACTCAACAGCAGAAGAAAAAGAAAAATGAGTAATAGAGGAATCTTTTAGCGCATGAAAAGCGAGCTCGGTAAATTTTTTATTTGAATCAAGAATATCATACACCTCAACAGGAACAACCAAACGTTTTCGAATCACCCAAGGCTGGAGAGAAACCAAATAACCAGAAATACTACCAACAGGAATATGTGCAAGCGTTTCTTTTTCTTTTCTCGGACCAGCAATATAAAACATTTTATCCTTCATTAAAGATGGATGTAAAAAACCATACAAGGCAAGCTCACGAAAAAAAGTAGATTTTCTTAATTTTGTGACTGGAATAAGTTTCGCAGCGCTAGTCGAACCGCTCGTTACCGCAAAAGAAACTACATCATCTTTCGTTAAAACATTCTTCGCACCTTTCGCAATCATATCAACATGAGAACGAATATCTTCATAAGTAATAATAGGTAAAGACTGAAATTTAGAAAGAGAAGAAACTGAAGAAAAATCATGTTCAAAACCATACATTGTCTCTTTATTTTTTTCAAGAATATCAAAGAGTAATTCTTCTTGAACTTTAAGAGGATGGGTTTTAGAACGATAAAAACCTGCCAAATAAGATTTTAAACCAGGTAACGAGGAACTCATGAAACCAATAAGGTCGAAACAATATATAAGTTTAACTCAAAAAAACAACTAGTTTTATATATATCTTTATCTGAAGAAAAAATATGGTTCATGAAAAACAAGCATTTCGAAGAAACGCAGCGCTTGTTATCGTTGTAGGATTGCTTATTCTATTATTACTTTCTTTGACACCATTTTTATCAGCAGTCTTTGGAGCACTTATCCTGGCAACCTTATTTCGACCCGTTCATAAACGACTAATGAAAAAGAATATTTCTCGAGGAGTATCTGCAGGGATTATTTCAGTAAGTAGCATTATACTTATTGCCATACCATTATTGTTTATATCAGGACTCGTCATATCAGAAGTAGGGAATGCCGCACAACATCGAACATTCTTTGTTGAACAACTTGAACAAATACAAGAAACATTTCCAGAACTACCACTACAAGATGCAGTCTCTCAAACAATTATTCGAGCAACAACAAACATACAAAACATTATTCTTGGAACGATACAACAAATAACAAGTTTCATGCTTAACATTATTGTGATGTTCTTTCTGCTCTACTACTTACTCTCGCACGAAAAAGAAGCGAAAGAAATGCTCAAAAAATACTTACCATTTAACCAAGAAAATACGAATAAAATTATCTCAAAATTCAAACAAGTAACAAACACCACTGTTCTTGGATCAGGACTTATCTCACTTATACAAGGTATCGTATTAGGATTTACCTTCTTTTTTCTCGGAGTAAAAAGTCCAGTACTTCTTGGTATCCTTGGAGCAATAGCAGGATTCTTACCAGTCGTAGGAATCATTATTGTTTGGGGACCAGTAGCAATTATGCAATTTGCAGCAAATAATATTTGGGGAGGAATTATCATTACTCTTATCGGTTTTTTCCTCAGTACCATCGATTACACGCTACGACCATACATCCAAGAAAAAACAGGAAGCATGCATCCTTTAGTTTCATTACTCGGAGTCCTTGGAGGAATTATGTACTTTGGATTCTTAGGAATTGTAATTGGACCACTCCTTCTTTCTTACGTGCTCCTGACCATCGATATGTTTGTTGAAGAATATGTCTCATGAAAAACATAACACTCTATCCTTGGCAAGAAGAAGCACTTACCACACTCAAAGAACACGAGTTTCAAGGAGTGGTGAAAGTCCCTTCAGGAAAAGGAAAAACAATTCTCGGTCTCGCATGTATAGAAACCTTAGATAAACCAGCTCTTGTAGTCGTGCCAACTATACAACTCGCACATCAATGGAAAGAACGAATACAAGAACACCTTGAAGAAAAAAGTGTAAGTTTGTTTTATGGTGAAGAAAAAGATGAAACAGGAGATATTGTTATCAGCGTTATTAACACTGCAGCAACACAACCATTTACAAAAACATTCTCACTAAAAATTCTTGATGAAATACATCACTACGGAGCACAAGAATACCAAGCAGTATTTGATATTAGTACAGAACACACTATCGGATTAAGTGCGACACCTGAACGAAACGATCAAGGAGACCTTGCCATTCGATACGGAGCAGGAAGCATCGTGTATAGTTTACATAATCTTGAAGAATTAAGAGAACGATTTAGTCTTTGCACTATTCTTGTACCGTTCACTCAACAAGAAATGTCCAGCTACCAACAATTGGAACGAGACTATAGGCAACTGCTTATCGCAGGAAATCTTGATCCTGGACAAGTAACCTACCAAGCGAAAAGAAAAAGTAAATACGCCCTAGCCATTTTAAAAAAATGGAGCGAGATGAAAAAGCTACGACATTTAGCACAAGAGAAAATACCCATCATTCTTCAACTACTACAAGCAGAACAAGAAAAGAAAATCATTGTCTTTAGTGAATCAATAGAGTTTTGTGAGAAACTTTCAAAGAAATTAGAACAAAGTTTTGTTGTGCATAGTAACAAGACAAAAAAACAAAATCTAGAAACCTTAGAAGCCTTTCGAAAAGCAGAACGAGGAGTACTTATCTCTCCACGAATGATTGATGAAGGATATGACGTTCCAGACGCAACCGTAAGTATTGTTGCAAGCTTTACCAGAAAGGCAAGGCAAATGATACAACGAGATGGACGACTCCTACGACAGGACCAACCTGTACGACGATATACACTTGTTCTTGAAGATGTAGAAGAAGAAAAATTTGCAAGAATTCTACAAGAAACAGAATTACAAGAACTCGCAAGTGAAGGAGAGTTTCTTCTCTGGAGAAAAGGATTCGTGCAAGGAGGTCAAGCAAGAATAAAGTTTGAAGAGTTGATGAATCACGCGCAAGGAAAAAAAGAATGGCTTATACAACGACTCGATTTTTTTACCAGAACACGACAAATTGATCAACAGTTCTATCAACGACACAAAACCACCATCCAAGATCTACAAGAAGAACATCCAGGACGATGGCCCATCCTCGAAAAAACAACACCTCCACAAGAACGAAACGAATACCATATAGAACCAACACATACGTATTCTTTTGAAGAAGGACAAACTCTGAAAAACACCTTACGAAAAATGAATGCCCGACTCTTTCTACCGCAAGGCATGTTCCAAGCATTCTTTCGCTATATTGAAGGCGAAACATTTAGTCTGACACGAGAAGATGCTACCAGCTTCCAACGACTTGTTGATGAACCAAATTATAACGTCTGGGACGAGACGTTAGTTGAAGTTGCAAAACGAATACTCCAAGATAAAGTTTTATAAATATAGCAAAAAAACTCTTTTGTATGGCAATTCCTCAAAAATATAACGCTCAAGACATACAAGATAAATGGAAAAAAGCATGGAATACAAAAAAAACGTACTCTTTTGACTCAACAGCTTCAAAAACCTTTCTTATTGACACTCCACCACCAACCGTATCAGGAAGTATGCATTTAGGACACGCATTCTCCTATACGCAAGGAGATATTATTGCCAGACATAAACGATTAGAAGGAAATAGCGTTTTTTATCCTTTTGGAACAGATGATAACGGACTACCAACAGAACATTTAGTAGAAAAAAAGAAAAAAATTCTTGCAAGAAAATTAACACGAAAAGAATTCGTAGATATTTGTCATGAAACCATACAAACAATTAAACCAGAATTTATCCAACCATGGATTGATTTAGGAATTAGTTGCGATTTTGAAAACTCCTACTCCACTATTGATAAACACAGTACAAAAATTTCACAACAGTCATTTCTTGACCTGTTTGCGAAAGGACTTGTGTATCGAAAAGAAACACCAAGCACGTGGTGTGTAAAATGTCAAACAGCAATTGCGCAAGCAGACTTTGAAAATATTGAGAAAAAAACCTTATTTAATGAAATTAGTTTTCATGATGAAAAAGGAAATGATTTAATCATTGCAACAACCAGACCAGAATTATTAGGAGCATGTGTAGCACTATTCGCACATCCAGAAGATGAACGATACACTCATTTGAAAGGAACAAAAGCAAAAGTTCCCTTATTTGATTATGAAGTACCTATTCTTTTTGATGAAGCAGTACTTAAGGATAAAGGAACAGGATTAATGATGGTATGTACATTTGGAGACAAAGAAGATGTTGAAAAATGGCATAAACACAATCTTGACCTGCGAGTTATTATTGAAAAATACGGAAAGTTAAATGAATTAGCAGGACCGTATCAAGGACTAAGTATCAAACAAGCACGAGAAAAAATCTTAACAAACCTGAAAGAAGCACAACGGCTCGTGTCACAAAAAGAAATTGAAAATAATACAAATACCCACGATAGATGTGGAACAGAAATAGAGTTTATGAAAACCAGACAATGGTTTGTAAATGTGCTTGATCATAAAGAAGGACTTCTTAGAGCAGTACAAGAGATTAATTGGAAACCGGAACATATGAAAGTTCGACTCGAACACTGGATTGAAAATCTTAACTGGGACTGGTCTATATCTCGACAACGACACTTTGGTGTACCCTTACCAGTGTGGTATGAAAAGGACACAGGAAATATTGTTGTAGCAAAAGAAGAAGACTTACCTATTGATCCAGAAACACAAACTCCTTCGTGGTATGCAAACCCTGAAAATCTTATTGGAGAAACAGATGTGATGGATACGTGGGCGACAAGTGCAGTAACACCGCAAATCGCTCTGAATTGGGATGAAGAACAACTACCAATGGATTTACGAATGCAGGCACACGATATTATTCGAACCTGGGCATTCTATACACTTGTAAAAAGTAAGTATCATCATCAAACTATCCCCTGGAAAAATATTATGATTTCAGGATTTGTACTTGATCCGCAAGGGAAAAAGATGTCCAAAAGTAAAGGAAATACTATTGATCCTGTAGGTCTTATTGAAAAGTACGGAGCAGACACTGTTCGATACATGGCAAGCTGTGTAAAATTAGGAGAAGATGTTCCGTTTAAAGAAAAATATCTTGAAACAGGGAAAAAATTAGTAACCAAAATATTTAACGCTTCAAAATTTGTACATATGCACCTAGAAGATTATACCGGAGAACAAGGAACGCTCGAAGTGATTGATACATGGATGCTTGAACAAGTAAATCAAGCAGTAGAAAAAGTACGAGAAGCATACGAATCATACGATATTTTACAAGCAAGAAGTCAAACAGAAAAAGTATTCTGGAGATTCTGCGATTATTATCTAGAAATTGTAAAAGATAGATTATACAAGCCAGAAGTTCACGGAGATGAATCTCGAAAGGCAGGACAATACACGATTGTAACAACGCTTGAAAAACTACTTCAACTCTTCTCACCAGTTCTTCCCTACATTACCGAAGAAATATGGAGCTGGCGACATGAAGAAAGCATACATACAAGCACGTATCCTCACCTAGAAAAAGTTGCTAGTGAAAAAGAAATGCACGCAGGAGAGATAGCAGTAGATGTTATTAGTCTTGGACGGCAAGAGAAAAATAAAGCAGGGAAAAGTCAAAAGCACATTATTAGTACTGCAAAGATCTTTACCGATGAAAGTACAAAAGAATTGTTTGAGCTTGTTGAAAATTCATTAAAAATCACGCTAAGTATTGAAAACATTGAATACGTGCATCATGACGAAGAAGCATACCGTGTAGAATTTGAACTTGCTGAATAAAGAGGTGAACTTTTAATTCACCTCAGCAAAAAATTATTTTTTCTTTTTTGCAGTTGTTGTTGATTTCTTACTAGAAGTTTCCTTCTTACTCACTGGTTTTGCTGTCGCTTTTTTTGCCATAAGATAACACCTTATTAAAGAGCATTTCCTGGAAAAACAAGTATATAAATATATCTAAAATTGAAAGAAATGGAGCCTCCGGCGGGAGTTGAACCCGCGACCTCCTGATTGCTTGAAACGCTCAAAACGAGCTTTGAAAACAACGTGTTTTCCTATACAAGTCAGGTGCTATAGCCACTAAGCCACGGAGGCACATAAAGAAAAGAAGAGTAGATTTATTTAAAAAGGTTACTTATTGATATTCTTCCTGAACGATCCAAACGGAACCCTCATACTCAATTTTATCACCAGGAAACAACTGTTTTTTATTTCTCATCTCAACAACACCATTATACAATACTTTTCCAGAGCGAATAATTTGTTTCGCTTCTCCACCAGAAGAAGCAACGCCTTGAATTTTTAAAAACGTGTTAAGAATCATCATAGTAAAGAAAATAGAAGGAGCTTATATAAACATTTCTTCTGGAAATAAACAACACGGACTGCACTTGATTAAACAAAAACAAAAAGAAGAACTGAAACAACAAGACCGATGACAAAGCCAGCGGCGACTTGTTTTACGGTATG
>SKGA01000049.1 GCA_007117735.1 Candidatus Woesearchaeota archaeon | reverse complement strand
GAAGCATGGAAAACTTTAAGAATTTGTTCATGTAACTTAATTTCATACTGGTTAATTATTTCTGTTTGAATCATAGAAATTTTTAACCAGTATACCTTTTTATACCTTTCTGGACAGAGCCATTTAAAAGAAAAGTTTATAAATATTCTTTTCTGCAGTATGGGTATGTTTAAGCAAGTGTTTATTTTCAGTTTTCTTTTGGTCTTAGGTATTTCTTTAGTGGCAGCTATTTCTGGTCAAGCATTTATTGATGCGGGACAAGTTATTCCTGTTCCTTGCAGCGAGCTTGATGATTTTGATGGTCTTGCTTGTGGTCAGCAAATTTCTTCTGCTGATGGTCGCGGAGCTGTTGATATTTGTGAAAATTGTTATGTTTGTGGTGTCGAAGATGGTATTTGTCCTGAGGATTTTTTCTCATCTATAAATAGTATGGGTGTTTCTTGTGAGAATTGTGCTGATCCTGATTGTACTGGTTGCGTAAATGGTACTGTTCGAGTAAATGATTCTGGTGTGCTTTTACCTGCTTCGGGTGCGGAAGTGTATGCGTATTATCCTTCTTTTGGCGGTCGTCGATTATTGTCTACTGCTGATTCTTCTGGTTACTTTCAGGCGAATGTGATGAGTTATGAAGTTATTAATGTTGAAGTTGAGTATCGAGATTCTAATGGTGAAGTTTATCTTTCTGATTTAATTCCTATTACTACTGATCGTTCTTTTGAGTGCGCTCCTATTTATTCCTTATATACTCCTCCTGCTTCTTCTCCTGATGATCCTGATGATCCTGTCGATCCTCCTCTGCCAGGGGATAATGATACTGTTATTCTTGATCCTTCTCCTTGTCAGGCTGATTGTACTCGTGGTCCGGGAAGAACTTGTGATGTGTCTTGTGAAGGGGTAAATGATTGTAGCTTTGCTTCTTCAGCTGATTTCCCTCTTGAGGATGTATTAGATGCTGTCGATGGTCAGATGCCTGGAACAAGAATTACGCTCGGTCAGACTGTTGATTGCGATGCGGGAGCAGCTACTTCTTCTTATTTGTATGCTTGTGAGGGGGCTATTCAAACGGATGTCACTCCTGTTGTTGGCGGTCAGTGTTCTTCACAATTTTCTCGTATTGACAATCCTATTGAAAATCTTATTACAAGAACTCAACGGGTATGGTTTGATGGCGAACCTGTAGAAGTTGTTATTGTTGTTTGGGAATAAATTTATTTCCTAACAATTTTTCTTTTTCTTTAGAAATATGTTTTAAGTTGTGCTTGTTGTTCTTGAAATAGTTTACTTTCTCGTAAGTATGGGGTGATTTCTTTTGAAAGTTGTTCTGTTGGATGTTGAAGTGCTTTTCTTACTCCTTCTCGAATAACCCATACTCCTAGCGGTGTAGTGTAGGCTGGTGTTATTTTTCGTAGTACTATTACTCGTCCTTGTTTTTTTACGTGTTCAAGAATGGCAAGTTTTGCTGCATAGTATGCTCCTGCTGTTTCTGAAACATATTTTTTTCTTTTATGGTGATACTCATGATCTTTACTTATGATAGTTTTTTCTCCGGGGTTGTAGATTGTCCTTGGTAGCGTTATTTCTATAAGTTCAAAACTCCATACTCCTGGTTTGATAATGATGTGGAATTCGTTTCCAAGAAAGGTTGCGCTATAGTATGTTTCTTCATGGGTATCTGTTTCAAGTATTTTTTCTTGTTGTTGTGTTGAGAGCGTATCATCAACCGCGGTGATTGACCATTTTGTTGGCACTATTTTTCTTTTTCGTCCAAGTAATCCTGTGCTTAATAATTGAGTGAGTTGATGTTCATCAGTGTATCGTTGCAGTTCTTGTAGTGCAGTTCTTGCTCCTACATCTGTATCTGCAGTGAGTTGTTCAATTTTTCGTTTTACTTTTGGTGTTTGTAAGAGTTCAAATCGTTCTAGAAACAGACTTTTTCCATGAGGTAGACTTTTTGAAAATGATTCTAGGGTTGATGGTGTGTTAAGAAAGGTAAGTTCGCTTTCTAATGCGTGTTTACTTTTTGCCACGTCTTGTAATTGTTCAAGAAGTTGATGTTTTGCTCGTACGTGTTGTTGTACTTTTGCGTGAGTAAGTGCTTGTCTTCGTTGTATGATTTCTTCTATGGTTAATGGTCGAAGATCTTGAGGAGTGTCTTGTATGCTTTGTTCTTCACTTGTTAATGCTCCGATTGAGAGAAAAGGATAATTTTTGCTTCCTATAAATATACCTGAAGAATAGTGCCTCATTGTTCTATTTGTTGTTTCATAAGCTTGAAAATATTTACGCTTGCGTTTGCTCGACTTGGAGTTAATGATTCTTGCAATCCTAACTCAGTAAGAAATGTCGGTTCGAGTGTGAGGAATTCTTCTTTGTTCATGCCTGATAATCCTGTTGTTAAGATGTAGACGAGTCCTTTCACAAGTATTGCATCTGCTTTTCCTTGAAAATATACTTTTCCGTCTCGCTCTTCACTATGAATATATACGATTGATAAACATCCTGGTACAAGATTTTTTTCCTGCTGATATTGTTCGTCAAGTTCTGGAAGTTGGCTTCCGTATTCAATGAGCAATTCATATTTTTCTTCAGGCTGATTGAACTCGTGGAGTTCATCAATATATTCTTGTAGTTGTTCAGGTAGCTTCATAGAGTTAGAGATGGTCTTCTTCTTTTTATGTTTTATGGAATTAATTCCTGTGTTAACAACTATTTTTTCCCTTGACGTTGTAGTATTAAGAAGCGATGTAGTATGTTGCTTTTTCTTTTTTTACTAATTCTTCTTGTTCTAGTTGTTTGAGAATTTCTTTTAAATCATAAGGACAATCGTCCCAGAGTAGTTTTGCTTGACGAAGTGTCAGTTCATCGTGTGTGATAAGATGTTTCAGTATTTGTCCTCGGTAGTATCGTTTACTTTGACTGAAAGGACTTTGTTTTGTTTTTGGTTCTATTCCTGTTTTTTTTGCAGTGAGTATGGTAGATCCATAATCCATAAGTGCGTTATGCCAGTCTCTACTTTTTCCTTCAGGAACAAGGTCTTGTGCTAGTTTAAACAACTGTTTGTCTGTCGTATCTAAAGAGAGGGAGAATTCATGAATAAGTATTCTTCGAATATTAGTATCTACTGTTGCAATGTTTTTGTTATGTGCAAAAATGAGAATGCTTCTTGCAGTGTAAGGTCCTATTCCTGGTAATTTTTCTAACTCCTCAACGCTTTCAGGCACGTGCCCTCCGTAATCTTGTGTGATAATCTTTGCACATTCCCATAATCGTTTTCCTCTTGAATTGTATCCTAGTCCGCTCCAGAGACGTAGCACGTCTTGCAGTGATGCGTTTGCAAGATCTTGAATGGTGGGAAATGTTTTTTTCCATTCGTTAAATTTTTCAATGACTCGTGTTACTTGTGTTTGTTGGAGCATAATTTCTGAAACTAGAACAAGGTAGGGGTCTGTTGTTTTTCTCCAAGGAAGGTCTCTTTTTTCATTTTCATAATATGTTAAGATTCTTTCTTGGAATTCTTTTTTGTTCACAGCGTCTATGAAGAAGCGAGTATTTATATATTTTTACTGTTTGATTATGTTGTATGCGTTGGTTTGATCAAACAAAAAATTTTTGTATAAAAAAGAAGTGGTGGTTTGTAAGTATTGCTCTTCTTATTCTTCTTCTCTTCGTATTGTATTATACGTTAGGTTTACAAATTCAATTTCTTCTTGGTGAAGAACTTCGTATTTCTTTTTCTCCTACTGAACATTCTTTTTCTGTTGTTGGTAATGAGTCTGTTTCGGTTTCTTCTTCTCTTGCTGTTCGTGCAAAGCGTTCTTGTTCATTTATTTGTGAGCATGAAGTCTTAGATGTTGGTTCTGGTCAAGTTATTTATTCGTGGTCTACTGATCAACCTTTCGAAGCAATCAATTATAGTCTTGCTCCTGTTCGTCAAGGAGAGGGTCAGGATATGTTTTCTCATGAAATTGTTTGTCGTGCACAGCGTACGTCTTTATGTCGAGTTTCAGAAAAACCTTATTTTGCTTCTTCATTAATCACCTTAAATAGAAATATGTCTTCACAGATGGCTCTTGAGAAACAATCACTCGAATCTCAAGTTCCTCAATTTCTTTCTGATATTGCTTCTACGAAAGAAAACTACGCGCTCTTATCTTCTTATATTGATTTGTTTCCTCATGAAACTCTTGCTTTTTCAAATGAGTTTTCTTCCTTAGTGGCTGCTGAACGCGATCTTCTTGTTGCTTGGAATGATTGGGATTTTTCTTCTGTCTTTATTGTTCTTGATGATCCTCAATATACTACTTCCATGTCTTCTATTTCTTCAGCTCTTCTTTCTGTTCAGAATCTTACTTCTGAGTTAGAAGATTTTCGAGAAGTTTTAATGAATATCTCTTCTCAGCTTCCTCGTTATCGAGAATTGTTTCAAGAATTTTCTTCTCTGCAGAATTTTTCGTTTTGGGAAGTTCAAATAAATGATACTATTGATGATTTCAAGTCTATCTCTTCTCTTGCTGATGCTCGAGCAGTTCTTGATCTTCGTCCTCGTTTCGATGCATTTATTGCAGAGCGAGAGAGCGTTTTTCAAGCAAAAGACCAAGAGTTACAACGTCTAGATCAAGAGGTTCGATTTTTTTATGATGCACTTGTTTTGAATCGTTCGTTTTCTTCATTTACGTGTGATGTTGTTGCAAGTGAGCAAGAGTTTCTCGCTTCTCGTGATGTTGGTGCTGCTCGTCAATTATTTTCTCCTGATATTTCTCATACGACGTATGAACAATTTTCTACACTGTATCTTAATCAGTTAGATCTACAGCGAGTGAATAGTTCTCATACGGTAAATATTTCTTCTTTCAATGCAGTTCCTACTGCTTCTGGTTCGATTAATTTTTCTTCTTTTTCTCGTCAAGAATTAGGTGAGCTTGTTTCTTTTAATTTCTCTTCTCCTTGTGTCTTTCAACGTGTAGAACCGGTGAACTTGTCTTCTTTTATAGTTACTGATTCGTTTGTTTTTACTCCTTCTTCTTTTGATACTCCTGCTCCTGTTTGTTGCGCGTTTGGCGATTGTTCTGCATGCTGTACTGAAGAAACGTGTCAAGAACATCGACCTATTTTATTTATTCATGGTCGTGCGTTAAGTCAAAATAATGCTCCTGAAGAATCTCATTCTGCTTTCGGTGTTATCCAACAACGTCTTGATGGAGTCATTAATGCTGGCCAGTTAGGTCGTGGAAGAACGTCTTCTCTTCCTGATGGGGAGTGGGGTCGTGTTCCTGCTCCGATTGGTATTCGCCTGAGTTATTATTTAATTAGTTTTATTGAAGTTGGTGATTATGTTTTTGTTACGCAAAAAACTGATAATTTAGAAACGTATGCGATTCGTCTTCACGAGTTAATTGAGGAAGTAAAACGTCGGACTGGTCGTGATCAAGTAGATATTGTTGCTCACAGTATGGGTGGCTTGGTTACTCGTCAGTATTTAGCGCTATTTGGCGAGGATAGTGTCCATACCGCTGTTCTTGTAGGTACGCCTAATTATGGTATTGAAGGTCGTGTTCGTCGTTTTTGTCGAATAGCTGGTTCTCCTCGAGAGTGTGAGGATTTGTATGCGGACAGTGTTTTTTTACGACGGTTAAATGAGCGTGAGTTTCATCAAGTAAATCTTCATACTATTCGTGCAGTTGGTTGTGATATGGCTGGAGAAGATGGTGATGGTGTTGTTCTTGCAAGAAGTGTTCCTTTACCTGAAGCAATAAATCATGAAATTTTTGGAGAATGTACTGATGTTCTTGGTACTGATTTACATATTAACATGTTGCATCCTGATTTGTATCCTGAAACGTTTTCTATTATTCGTTCTGCTCTTGGTAGGTAACTTTATATATGTCTGATTGAATTTTTATACTATGCTTATTCCTCCAAAATTAAAGCAAGGTGATGAAATTAGAGTTATTGCACCTGCAACTAGTTTGTCCATAATTTCTAACGACGGGCTTCAGGCAGCTAAAACCGCTCTTGAAAATCAAGGTTTTAGAGTAACTTTTTCTAAACATTGTCAAGAGATTGACTTGCTTGATTCTTCTTCTGTACGTTCGAGAGTTCAAGATGTGCATGAGGCTTTTTCTGATAAAAATGTGAAAGCTATTTTTACTGTTCTTGGAGGTTTTAACTCAAACCAATTATTGAAATATTTGGATTATGATTTGATAAAAAATAATCCTAAGATTCTTTGTGGTTATTCTGATATAACTGCTTTAGCAAATGCGATTACTGCAAAAACTGGTTTGATTACATATTCAGGTCTTCATTTTTCTACTTGGGGGATGAAAAAAGAATTCGAGTATAATCTTGAGTATTTTAACAAGTGTTTAGTTGATGAAGAAGAATTTGAAATAGTGCCTTCTAAAACGTGGTCTGATGATGAGTGGTATCTTAATCAAGAGAATAGATATATCTTACCTAATTCTGGTTTTTGGATTTTGAATAAAGGGGAGGCAGAAGGAACTATTTTTGGTGGTAATTTATGTACGTTTAATTTACTTCAAGGTACTGAGTTCATGCCAGATATTTCTAATTCTATTCTATTTCTTGAAGATGATAGTATTGTTGATGCTTCTACCTTTGATAGAGATTTACAATCTTTAATTCATCAACCAAATTTTGAAACAGTCAAAGGAATTGTTATTGGAAGATTTCAGAAAGATTCAGAGATGAGTTTTGAAAAATTGAAATTTATTATCAAATCTAAGGACGAGTTAAAGAATATTCCTATTATTGCAAATGCTGATTTTGGTCATACAAATCCTTTGTTTACGTTTCCCATAGGTGGAACTGTCAAGTTAAGAGTTGACAAAGATATCGAATTGATTATTCTTAAACATTGATTTTTATTACTTCTTGTGTATGCACTAGAGGTTCAAATATGGGCTTAGAAGTTTTTAGAATAAAGGCGCCACGACCCGGATTTGTATCCTTGCTATCGTTCGGGACAAATCCTTAATTCGAATAAATAAGAACAGATTAAGAAAAGCGCCACGACCCGGATTTGTATCCTTGCTATCGTTCGGGACAAATCCTTAATTCGAATAAATAAGAACAGATTAAGAAAAGCGCCACGACCCGGATTTGAACCGGGAACTCCTGAGGAACTAGTTTTCGAGACTAGCGCAATACCTGATTATGCGATCGTGGCAAATATGTGTGTGTTGTTTCTTTTTTGTGATTGAAATAGTTTTCTGTTT
>SKGA01000050.1 GCA_007117735.1 Candidatus Woesearchaeota archaeon | reverse complement strand
TGCTAATGGATTGGCAACCTTTATAAATAAAAGAGTGTTTCTCATACTATGATCTCTTTAGATGAGTTACAAAAAATAGTTTCTTCGACAAAAATAGTTGATTCTATTCCTCGTACTAAATACTTGAAACAAATTGTTCCTTGGCTTAATAAAAAAGAAATTCTTATACTTAAGGGTATTCGAAGATGTGGAAAAACTCATATTATGCATCAATTGATCAAGGAGTTGCCTGAAAACAATGTATTTTATATAAATTTTGATGATTTTAGACTTGATGCGTATTTAGAAGTTGGTTTGCTGGAAAAAATTATGGAATTGCGAGATCCTACTCGACCCGTATATTTTTTTCTTGATGAAATTCAGCGAATAAAAGGATTTGAGAAGTGGTTGAGAACATACTATGATCGGGAGGAGGATATAAAGTTTATTATTGGTGGTTCAAATATTTCTTTACTTTCTCCTCATTTAAGTACTGTATTGACTGGAAGAAATATTACTTTTGAAATTTATCCTCTTGATTTTGTGGAGTTTCAAACTTTTTCAAATGAACCCTTAGAATCCTATTTGCGTTTTGGCGGTTTTCCAGAAGTAGTGTTAGCAGATGATGAAACGACTAAAAGAAGACGTCTTGAACAATATGTTGATGATATTGTAACAAAAGATATCTTAGAAAAGCACGAGTTAAGTAATCCTACTCAACTGAAGGCTTTATTGAAGTTTTTTCTAAATAATCCTGGGGTTAAGATAAGTGCCAATAAACTTGGAAAACAATTAGATATTCACAAAGATACTGCACAAAAGTATATTGATTATATTAAAGATACATTCTTGATTTTTGAAGTTCCTTATTTTTCCTACTCTGCGAAAACAAAGTATGTTGGTGCTCACGCTCCTAAATATTATTGTATTGATAATGGGATACATACTATCACTTCTACAAAAGAAAACAAAGGTATTTTGTTAGAAAACGCGACGGCGATAAAACTAAGAGAAACAAGTAAAGAGTTATTTTATTGGCAAGATCTTGTGGAGATAGTTTTTGTGGTTGATGAAACTGCGATTCAAGTAACTGCGACTAAGCATATTCCTCAAAGGGAGTTAAACGCGTTTAAAGAGTTTACTAAAGTTCATAAACGAATAAAAAATCATCTGCTTATTAATGAAGAAATTGAAGGTATGGAAGATTCGGTTCAGTTTATCGCTGCTAAAAATTTTTTAAATCAGTAAATATTTTGTTAACCTGTTAATCTTTAACTGAGAAAATAAAACTACTAAGCAAAAACTATTTAAAGATGTCAGCGCTTATACTTGTTAATGGCAAAATCAAAGATTTCTAAAGACATTCCTTTAGCTGAACTTACTCTTCGAAAATATGAAAAACCTGATGGATATACTGGCAGGGAGTTGGTTCGTAAAGTATGTTTAACCTTAGGCTTACTACAACCGGGTGATTCTCGAGATGTTGTTGTTGATGTGTTACATGTTATGTTACAACACAAAGAAGAATTATTATCAAGTAAAGAAGTTGAAGATCTTGTTATTGAAAACAGAAAAGCGCATGGTGTTGTTTTACTAGGTATTGCTCCTTCAAATATTCGTCGTCAATTACTTCGTTGTCGAGAATTGTTTCTTATTGAAAAAGTAAAAACTTCTTATCGTATTACTGAGAATGCTTTGTTCACAGAAATTTTTCGTGAAAAGCTTGAAGCGTATTTTCTTCACTCTATTCTTTCTAGAACAAAAGAGTATATGAAACGTATTGATCAAGAGTTCTTATCGTAATTTTTTCTTCATCTCTTGAAATAAAGGATTGTCTGAGAGATCATCTTCTTTTCTTTTCCCTCGAGTTCTAAATGCAACAATAAGAAAGAGTAGGAGATACAGTCCACTCAAATACAAAAAGATTGGTACTTCTCCAAACAGGTTTTGAAGTGGTTCTAGTAAGTAAATACTTCCGCTGAAAAAAAGAACGAGTTCAAGTACTGCTCGAAAAAACTTTATTTTCTTAATAAAAATGATTGTATGGATAAATAAGAATGTTCCTAGTGCGATACTTAGAAGACCGGTACTGTTGGTACTTGTATAGTCCATAATACTTTGATCGAGAATAACTAATACTGAACTACTAAAAAGAAGGAAGAGTCCAAGTAAAAGTAATTTTGCAGCTGTTTTTCGAGCCATATGGTCTACTATTGTTCGCTATATTTATATATCTTTGTACCTTAAAAATTTGTATGGATTCGGTTTATGAAGCAAGTGATGACTCTTTTTTACTTGTTGATGTTGTCAAACCCTTTGTTTCTTCTTCAACAACTCTTCTTGATATGGGTGCGGGGAGTGGTTATGTCGGTCTTGAGTTGGCAAAGGTAGGGGCGAAAGTAACGTTTGCTGATAAGAATCCTGAAAGTGTTAAATATATTTCTTCTTTTCTCGAATCTGAAGATTTACCTTTTACTGTTTTGGAATCTGATTTATTTTCTTCTATTTCTTCTCGCTTTGATATTGTTGTATTTAACACTCCTTATCTTCCTGATGAACAAGACGTGCATGATCCTGCACTTCATGGTGGGCCAACCGGTATTGAAGTTGCAAAGAAGTTTATTTCTCAAGTAAAAGATCATCTTACTGATGGTGGTGTAGTATTTCTTCTTACTAGTTCTCTTGCTGATCAACCTTCTTTACGTCGCCACATGCATGAGCAAGGTTTTCAAGTAAGCTGTGTTGCAAAGCGTTCGTTTTTCTTCGAAGAATTATTGGTCTATAAATGCACGTTACAACAATTTGACTGTGAAGATCAAGAACACATTGCATTGTTACAATCCTTATTGCCTTCTTCTTTTTCTAATCCTGAATTTCTTGCCAGAGGAAAGCGAGGCGTTGTCTTTAAAGGAGTGTATGACACTAAGCCTGCAGTGTGTAAAGTTCACAAGCCCGGTTCTGATGCAAAACAAGCTCTTCTTCTTGAAAGTGAGTATTTACAAAAAGCTAATGACTTAGGTATTGGTCCCCGGTTATACTTTGCCGATGAACAGAGTGTTATTATGGAGTATATTCCTGGTGTTCTCATTGGAGATTTTCTACGATCAGCTTCTTCTAGTGAAATTCGTCAGGTGCTTAAAGAAATTTTTTCTCAATTAATTCTTCTTGATTCTCGTCAGTTAAATAAATTTGAGTTAACTAATCCTTACAAACATATTATTATCACGCCTGATGCAAAGCCTGTTCTTCTTGACTTTGAGCGTATGAGATTTACTCATCGTCCTAAAAACGTCACGCAGTTTGCTCAGTATCTTACAAGTAAAAACCTTCTTCCTATTTTACAAGAGAAAGGTATTCTTTCTTCTGTTGACTCCTTTACTGATGAAATTAAAAAATATGCAAGAGGTGAGCCTGCAGTTATTCATGCGCAGCTATAACGATGTTATCCCTTCTTATTCTTATCATTCTCTTAAGCGTTATTATTTTTCTTGCCGGAGAGTTATTTGAGAAAGCGTCTTCTGATTTTGGTGATCATCTTGGTATTTCTCAAAGTGTGAAAGGTGCGACTATTGAAGCGGTTGCGTCATCCACTCCTGAGATTTTATTTGTTGGTTTTTCTCTCATTGCTTATGGTTCTTTTGAACTGGGTCTTGGTTCTATTGCTGGTGCTTCTCTTTTTCATTTATTGGTTGTTCCTGCGGTAGTATTATTCGTTACTCGTTCTTCTTCTATTTCTGTTTCTAAAGAAGTTGTTACTCGTGATCTTCGATGGTTTGTATTCTCAAAGTTATTATTGTTACTTATTATTTTTTTCAGTCCTATTTGGAATTGGCGGGTCGGATTTTTATTTTTAGCAACGTATATTATTTATTGGATGGTTGTATGGTCTAAGGAAAAAAGTCGTGTTGTCTCTGATCCTTCTTGGTCGTTATCTCGTGTAGTTTTTTTAGGCGTGACTTCTTTATTGGTCCTTATTTTTTCAACGTATATGTTGGTTGATTATATTCTTACATTTGCAACGTTAACAAATATTTCTCCTATGGTGCTTTCTTTTACGTTTATCGCATTGATTATGAGTCTTCCTGAGTTATATATGGCTGTTTTTCATGCAAGAAAACATGGCTTTGATGATTTGATGAGTACTACCTTTGGTTCAAATACGTTTGATGTTTGTGTGGGTTTAGGTCTGCCTGTTTTAATCGCGACTTTGACTCTTTCACCATTTGTTCTTGTTCCGGATCATATAGAACTAGTGTTTTTTACATTACTTGCTTCTTTTCTAGTGTTATCTTTATTTAAGAAATATGTTTATTATCGTTGGATGGCAATACTCTCCCTTGTGATGTATGTCGCTATAATGTTATATGGCATTTTGGTATGAGAAATAGTTAACAACAAATACTTAGGATATTGATTGTTTGTTGTTAACTAATTAGTATAGTCAACGATAAGTCGTTTACCATAGTAGTTCTTTATCGTTAACTGATTAGTAAATGAAAACTAAGATAAAAAGATTAACTTATTTTTGTCATTTTAGTTAACGACAAAAGTTTAGCATACTTATTGTTTGTTGTTAACTAATTAGTAAACGAAAAAAATCAAACAAGAAATGCATTAGTTTTGTCGTTTACTAAAAAAAAGTGCCAAAGGATGGTTTATATCTCACCCCCTTCCTTTGGCAAATGTGTGTGGTTGTTTTAGGTGTTGTGACGAATTTCTTATGGATTAAACTTTTTTCTTCTTGATTTTTTTGATTTCTTTTTCTAGTTCTAGTTTATCAAGAAGTTCTTTGTATCTATTTCGAATTGTTACTTCTGTTACTCCTGCAACATCTGCCACTTCTCGTTGCGTTCGTTTTTCTCCATTGATTAGTGCTGCCACATACAGTGCCGCTGCAGCAATTCCTGTTGGTCCTCGACCACTGGTAAGTTCTACTGCTTGCGCTTCTTCAATGATTTCTACACTTCGACTTTGTGTTTCTGCAGTGAGTTTGAGCGCACTTGCAAATCGAGCAATATAATCTGCAGGGTTACTTGGAAGAATTTTAATACCAAGTTCTCGTGTGATGAATCTATATGTTCTTCCAATTTCTTTTTTCTCAATATTACTTGCTTCTGAGAGTTCGTCAAGTGTTCGTGGCACGTCGTGTCGTCGACATGCAGCGTATAATGCTCCACTCACTACACTTTCCATACTTCTTCCTCGCACAAGTCCTTTTTGTACTGCAAGAGTATAAATTCGACTTGCTTCTTCTTCAACGCTGCTTGGTAATCGTAAAAATGATGAGACTCGTTTTAGTTCTGATAATGCGAGTTTTAAATTTCGTTCAATTGCTGTTGAAATTCTTTGTTGCCATTTTCGTAATCGAAAGAATTTATTTTTTGCTTTTCCACCAAACTTGTAGAGGTCTGCTTTTCGTCCAACATCTGTTCCCAGCCCCTGATCAAACTGCGTGTAAGTCATAGGAGCCCCTGTTCGTCGTTTTCTTGCTGCTGCTTCGCTATCGAATTCTCTCCATTCTTGGTCAAAATCAACCATTTTGTCTTCGATAACAAGTCCACAGTCTCGACAAATAACTTCTCCTTTTTCTTTATTATGATGTAAATTTAAACTTCCGCATTCTGGACATCGTTTTACAATTGATGGCATTCGCTTATCCCCCGTTTACTATTTTAGCGGTTGCAATTATAAGAATATTTGTACTTTATACTCTTCCCCCGAAGCAACCTGTGAATATAAACTAAAACATCTAAGCATTTTGTTATTTATAAACTTTTCTATTTTTAGCTCGTTTATTTATAAATATTTAGTAATCTTTTAAAATAAATCGTGTACCTTCGCTTCCTTTGCAAGAACAAACATTTATAAATAATTATGTTCTAAGTTTGTGCAGAGGTATGTGCGTGAATTCAAAAAAAGCTCAAACATGGTCTTTTGATTTAATTGTGGCAGTAGTATTATTTATTGTTGTTGTCGCATTGTTCTATTCATTTTTATCATCGCGTAATGATGTTGACGCTACGACAACATCTTTAGAATCAGGTGTTGCTCAAGTTGCTAATCTAATTAATTGTGATACGTCTTCCAATCAAGATATTTGTTTCATTACTCGTTCAAGAGTTGAGAATGCTAAGTTAACTACGCTAACCCAGCAAGATTATCAAATCATACGAGATGCTCTGGGAGTTCGTGGAGATTTTTGTATCTTTATTCGTGATGGAAATGGGGCGATTCGTTATCTTAATCTTGATAATCTTTCTAGTTATGGGAGTGGAGACTTGGCTTTAGTGTATCGAGATGGGGAGCCTGTTCATTGTGGGGATATACTCTCTTAGAGGTTAAAAAATGGTCGTTGATGTATTTACATTTTTATTTTCGTTGATTATTGCTTTTTCAGGTCTCCTATTTGGTTTATTTTTATCAAAACAAGCTGACGATGAAGTACATCATTACCGGCAGTTCATTCCTTTCATTCAACTTTTATTATTTTCCTTATTCTTCGTTTTACTTTTCATCTACATTCCTTTTACCTATGCATTTGTTTTATTGCTGTTAAGTTTTGTATTTCTCTTTATTTTTTGGCATAAATTACATATCAACATTTTAGATTATCTTATTTTTGCACCTTTATTTGCATTATCTACTCTTCTTCCAGAGTTTCATCTTTACGCAACGTTGGTCTTATTTTTATTTGGTATTTTTTCAGGGGCTCTTTATTATGTGCTTCACAGAAATCATCCAAAGAAAAAATCTTCAAAAATTTCTTTTCATACGCATTCAAAAAAACACTTATCTTTTGATCAATTAGCAGAGTATATGTTTAGTCATTACGTTTTCTTCTTAGGTATTTCTTTTGCAACGTATGTTCTTGCTCAAGTGATTCGTTTTCTTTTTTTCTAGACTATGAAATCAGTTCTTACAAAAGATGGTTCTATTACTTTTTTCAATGAAGAGGTAGGTGATCATTATCATTCTCTTTCCGGGGCGTTTGATGAAGCCTTAAAAAAGCATGTTCTTCCTTCGGATTTTATTTCTCGAGAAGGTCCTGTTCATATTCTTGATGCGTGTTTTGGTTTAGGGTATAATACTGTTGTTGCAATAAGTCTTTGGCAAGATTTTCAAAAACCTTTTCCGTTAAAGATTACTGCAATTGATATTGATAGGCAAGTTGCTCTTGCTGGTTTAGAAACTATTACGTCTCCTGCTTGTATGTATGCAAAAGAGTTTTGTCAAGAGTTGGTAATGCATCCTGGTGTCAAGCATACTGCTCCTTCTTTGTCCGGGGTTTTTTTTCATGACTCGTTACAAGATCGTCTTGCTCTTCTTCCTGCAAACTCTTTTGATATAGTGTTTTTTGATCCGTTTGCTCCACAAAAACAGCCTGAGATGTGGTCTCTTGACATGTGTAAAGAAGTGTTTCGCGTGATGTCCTCTGGCAGCGTACTTACCACATATTCGTGTGCTCGAATGGTTCGAGATAACTTGAAAGCTGCTGGTTTTGAAGTGAGGGATGGCCCTTGTGTTGGTCGAAGAAGTCCGAGTACAGTTGCGCATAAACATTAATGTTTATTCAGTATTTGCCGTTCACTAATATTTATAAATAAACTGATGTTTTTATCCTCGTATGAGAAAATTTATCTCGTTTTGTAAAGAAGTCTGGCAGTGGAGTGCTCATGATAACTTAAGCCTTCACGCTGCTGCGCTAAGTTTCTTTGCAATTTTTAGCTTTCTTCCTCTCTTAATTATTGCGTATATTCTTTTTGAGTTGTTCTCTACAAGAATTTTTTTTGAATTACTTTTTCGAACAAGTGAAACGTTAGGGAGTGAAGCTGCAAATTTATTTTTAGGTTTAGTTCAGGATATTGCTCTTGAAACCTTTCCTTGGTGGTTTATTGTTTTAGGGGTTATTGTTATTCTCGCAACCACCAGTCAGTTTATATACTTTTTACAGAAAAGTATGAATAAGATTTGGAATGTTCGTTCTCGAGGTAGTTGGTTCTCCTTAGAGCTTCGTCACAGGGCATTTGCTCTTACAAGTGTGTTTTTTCTTCTCTTACTTCTTGTAGTGTTAAGTTTACGAAATGTTCTTCTCTTTGAATTATCAAAAATGCTTGGTGCTTTTGCAGGCTTTTTCTTCTTTCTTCTTTCAGGAGCGTTATTATTTTTGATTATGGTGGTCTTTTATCGTGTTCTTCCTGATCGTACTATTCCTTTCAAAGATGTGTTGTATGGTTCTATTTTTGCAACCGTTGCATTTTGGCTAGGGTATTTAGTATTACAACAAGTGTTTGCCTTTAGTTTTATTGGAACGATTTACGCCGCTATTAGTGGTGTGTTGTTAGTGTTACTTTGGTTCTTTTATTTTGCGTTCGTACTGTATCTTGGTGCTCAAATTTGCAAAGTGTATTCTCTTCGCTATGGTTGTCTTAAGCCGTATCGAACAAAGTTTTATAAAAGCAGAGATTTTTTTTAAGGCAAAATGACTCATATTGCTTTTATTATGGATGGTAATCGCCGTTTTGCAAAAAAACTTCTTCTTCAACCTCATAAAGGCCATGAACACGGTGTAAAAACTGTCGATATGGTTCTTGAGTGGTGTGTACAACATGAAATGTCTGAAGTGACCTTGTACGCGTTTAGTTTACAAAACCTTAATCGTCCTAAACATGAATTTAATTATTTAATGGATTTATTCAAAAAAGTGTTTTTCGACCCTGATTATCTTGATAAATTATTACGAGCTGATTTTAAAACAACTTTTATTGGTCGTTTAGATATTTTTTCAAAAGAGATTCAGGAAGGTTGTGCTCTTCTTGAAGAGAAAACTGCTCATTGTACGCAACGGAAATTGAATATTTGTTTCGGGTATGGTGGTCGTGAAGAACTTGTTGATGCAGTATTCTCTTTAGCTACTCGAGTCAAAGAAGGTACTCTTCTTCCTGAGCAGATTGATGAGGGGTGCATTTCTTCACAGCTTGGCGTTCAGTCAAGTCCTGATTTGATTATTCGAACGGGAGGGGAGTTTCGTACGAGTAATTTTCTTCCTTGGCAAAGCGTGTATAGTGAATGGTTTTTCTTAGAGAAGAAATGGCCTGAGTTAGTCCAAGAAGATTTAGATACTGTTCTTGCTCAGTTTCAAAAACGAGAACGTAGGTTTGGTGCGTAATGCGACTTGACGTTCCTCTTCTTGAACAATCTTTCCCCTACACATGCGGTCTTGTTTCTCTGGATGCTATTTGTCAGTATTTTCAAAAGCGGGTTTCTTTTCAAGAGCATTATTCGTTATGTATTAAGCATAAGGGGTTAAGTATTGCTCATCTTGCTCAAATTGCTCTTGAGGAGGGTTTATTACTTGATGTTTTTGACGGGACAAAAGATGATTTACTCTCTTCTTCTTATTCCTTTGATCAGTTACGTTCTTCTTTTTCTAATACGGCTATTCCTATTGTTTTTCTTGATTGGTCTTGTATTGAGAATAATTCTTCGTTTCAAGGACATTTTGTTCCTGTCGTTGGTTTTGAAGAGGATGCTGTTCTTGTTCATCACGAATCTACTGCTTTCTTTCGTATTCCTACAACTGTTTTTTTAGATGCGTGGAGTCGTACTGGTAAGAGTTGTATTTACGTTTTCAAGTAATGTTTATATAGCTCTTGTACTTTCCTTCTGGTCTATGCCAAAAGTTCAATTCAAAATGAAATGTAGTCGTTGTAGAAAGAACTATGTTCTTACCACGCAACGTCGTGAAATTCTTGTCTGTTATGAATGTCAAAAACCCTATTTGGATCAGCCTATTGAGGATCCTCGTATGAAAAAATTGTTTGATATTCCTGAAGAATTATACAAAGAGAATAATTTTCTTCGCCATATTAAAGCAAATTATCAGCGTTTCAAGACACTTTCAGAAAAACAGCGTCAAGCGTTTGAACAAACTGTTCAAGAATTGCTTAGCGAGTCGTCTTAACTCCTCGTTGTCGGCAGTATTTTTTTAGCGGGCATTGTGAGCAATAGGGACTAATGGGTGTACAAATCTTCTGACCAAGTGCTACAAGGTACCAATTAATTTTTAACCAGTATTCCTTGGGTAGTGTTTTTCTCAGTCTCATCTCTGTTTCTAAAGGAGTTTTTGTTCTGAGAATATCGAGTCGATTACTGATTCGATGCACGTGCACGTCCACACAGATTGATGGTTTTCTAAAGCCAAGTGCGACAACAAGGTTTGCTGTTTTTCTTCCAACACCTGGAAGTACGGTAAGTTCTTCAACTGTTTGGGGGAGGGTGTTGTTGAATTCTTTTTCAAGAACGTTTGGTAGTTCTTTGAGATGTCGTGCTTTTGTTTGGTAAAATCCGACGGGATAAATGAGTTCTTCTAGTTCTTTTACGCTTAGCTTCTTAAGATCTTGAACAGTGTCTACTCGTTGGAAAAGACGTTCACAGGCTTTTGCAGTGACTTGATCTTTTGTTCGTGCAGAGAGTATGGTGCCAAGAAGAATTTTAAAAGGATCGTCTGTTTGTGCTTGCACTAATTCCATAACAGGAACGTCAAGTTCTGGTATGATTGTATCTAATGTTTTGAAAATTTCGTGGATGTGTTTCATTGACTAAGACAGTATTCTTGACTGTATATAATTCTTTCTTCAGGGCATCGAACGATAAGTTCTTCAGTGATGTGTTCGCAGAGTTCTTTGTTGTTTTTTGCTTGTTCTTGTAGGTTGATGAAGTGTTGTTCTTCTTCACTAAAGATATCGCAACAAGCAGGTCGTGTTCGACAGAGGTTTTGTTGCAGATGATCATACACTCCTGTTGCTCCTTGAGGTGTTTCGTTTCGCTCTACAGGTTCTCCTCGTAAATGTTCGTACGCGTATCCTCTTCCTTCATAATCACATCCTGCTAGTATGAGTAAGAGTGTTAGAAAAAGTAGTATGCCATATTTCATAGTTTTATGTTGTCTGTACAGATTTATAAATATTAGGTAATGGTGTATAATATACTCAAAACTATACTCAGATACTATTTTAACGAAAAGTTTATAAATAATTCTCTTCCGTCTTATAGTATGATGAATCAAGAAGACTTTCGAAAATATCAAACAGAGAAAGAATTGCAAGCATGTGGTCTTTCTGCTGAATCAATTAACGCTATTCGTTCAACAACTGTTATTACTCGTGACGGTATGCAACACGTCGTTCCAGAAAGTCAAGCTCATCTTGATGAAACAAATTCTTCTTCAGTTTCAGAAGCGACACTTACACAACAAGTTCTTGACGTAAGTAAAATGTTTTCTCGTTTTAAACAATTTGCAGATAAGAGAATTGCTGATTTAGAAAAAGCAGTATCTCAATTACAGGCGCAAGTAAAAGAGAATCAACAAGAATTATTGACCTTAAAGAGTAATCATCATGCTCGATCGCAAACTCCTTCTAATTTAGAAGAAGCGTATGCGCAAGAAGCAACTCATGAAAAAACGATGGAGATTCGTTCTTCTCCAAAACGTCAATCTTCCTCTACTAAAGGCATTGACAGAAATAATATCTCTCCTGATCAAGTTCAGGTGGAAAAAATCTTCTACAGCGGTACTCGTTAATCGCTGTTTTGTACATTATCCATTCGAGGATAAACTCCAAGTGGCATAAACACTTGGGTGCTTTTTGCAGCTACTCCTCGAGTTTCTTGTATCATTTGTTTTGAGGTCATCATACTTGTTGCTACAGAGACTAATTCTCCTTTCAAACTAAGAATAGCAACAGGTTCATCAACTTGGATTTCACTTTCTACTTTGATAATGCCTGGTACTTTAAGCGTTGCACCGTGTGCGAGAGCATCAACAGCCATGTCACTAATCCAGATTTTTGGTAAGTGATTAATCGCTTCTTCCACTGGTTGGATGAGCTCTCGAAGGTATCGCTCATCTCCTTCTTGATAATAATGCATCGCGTCAGTAAGATCTTGTAAGGTGCAGAGTCGAGTGTTTTCATTAAACGGTCCTGCTTTTGTTCTTCGTAGTTGTGCCATGTGCGCACCTACGCCTAGTGCTTGGCCAATATCGTGGCACAGTTTTCGAATATACGTTCCTGCCTGGCAATCAACAACGAACAAGACGTCTTGTCCTTCTATTTGTAAGATTTCTAAATCGTAAATTTTTCGATAACGATGTTGTCGTTTTACTGCACTTTTTACAGGTGGGAGTTGTCGGATTTTCCCTGTAAATTGTTTAAACATTACTTCTTTTACTTTCTCAGGATCAACAGGTGAGTGCAAGTGCATAACGCAGACGTATTCTTTTCCCGCAGTGAGTAATCCTTGTACGATTCGTGTTCCTCGCCCCAAAGCAATAGGTAATACTCCTGTTACTTTTGGATCAAGCGTTCCTGAGTGTCCTGATTTATTAATAGTAAGAATTTTTTGAACGAATGCGGAAACTTGGTGGCTTGTTGGTCCTGATGGCTTGTCAATATTGACAATACCGTACGTGATAAGTTCTTGGATTGGTCGTTCTTCTGGTCGACAGCCGTATTTTTCACTTGTTTCTTGGTCTTCTTGTCGAATAAGTTCAACTCGTTCTATTCGTTCAAATGGTAATTGTCCCATACGGTGAGAAAGTGGTTTTTTATTTTTAAACGTTTGGTATTCTTCCTTCTTTTTTGAAGTAGTCTCTCAAAATAAGAATTATTATAAACTCGTTCTTCTTTTATGCCTGTGGTGAAGAATTATGTATGAGCAAAATACAAAAAAGAATACGAAAATTGTTGCTACTATTTCTGATAGAAAATGTGATGTTGATTTTTTAAAAGAGTTATACCTTCGAGGAATGAATGTTGTTCGAATTAATACTGCCCATCAAACCGTTGATGATGCAAAGAAAGTGATTGATAACGTTCGAGAAGTTAGTGAGAAAATTGCAGTTCTTATTGATACTAAAGGTCCTGAGATTCGTTGTACAAAACCTGAGACTCCTCTTACGTTGAAAGAAGGTGAGCACATTTTCATTGGTGATAATCCAGAAGAGTCTTCCACTGAGAAGTGTATTCACATTAATTATGATGGTTTTGTAAGTCAAACTCCTAAAGGTGCAACTATTCTTATTGATGATGGAGCGTTTTCTTTACGCGTCCTTGAGAAAAAAGACGATGTTCTTGTTGCTCAAGTAGTTTCTGGTGGAACTTTTAAGGATAGAAAAACTATTGCTGTTCCTGGTGTGCATTATGATTTACCTCCGTTAACTGAGAAAGATAAGGAGTTTATTGAGTTTGCTGCCAAGCAAGAGGTTGCATTCATCGCTCATAGTTTTGTTCGAAATCGTGCTGATGTTATGGCTGTTCAAGAGTTACTTGATAAGCATAATAGTACGGTTCAAATTATTGCTAAAATTGAGAATCAAGAAGGTGTGGATAATATTGATGAAATTCTTGAGTGTACCTTTGGTATTATGGTTGCTCGAGGAGATTTAGGCGTGGAAATTCCTGGTCATAAAGTTCCTAGCATTCAAAAAACGCTTATTCGTAAAGCTCGAGATCATCAGCGAGTTGTTATTGTTGCAACGCAAATGTTGCATACGATGATTGAGAATCCTCGTCCTACTCGTGCAGAGATTACTGACGTTGCAACTGCGATTTATGATCGTGCTGATGCGATTATGTTAAGTGGAGAGACTGCTTACGGTTCTTATCCTCTTGATAGTGTGGAGATGATGACTTCTATTGCTCATGAAGTTGAAGCGGAACTTGCAACTCGTAAGTTTCGTATTCCTCTTAAGGAAGCGTATTTAATTCCTGAGTATTTAGCCTTAATGTCAATGCATGCCTCGCTACATCTTGATGCGAAAGCAGTTGTTGTTGATACTACCTTTGGTACTACTCCTCGTCGAATTAGCGCGTTTAAAGGTTCAACGCCCATTTTTTCTTTCTGTTATAATTGGCAAACTGTTCGTCAGCTCGCTCTTTGTCGAGGTATCTATGCTGCGTATATGGAACCAGTTTCTAGCAGTGAAGAGTTTGTTCGTAAAGCGATGAAACATTTACAGCGAAAAGAAACTCTTGCAGATGATGATCGTGTTGTCGTTATTGCAGGAAACTTCGAACCAACTCACGGTGCGAGTTTTATTGAAATCAGTACGGTAAAGAACCTTCGTCGAGACTTGGCGAAGTAATTTATTTTTTTATGTCCATTTTTACTGTTTTTTTAAATATTTTTTCAAAGTATTTTTCCATATTGTCATCTTTAAAGACGCCTTGAGAAACGGGGTATTTTCTTATAGTATGAAGATTTGCATATACTGAGGTATTTTCAAAAGGGTAGAGGTTTTTTCCTTCTCTCCAATCTGTCGTATAATTCCATGTTTCTCCAAAACTGATAAATAGATTATTTCTTGGAGCAATTTTTTTATTATTGAATAGTTGATCAGAAGTAGGATCTACAATAATAAATCCTTTTGTATTTATTTCATCAATAGTAAATGGTAAGGTAATATATGAATGATTATGTTCTTTATTATGAATATATGTTGTATTTGCATATCCTTTTTCTAATAAATTAAATAACATATTTCTCGATCCTATTCCACAACAGCTTAGTGGAAAGAGTATCTGAGAGTATTTTTCTTTTGCTAAAATGTAGTGCTGGTAACTTGTTTCGTGTATGGTTTCTATATGTTCTTCAAGTTCTTTAACGGTTGATACCTTCATAGAACAAAATCCTGGTTTGTTTGTATGTTGTTTAAGAATTTTTTCTTTGATTTCTTCATAAGGAGTGTAGTGTGCTTCCATGAAAGGAAGGTGTATGTTGGTATGTTGTTTTTCTATTATTTTTTCAGTGATTCCTTTAATTTCGATTCCATATTTCTTATTAAGTTCTTGTTCATATGTTTTTGGATATATTGAAAATGCGCCTAATGTTCCATTTGGATGGTGTACAAACTGTTCTTTCTCTTGTTCTTTAAATCGTTTTGATTGTTCTTCTCGAAGATAGAACTCTCTGAGTATACGTCCAATAATCATGAAAAGAGAAGATTCTTTTTGTTTATTTAAGAATTTGTTTTTATGTGGAGAAAAAACGTGACCCCGGGAGGATTCGAACCCCCGACCTGCTGGGCCGAAACCAGCCACTCTATCCAGACTAAGCTACGGGGCCAAAAAATTGCCAGATAAAGTTGTTTTTGAAAAAAATTACAATTGATTTTTTATATCTGCTTTCTTCTTTCGTGTTGCGTAGCCCGCAATAGTATTTCGAAGTTTTTTTGAAGCATCGTCTTGAACACTGTCAAGGATTCTTTTATTAGCAGTAAAATCAGTAGTAAACTCGTCTTTGTATTTTTCATAGACTTCGTTTGTTAATGCTTTAATGAGTTTTGTTTTGATTCGTCCCATTGTAGGGCTAGGAAGTACATCTGAGTTTATAAATGTTTTCTCTGGGAATCTTCCCTTTCACTCATTCACATCTCATCAAGAGCTTGGATGGTGAGCAGGGAGAGGCAGTCTTTTATTATTCTCGCTGTTTGCTCGCTTAGTGCTTTTCGCAGCCCTTTTCGATCTTCTGGCGCTGTTCGTATTGGACAGCTGTGGTAGAATTCATTATAGGTTTGTGCCAGTTTTATCGCGTAGTGTGCTATGTGGCTTGGTTTGTACTCTTCTCCTGCTTCATACACGACTGATGCATACTCTTGTAACACTTTTACCAGCGCTTGTTCTTTTTCTTCAAGTTCTTCAGGATAGATAACTTCTGTTTCTTCCATTTTCTTCAGTACGGATTGTATTCTTGCGTAGGTGTATTGCAGGTAGGGTCCTGTTTCTCCTTCAAAAGATAAACTTTCCTTAGGGTTGAACACAAAATTTGATAGCGGGTTGAATTTTAAGATGAAGAAATTGAGTGCTGCTTTTGCTATTGCTTTACTTCGTGCTGATAGCTCCTCAGCTTCTAAATCTGCGGTTAGTTCTCTGTTGAGTAAGTTTTCTTTTGCTTGTTCTTCTAATTCTTCAATAAGTTGGTCTGCGTAAATAACTGTTCCTTTTCGACTCGACATCTTTCCTTCTGGTAATTCTATCATTCCGTATGCGAAGTGGAAGAATTTCTCTGTTGATCCAAAGCCAAGTTTTTCTAACACGTTAAATAGTACTTGAAAATGGTATGCTTGTTCGTTTCCTACTACAAAGATATATTTATCGCATGCTCCAAAATCATTTACTTTTTCTTTTGCTAGTGCGATATCTTGAGTGATGTAGATACTTGTCCCGTCTCCTCGCAGTAATACTTTTTGTCCGTATCCTTCTTGTTCTAGATCGATACAAATATTTTGTTTTTCATCAGTATAGAACAACCCGTCTTTTTCTCCTTGTTGTACTATTTCTTTTCCTTTATGAAATATTTCGCTTTCATAATAGGACTTTTCGTGTTCGATGTCAAACGTTTCGTACGTAGTGTTATGTCCTTGAAATGCCCAGTTGTTCATTTGTTCCCAGAGTGCTCGCACCGTGGCATCTCCTGCTTCCCATTGTTGTAACATTTCTTGTGCTTGGTCTTGCAGTTCTGGTTGTTCTTTTACTTTTTTTTCAAATAAGGTATAGTAGTATCCTACAAAATAATCTGATTTCATCCCTTCACTTTCAGGTGTTTTTCCTTCGCCGTAAAGTTGGTACATTAACATGCTTTTACAGATTGCAATTCCTCTATCATTATTCAGGTTTACTTTGATAACTTTTCTTCCTGTTTTTTCAAGTATTCGTGCAAGACTGTTTCCCATTAACATATTTCTTACGTGTCCGATGTGTAATGGTTTGTTTGAGTTTGGCGATGGCCATTCAAGAAGGATGGTTTCTTGTGTTTGGGGTATTTCTGGAGTTTTTAAGGCTTGATCTAAGTGGTATTGTGCTGTAAAAAAGAAGTTAATATAGGGTCCTGCTGCTTGTACTTTTTGTACTTGTTCAGGAAGTGTTAATTCTTTTGCAAGTTCTTGTGCGATAATTACTGGGCTTTGTTTTCGTTCTTTTGCGAGAAGAAATGTTGGGAACGCTATATCTCCGTGACTTGCGTGTTTTGGAGTTTCAAGTAGTGAGTGGATATCGACATCAAGAGAGAGTTGTTCTGTTAACAACGTTGCAATAATTGTTTTCATACTGGGCAGTTAGTCCTAAAAACTTTATAAACTTGTTGTCTCTTCTAGCCAATTTTCAAATACTTTGATTGGTTGTTCTTCGCCTTTATTTAGTTCTTTGATAAGTTCGCTTGCTTTACTCGCTCCTTTCACTAACCAGCTCATATTTGCACAAACAAGTTTTTGTCGTAGGTTTTCTTGTTGTGCAAGTGCTAAATAGTTTCGTATGAATGCTTTTTTTCTTGCTCCTAATTGCACGTAGTCTCCTCGTAAGAGTTCTGGGTCTTTGAGAATGGGATCGTAGCTTGCTTCTCGATAGTTTTTCCTTGCTTTAATGTCTGCAAAGACAAATGGGTTTGATAATCCTGCTCGTGCGATAAGCACGTCTCCTTCTCCTATGGCTTGGTATGCTTGAAAACCATCTACATCTCCGTTAAAAACAAGGGTGAGGTGAGGATAGCGTTCTCGTAATCCTGTGAAGAGTTCGTATCGTGCTGGTTTGTGATACGGGTGTCGTAGTGTTCGTGCGTGGATGTAAATTTTTCGTATACCTGCTTGGTCTAGTGCTTGTATGTACTCGTGTATAAGGACGTTCTCAGGGCTTGTCCCTAGTCTGAGTTTCACACTTGCTCGCTCTCCTACTTCTTTAACAAGGGCTCCTGCGATTTCTTGCAGGAGTGGGATGTTATGCAATAACCCTCCACAAACTTGTACTTCTTGCATGGTTGATTGGGGACATCCCATATTGATGTTTATTTCTGGTGTGTTGGGGAAATTTTTTTGTACGAATGCTACTCCTTCTTGCACTTCTTGCACATTACTTACTCCTATTTGTATGATTGTTTTTTCTTCATCTTCTTTAAAGTATTTGAGTTTGTCATCTTCTTCTGCTTTTTCTAGGTTGTTTATCATAATAAGCTCTGAGAAGACGTAGTCTGCTCCTTCTTTAAGAAGGAGGTGTCGGTAGACGTAATTGCTTAGTAAGTTAATTGGTGCAAAATAGAGCATTGTTTTACAATCATTTCTCTCTTTAAAACGCTTTTCTTGCTGTTATTCTTCTAACTTCAAAAACACAACATTTATATATGAAATATTCTTACTATTTAGTAGTAATAAAGAGGTTATATCTTATGGTTTTTAAAAATTTAGGTCAAAAATTGTCTGATTGGTATCATCGTGGTGTTTCTGGTAGTGGCGAAATTAAACGATTATCTGCTGAAAATGCATATCTTTCTCAACGATTAGAGGAGCAATCTTCTCAAGTTGATATGTATACCAATTTTACACGTTCGCTTGGAAAAGTCTTTAAACAAGATCCTGATGATTTATCGTCTCTTGAACAAACTGCTTATCGATTAAAAACCTCTCAAAATTCTTTAGAGGATAACCTTGCTACGGTCAGTGAACTTGTTGATCGTTCTAAGTCTATTGCCAAAAATCCTTCTTTAAATGCCTTTGTTACCTTCACTGCTGATTATCAGAATAATGTAGATATTATTCCTGTACAAAAACATAAAAAAGTACGTTCCTCTTTCTCTGAAGCGATTGTTAACGCATATGCTTCTTCTCCAAATATGAATCTTCCTAAACAAGATCGTCCTTACGACACTCTTCGTGAAGAACTTGCTGATTTCAAACAATTTCATGACGTATATACTGCATTAATGAAAGCTGATTTGGTCACGCAAGAAGTTACTTCTGTTCATCAAGAACTTGGTGAAATATTCATTAATGATAAGATGTCTTCTTATTTTTCTTTATTCGAAGATTGGGTGCAAGCTCACTCTGGTCCGAGTGCATCTGCTTATCACAATGCTGTTTTTGAAAATGAAAAAGAGCAACGCTACGGGGAAGTTCTTTCTTCAGTAGAACGTCTGGCAGATACGTATGGTATTAATCCCGAGCCTTTAATTAATAGGTATAATTTAGAGGCTTTCAAAAAAGGTATTATTTCTCTTCATATGGGTCATTCTTCATTTTATGCTGCTGGCGTTCATCAAAAGATTTTGCAAACAAGTAGTAACCTTTAAGTAAGTGAGCTTATTTGTTTAAGGAAAATGGGTTTTGAAGAATATCATAAAAATAAAATGAGCAGGTCCTCATCTCGTTCTAAGAAAGTAAATAGACGTGACGCTATTCAGACAAATAAACATATTAATTTCACTCGTGAGAAAAAGAAGGGTAACGCGAGAAAAGATCCTACAAAAGTAACGTGTGTTGAATGCGGTGTTGATTTTGTTCTTCCTTTCAAACCTCGACGTCCAGAAGTATTTTGTGATGATTGTTTTAAGAAGCGTCGTTAATACGTTGTTTATTGTACAGAAGTGTAGGTTACGCTTGTAGTGTCTCTGAATTTTTTAAACTCTTCAAACATTTCTATAGTTCCGTGCGTTTGTTTCCATCCGCCTGCGTTAGGTATATTTTCTTCTATGAGTACGTTTAATCTATCTCGGATAGTCTTTTCATCTTGTGCATAGAAAATTTTTGTTGCTGTGGTAATTACAAAATCTCCATCTCTATATTCTGTTGCAGTTGCGTTTGGTAGGTGTAAGTGGTTGTTTCGTGCGGAAAGAATATTGTTCTGAAATGAGCCTCCTGTTGTAGTATATGCTCTTCCGTAAAGAGGAAGTAGTACTACGATTTGTTCATTTCTATCAACTTCTCGTTTTGCGTATTGAACAATGTTTTCTAATTCTTCCGGACTAATATTTGACCTTGCGATACCTACATTAAAATCGTATGCCATAATTTGTATATGATCTGCTTGTAAGCTTAATTGGCAATAATCATAAAATCCGTGGTGCGGATAGCCATTTTCTTCGCTTCCATCAAAGCGAGGACTTACTGCAATACCTATTTCGTATTTCTTTTCTTCTTGTTCAAATCGTTCTCGTAACGTTTTCATAAATGAAGTAAGTTGTGAGGTATGTCTTGTATCTAGTAGAACGCTTTCAATATCAATACAAATACCATCTGATCCTATTTCTTGCACATAATCTACTAGACTATCTGCGTATGCTTCTCCATGTTCGAATAGTCGTAGCGCATCTTTTTTCTTAAACACGCCAACCATGGGTAGTACTTTTGCTCCTAGCTCTTGTCTATTTTCAGTAAATCGTTTCATATAGTCTTTACTTGCTCGGTAGATGATTTTGTCTGTAATGTCTAGGAAATTTGGTTGGTGGTAGTCTGCAATTGCTTTTGCTTCTTCATCCAGATGTGTTGATCCAAAATTTTGTTTATACATAAACACTTTATTTTTTGTTTCTGGCATGTTAATAATTATTTCTGCCGGTCCTCGAATGACGCTACTTGCAACTAGCGCCCCTATTGCTGCCCCCGTTCCTATTTTTTTCTTCTGTTTATATGTGTGGGCTAGTCCTTCTTTTACTTTTTTAATTCCTGGCTTGATAAGACGTTCCTTCGTGTAGTCTCGAACGGCAGGATAGTGGTGTTTTACTGTTCGTATTCCTGCTTCAATTCCTCTGCTAAGAAGTTCTCCTGCCACGTAACTTGCCGTTAGTGTTTCCAGTCCTAGGAGTTTAAGTCCTCCTAGTGAGTATTTTTTTATTGCTTGATTTCTTGTTTCTGTTGGCTTCTCGAGTTGTGCATAGGTTTTTTCTTGGGCTTTTTCTAGCGCTTGTTCTACCTTATTTCCGTCTTTAAATCGTTTTGAACTAAGGGGACTTCTTTCAAGAATAGTCCTTCCTAGTTGCGTTTTTTGTAGAATGTCCTCAAGCATACTTTATTTTACGTGAATAAACTATATAAATCTTTCGTTACTTGCAAGTAACTACTAAAAACTGGAATATTTATAAATCATCATTCCTCGCTTTTAAACGATGAGTGTTATTTCCGTTTTAAGAGAAGTTCTACGACCGTACAAGTGGGGTTTTTTCTTCATTTTTTTAACCTTCACTCTAGGTACGGTTCTTGCTCAACTCAAACCTGTTCTTCTCCAACAAGTCATTGATTCTGCAATAGAAGGGACCCCTCTTCTTCATTACGTTCTCCTCTTTGCACTTCTTTTATTATTCGTAAATGTTTTTTTTCGAGTAATGGACTTTATTTTTGTAAACGTTCTCACTTCTTCAGCTTCAGCTCTTCGTAAATATGCTGCAGATACTATTTTACAGCATTCTTATTCGTTCTTTATTAACACGTTCTCTGGATCGCTTGTTGCAAAGTCAAAACGATTTGCTAATTCTATTTGGCAGTTATTTAATGAAACCCTTTTTTCTTTATATTCTGCAGTTTTAATGATCCTTCTTGCTTCGGTAGTGATTGCATTCTATGATATTCGTATAAGTCTTCTTATTATCGCATGGTTTATTGTATATGCGAGTATAACTATTTATCTTCGAAGAAAACAACGTCCTTTTGATGAAGATTTTGCACAAGAAGAATCAAAGTTTACTGGTCGTCTTGCAGATGTTTTTACTAATGTCTTTGCTCTTCATTCGTTTGGAACTGTACGTCGAGAAAATAAGAAATTAGCCTCCTCGATAGATGTTCTTAGAGTGAAAGAAAAGAGATCTTTACACTTTGTCACTAAAATTCTTGCAGTGCAATCTTTTTTACTTGCCATCCTTGAAGTGGGACTGCTCTATATCTCTGTACGTGCGTATCAAAACGGAACTATGAGTCTGGGTATTCTTTTAATGATTCAAATTTATGCATTAAGTATTTTTGGTTTCTTATGGAATTTTGGACGAGGTGTACAAAAAGTATCTAAGTCTCTTTCAGACATGAAAGAATTAGTTGATATTGCTCATACTCCTGTTGATTTAACAGATGTTCAAAATCCTTTACCTGCAAAAATAAAGACCGGAGATATTTCTTTTGAACATATTTGTTTCTCCTATGATAATAAAACGGTTTTTGATAATTTCTCACTTCGTATTCCTGCCGGGCAAAAAGTTGGCCTTGTCGGTCTTTCAGGAAGTGGAAAAACAACGTTAACAAAATTATTATTACGTTTTATGGATCCTCAACAAGGAACTATTCGTATTGATGGACAAGACATTTCTTTACTCAAACAAGCTTCTTTTCGTCAAGCAATCACCTACGTTCCTCAAGAACCTTTATTATTTCATAGAAGTTTGAAAGAAAATATTGCGTATGCAAAACCTTCTGCTTCTCTTAAGCAAGTAATAAAAGCTGCAAAACAAGCACATGCTCACGAGTTTATTGAACAATTGCCTCAAAAGTATGCTACGCTTGTTGGAGAGCGAGGGGTGAAGCTTTCTGGTGGTGAGCGTCAACGAGTTGCAATTGCTCGCTCATTGTTAAAAGATGCTCCTATTGTGGTAATGGATGAAGCGACTTCAAGTCTTGACACGACAAGTGAGAAATACATTCAAGAGGCTACTGAGAAATTGATGAAAAAGAAAACGGCAATTATTATCGCTCATCGATTAGCAACAGTGAGAAATCTTGATAGGATTATTGTCTTACACAAAGGGAAGATTGTGGAGCAAGGAACTCATAGGTATCTTCTTTCAAAGAAAGGCCATTATTACAAATTATATCGTAATCAACAATTATGATTGATTAATGTTCATAATTTCTTTTCTCGTATTTATGTCGGTTGTATATGTTTCAAATTGTATAATACATCGAAGATGAACAAGAAGTCGAGAAAGCTTATAGAATGGTCTTCTACTTTCTCAAGTTCTCCAAGTATATTTCAAAACTGGTACATGCCATCTTTATACAAGAGTATTTCCTCGCCTGCTTCTGTTACGCCATAGATTTCTCGAGGACTTGTTGCAACAATATCGGTGTGCACCACTGATTCGTTAAAGCCGAGTTCTTTCCACTCTTCTTTACTCGTGTTTGCAACATCTCCTGTGTAGGATTCTTTGTAAGCATTTCCAAGAGCGATGTGTGTATTTCCATGTTCTTTTCCTACATTCTCATCATACAACGTAGTTGCCATAAATCGAGTAATTTTTGAAAATCGCTTATCAGTCATAGAAAACTCTCCTACTTTATCTGCTCCTTCTGTTGCAATCATTTCTTTAAGCACGTCTTCTCCTTCACTTGCTGTTGCTTTACTCACGCAACCGTTTTCATCAAACTCAAGATAGGCATCTTTGATAACATTTCCGTATCGATATAACTTTTCTGTAAATTGAATATGTCCTCTTGTTTCTCGCCAATCAGGACTAATAAAGAGTTCAAAACTAGGAATGTTTCGTGCTGTTGCTCCTAGCCATTTTCTCTCTTTTCCAAGACCAATGGTTAAGTCCGTATTTTCTGCAACGACTCGAATAGTTTTTAATTTCATAGCAGTTAATGCTTCTCGTTTTTCTGTAAGTGTTGCTTGTACTTCTTTCCATTTCTCAACAGGATCATCTTCGTATAAATAACACGCAGTTGCAATTTCATCCCAGTATTCTTCTAGGCTAAGTCCTGCTTCTTGTGCCATTGCTGGCGTTCCAAATAAACAAAGCGTCCAGAAAAATTTGCCCTTATTTTCTTTCTCATCAAGCCATTCTCGATACTGTTTTTGTGCAACTCCTCGTCGCATAATTTTTTTCGGATCAATACCTTC
>SKGA01000036.1 GCA_007117735.1 Candidatus Woesearchaeota archaeon | reverse complement strand
AGCCTTAAACCTGTGGAAGAGTATGCTAAAGAGAAAATTTGGGATAGTTATGCTGATTTAGCTGTTTACGCGTATGAACAAACAAAAGAACATAAACCTGATAAACCGGTAGCAGTAGGTCCTGAGTTGAGTTTTCCACAAACTTATGGAAGTCACACAGAAGAGTTTATTGAGATCGTGCAAGGAGCTCGAAAGAAATTTGTTGAAAGAATGCAAAAAGACTCCAATTTTGCAAGTTTATCACCTCAAGAACGAGAACAATTGGCAAAGACGCATATAAAAGGAATGCTTGACACTTCTCACATGACGATGTGGTATAATCATTTTCCTGACACGACAAAAGACGGTAAAAAATTAACTGAAAAACAACGTCTCAATAGATTTAACAAATGGTTCTTAAAACAAATGGACAAGCTTGCAGAAGCTGATGTTGTAGGTTCTGTACAAATTGTAGATAGCGCGACAGGAGATCACCATCATTTACCTGTAGGACAAGGTATTTTTCCAACCGTGGATGCGGTAAAACGATTACGAGAGAAAGGTTGGGATGGAGGAATCATCTCGGAAGGACATAGTGAAGAACAAATGGACTTAGGAAAGATTCAATACAGTCTTTGGAACGCGTTTGGAGCTAGTGTCGGTCAAAATTATCATTTTGGCGGGAGCGGTGGTAACTCTTTTGGAAATATATATTCAGGAACAGGTGGAGCTGCAGGGTACCGTGCACCTCCAAACTTCATTGTAGGATCTTATGCTCCAAGTAATGATTTTAAGTTATGGAGTGATGTGAATCTAGAGTAATATTTATAAATCATCAAACTATAAATAATGGTAAGAGGTTGAGTTGTGGTAGATATAGCATTTGAATTTAGAAAACATTCTTTAAAAAAACATCATAGTAAAGAGAGTGTTGCTCTTGCAAAAGAGTTTTCTGACGCTCTCTGTAAAGAAATGCATGACTTTGTACAAGCAGTTGTTTTGTTTGGAAGTAATGCACGAGGAGATAACGATTCAGATTCAGATATTGACGTTCTTGTCGTTCTTAACGATATTTCTGTTGTATTAACCAATGAAGTGCTTACGTCATTACGAGTAATTATTCAACAAACTGCAGACTCATTCTCACAAAATTTTCATATTAACACGATGCACTTAAGTGAAGTGTGGGATTATGCCAAACAAGGCGATCCTGTTATGGTAAATATTCTTCGAGACGGAATCTCTGTCTTTGATAAAGGATTTTTTAATCCCTTACAATTATTATTAGAACAAGGAAAAATTCGACCAACTGTTGAATCGGTATGGGCGTATTACTTACGAGCTCCAAAAACTCTTAAGAACGCTCAACATCATATTACTCAAGCAATTGTTGATCTATACTGGGCGGTTATTGATGCAAGTCACGCTGCACTTATGCACATTGATGTGTTACCAGGTGCTCCTCATCGAATTGCTGATTTACTCGATGAACATTATGGAAAGAGACATTTACTTGAAGGGAAGTACATTCGTCTTGTTCGAAAGTTTTACCGATTAGCAAAAGATATTGGTCATCAACATATTTTGAAAGTGAGTGGAGCAGAATTTGATAGATCTTATATTGAAGCACAAGATGTAGTAAAAAGAATGAGACTTCTTATCGGAATGGATAAACTAAAAATTCTAGAACTTGAAAAAAGATAAAAAAAATTAATTAATTTTTTCAGTGTATCCGCACTTACCACAAGACATTCGGTCTTTGTGTTGAGCCATGAACACACCAGGTCCACATTTTGGACAGGTTTTATTTTTACGAACGAGTTTATCTCCTTCAATTGAATATACGCTTGAAATCATTTTTATTCCTCTTCTTTTGGAAGTAAGTCTTCATGACCTTCATGTTTTGCAAGAAGGTTTTTTCTCTCAAGAGCGAACATTGCTTTTTCATCAGTATATGCATGTGCATGAACCGTTGCAAACGTAGAACCGTATTCAGTTTTTACTGTTTTAATAACAACAGTTTTTGGTTCTTTAACTTTTAATTGCTTTGCTAGTGCAGTTTGAATATCTTTTCGTTTTGGAGTTGCTCCTTCAAATTGAACTCGAGCTGTTACTTCATGTCGTGAAAGTAAAACATTTTCATTTTGTCCAGTTACTTGTAATTCCATTTTCTTACCTACTTAACTTTAATTACGTAGTCGTCATTTGCTGTAAAGCCCATTTTCTCAGCAATTTTACTTCGTCGAGCATCTAAGATGGCGATTAAACCATTATAGCTAGTGCTAAACGCATTCTTATTGCACAGATGACATTTGTCCCCTTTTACGAACACTTTACATGATCGACATACTTTTCCTTTCATATTATCACTTAATTGATTGATACAACTTGACCGATTGCTTGACCTGGCATTCCAGTTTCAAATAAGACTCGAAGAGCTCCGCTATTACCGTGAGCAGCTCGAACTTCGCCAGAAATATCTTTTTTACCTGTATTATAGATAACTTTCTTTCCAACAAGTTTTTGAGCTTCTTCTCGAGTTGTTACTTCAGTTGAAGCAATGATCATTTGATTGGTAACTTGTGTATGTTTACCGCCTTTGTAATTTACGATTACGCCTTTCATAGTAGACCCTAGGAATATTATTTGTTTTATAAATGTTGTTGTCTACATATTTCTTGTTCCGCCAATACCATCAAGGATCATAATTAACCCTGCAATAGCTGCGAGAACTTCTAAAACGAGTAGAGGAATCTCTGGAAGTGCAAAGAGTCCGAATCGACCTGCAAGAGCTGCTCCTCCCGCTGCAAAAACGACTAAACCGACAATAAGATTAAGTCCTTTAGGCATAAGCCCATTCATAAACATGTTAAAAAATCCTTTTTTACCAATTGATTTCATACGTTTATCTCAGGTTTTGTCCTTTATAAATGTTGTTTTTATGAAACCACATCATTTAAAAAGACTCTTTGTTTTCTTCTTCCCACTGCCTACTCAGTTAATACGCTCTGTTTAGCATGGTAGGACAGGAGGTCAATACAATGGCACGAATGCATGGAAATAAAAAAGGTAAAGCAGGAAGTACGCAACCTGCAGTAAAAGAAAAACCCTCATGGGTAAAGTACAGTCCAAAAGAAATTGAATTATTAGTAGTAAAATACGCTAAGGAAGGAAAGACTCCAAGCCAAATTGGTGTTTATCTACGAGATAACTACGGAATTCCTGATGTTCACATCATGACTGGAAAAAGTATTACAACAATTCTAGAAGAAAAAGATTTGTTAAAAAAATTCCCAGAAGATTTACAATTCTTATTTAAGAAAGTTTTAGCAATCCAAGACCATTTGGAAGCAAACCACAAAGATAAACCTGCACGACGAGGACTTGTTCTTACGCAAAGTAAAATTCTCCGACTTGTACGATATTACAAGCGAGTAGGAAAAGTAGATGCGAACTGGAACTATGATCCAAAACAACTTCGTATGTATGTAGAATAAATCTTTTTGAGGTTTTGTTATGCAACCGGATGAATTTCAAAGCATGGTTCAAGCGGCGGGAAAAGCGTTTAGCGAACTTGAAGGTCGTCGAGTTCTCCTCATAGGAGACTATGACACTGACGGGTTAAGTGCAGTAAGCATCTTAAAGCAAGCCTTTTCTCGAGCAAACATTCCTCACACTGTTTTAATTGCTACACAACTTGATGATTATTTTTTAGAAACAACACTTCAAGAACATGAACGAGACGTTCTGTTCTTTGTTGATGTAGGAGCTACTCGGTGTAAAGCAATCGCTTCACTTGATACTCCTGCATATATTCTTGATCATCATAAACCTGAATCTGAAGAAGACTTTGCATCTGTAGTGCATATTAATCCGCTTCTTTCAGGATTATCACAATCCAATGCTATTAGTTCTTCAGGTTTAGCATATTTTTTTGCTCTAGGTATGTCTCGAGATAATCGAGTTCTTGCACCGTTAGGAATTCTTGGCGCACTAGGAGATATGCAAGAACAATACGGTTTTTCAATTTTAAACACGGTTATTGTTCAACACGGCGTACTTCAAGGCTCTATTGAAACAAAACAACAGCTTCGACTGTTTGGCTTACACACTCGACCGTTATTAAAAGTATTAACGTATAGTTCAGATTTGTACATTCCGGGCGTAACAAATAATTACGGCGGGGCAAAACGATTTTTACAAGATTTAAATATTCGATATATTGAGGACGGAACTCCTCGAAAATACGTTGATTTAACTGAAGATGAACAAGAACGACTAGAAGAAGAAATTCTTGCACGAAAACGAAAAGCACTCACTGAAGATTTATACAAAGAAGTGTATCGTTGGACTAGCGTTCCCGACTTCATGCAAGACTTAAAAGAACTTGCAACAATGATCAATGCGTGTGGTCGACTTGGAGAATATGACATTGCTCTTGATACGTTAGAAGGAAGTTCTGAAGCACAAGAGAAGTTGTTTACCGTCTTATCAAGATACAAATCCTTGTTACATGAAGTATTTCATGACATTACTCCTGCTTTTAGCGATGAGTCGTTTGTTCTCTTTGATTATGACGCTCTTCCGCCAAGTATGGCAGGTATTGTTGCAAGTATGCTCGCACGAAACAAGAAATATCCAAAAGGAGTAGTTATTGGTTTTATGGCTGCTTGTGGACACGATCGGACAAAACTCAGTCTTCGAGTAAGTAGAGACGTCACTTCTATTCATCTTGCAGATATTCTTGCAGAATTGTTTGACTTTTCAACAGGCGGACATGCAAATGCAGCAGGAGCAGTATTCTTTTCAGAAGAAAAAGAAACGGTCAAACAAACACTTATTGATCGATTTTCTAAGTAACTGATTTTTTTATATTTACTAATATTTATAAACCATCTTTTGTTCTTTTTTCTTCATGGCACAAGACCACTTAGTTCAAGAAAGAATAAAAAAGCTTACTGACTTACAAAACGAAGGGGTTAATCCTTATCCACATAGTTATACTCCAACCCATCTCGCAAAGGATGTGAAAGAAAAATATACTCTCGCACCAGAAGAAAAATCTGATGATGTTGTTTGTGTTGCAGGAAGAGTTGTTCTTCTTCGACGAATGGGAAAAGCAACATTTCTTACTATTCAAGATTCTACAAGCAGACTTCAAGTCTATTTACGAAAAGATGATACCAAAGATTATCCTTTATTAAAAAAAATAGATATCGGAGACTTCCTTGGAGTGCAAGGATCATTATTTGCAACAAAAATGGGAGAACTTACTGTCTATGCAAGCGAGTTTACTGTTTTAACAAAAAGTATCAAATCATTACCTGAAAAGTATCATGGTTTACAAGATCAAGAATTAAAATATCGAAAAAGACATCTAGATTTAATCATGAATCAAGAGAGTAAACACATTTTTGAACAACGATTACGAATTATGCAAGCTATTCGATCATTTTTTGTAAAACGAGGATTTCTTGAAGTAGAAACACCAATCTTACAAACGTTATATGGTGGCGCAGCAGCAAAACCTTTTATTACTCATCACAATGATTTAAAGATGGATATGTACCTTCGAATCAGTCCAGAGTTGTATCTGAAAAGACTTCTTGTCGGAGGCTTTGACAAAGTTTTTGAGATTAATAAGAATTTTAGAAACGAAGGAATAGATACGACACACAATCCAGAATTCACCATGCTTGAATGTTATCAATCTTATGCGGATTATAATGATATGATGGAGATAATGGAAGGATTATATGATTACGTGGCTCGTGAAGTTTTTGGAACTACAGTTTTTACCTTTAAAGGTCAAGAAGTAGATGTGGCAAAACCTTGGAAGCGAGTAACAATGCTTGATTCTATTAAAGAACATGCAGGAATTGACGCTTCTTCTATGAGTGTAGAGGATCTTCTTGCATTTATTCGAAAAGAACATATTGATTTTGATAAAGAAGAAAGCTGGGGTAATTGTGTCGCAGCAATTTTTGAGGAATGTTGTGAAGATAAATATGTTAATCCAACATTTATTATCGACCATCCTATTGAAACAACGCCTCTTTGTAAACCACTTCGAAGCGGAGATACTCGATTAGTAGAACGGTTTGAACCATTTTCTTGTGGAATGGAACTAGGAAACGCGTATACTGAATTAAACGATCCTGTACTTCAACGACAATTGTTAGAAGATCAACAGCGACAATTAACAGCAGGAGATGATGAAGCAAATCCTCTTGATGAAGAATTTTTAGACGCGATCGAAACAGGGATGCCGCCTGCAGGAGGTCTAGGTATAGGGATTGATCGGATGATCATGCTTCTAACAGGAAAAGAAAGTATTCGAGACGTCATTTTCTTCCCAACAATGAAGCCCGAGTAGGGTTTTATTGGGTTCTAATACGTTTCTAGTATTTTGTATCAACAATGAAACCTGAATAAGGTTTTATTGGGTGGCTTGATAAACTTTTCTTTTTTTTATGTCTTTTGATATGCCTGAAAGTAATACGGTAATTATTGGTGCTTGTATTGTTACTGCAGCTGCAATGATTGGTTCAGCACTACAAAAATAATTTTTTTCAAAAAAATAAGAAACCCTATATTTGGGTTTCTTTCTTAAAATAATATAATTTCTTCTTGTTTTCACATGAAAAGAACTTTAGTTGCTGCTTTTGGAAGTTTTTTAGAACATGATATGAATTCTACAGAACAATTTCTTAAACAGCTACCTTCTAGAAACAATCTTTTCACAACACTTCTACCTGTAGGATATTTTAAGAAGGATTTTATCATCGTGCTTAAGGGAAGTTTTTTGCGTAGCAAAAATTTGGGAAACCGAAGTGCAACGAGGTTTCCTCTTAATCGCTGTTAAATGAGGGTGGGCCGAAGGCGAAAGGCTCACAAGCCGTCCCCGAGGATTTGCTGAAAGTAATCCGCAGAGTAATTTTTAGTGGCGTTCAATCAAACGAGCGAATGCGATATGCTCAAAAAGTAAAGCTTTTTGGCACACCAGAAATCTTTGATTTCTTAGTGCATCAAGAACAAGAATCGAGGGGCAATTTCTGTTTTAGGGTTTTGCTGTTTTCCAGAGTAGATTAAAGTATGCGTCGAATGCTTCTTTTGCACTTCTACTTTTTATTACAAAGAATGTCATTTCTTTTGCAAGATTAATTATGACTTTATCTTTGTATATCAAAAATACTGCTGGTGTGAATGTTCCTTTTGGCAAAAATCTTATTTCTACAGGAGGATATTTTTTGAATTCGTCTGCAATATTTTTTGCGTCTTGGTTTATCAGGAATTTTGCCTTAATCTTTTTGTTTGCTCTGATTTTTTGAAAATATACTGCAGAATGTATGAATTTATCTCCGAAATCATAAACACCCATAATGTGCACTTCATCCCCTTCATTTAATTCATCGACAAGATTGGTGAAGGCAGTTTTTACTCCTCTTGTTCCTGTATATATTAAGGCTTCTTTTTCCTCTTCTTTGTCCTGAGAAAAAGCTATTAATGTTGGCAAAATGTTATTTAATCTGTCTTTTTCTTTGTCAATTGCTGATTTTTTTTCTTCTAAAAAATCAAGAAGCATTTTAGGATTTGTTGATTTATAGTATTTTACATTCTCTTTAACAAAAAAACAAACCAATCCTTTCTGAATTAGTTTATCTAGCACTTCGTAAATTTTGGAATTTGCAGTTTTTGATTCTTTGATTATTGGTCCTGTGCTTGAAGCTCCAATTTTTAAAAGTGATACATACACTTTTATTTCTGATTTATTAAGTCCAATAGATTCAAGCTCCAATTCTATATCTTGCACATCCATGGTTTTATATTCATACGGATCTATATAAAGTTAACTATTGCCCCTACCTGAGGAGGGGATAATATTTAATTACTTCTAAGACTAAGTATTATTAGGTGAAACAAATGTTATACGATAAAATACAAAAATTATATGACCCACAATGTGTAAAAATCGCAGGAGTAGTAGGAACTGGAATCCATTTGTATAGTCAAGCGATAAATAACAATCACGTTCAAGGCATATACGAAGATTTTGCAAATGGAGAATACTTACGAGGCACACTTAAAGCAGTAGTACCAATAGCATTACCTTATGCAGTATCATATTTTGCAAGAAAAAAAGCGCAAAAAGAAGCAAAAGGAAAAATCAGTGCTCTGGAAAATAGGATAAGAGAATTAGAAAACACAGACTGAACAGAAATTGCCCCCTTCCACATT
>SKGA01000044.1 GCA_007117735.1 Candidatus Woesearchaeota archaeon | reverse complement strand
GTTGTGTTGTGAAATTTTTTATATAGCGTAAATGGGAGTCGCTTGAAGTGTCGTCGCCAGATGACATGGAGACGCCAATGTAACACCATTTCTGAAATTTTGCAACGCTTTACTCAGACTGAGGACAGCTGCAGGTGGACAGTTTGGCTGGGGTGGCACGCTGTTGAAAAGATATCAATAGCGCCCAAAGGTTGGCTCAACCGGGTCAGAAATCCGGTGTAGAGTGCAAGAGCAAAAGCCAGCCTAACTGGTATCTTAACAAGATGGATATCAGTAACGAAAGTTAGGTCTAGCGATCCATTAGTTCTCCTTGACTGGGGGCTAGTGTTGACCAAAAAGTTACTCCGGGGATAACAGAGTTGTCGCGCCCGAGAGCTCGTATCGACGGCGCGGCTTGCTACATCGATGTCGGCTCTTCCTATCCTGGTGGTGCAGAAGCTGCCAAGGGTGGGGGTGTTCACCCATTAAAAGGGATCGTGAGCTGGGTTCAGAACGCTGTGAGGCAGTTTGTTTAATATCTACTGGAATTGTTTGATTGTCTGAGAGGAAGGACCATTTAGTACGAGAGGAACGATGGCTCGACGCCTCTGGTGGATGGATTGTCCGATAGGGCAGGTCCAGCAGCTACGCGTTACGAGGTAAGTGCTGAAAGCATCTAAGCACGAAACTCCCCTCGAAAAGAGACAGAGAACACCTATAGAAGATGGGTTTGATAGGACTGGGATGTGAGTACCGAGGCAACGAGGTATTTAGTCCGCGGTTACTAATAGTTCGGTTTTGTACTTTCATGTTGTTTGTTAGTTGTTTGTTTATTTTCTATGTGCGGGCTTTCATTTCCCTTTTTCTTATGTTTTTTTGTTTATAAGGCGTAATTATTTCTTCGTAGTAGTATTTCTTTATCTACTGTTCTCATAAATTTGTAAATTGTTGCGTTTAATTCTTCTGATTTAGTATATAATAAAGGATATATTTCTTTGTCTAGATAGTTTAGGTCGTGACAGAGTTCTAATAATACTTGTACTTCTTTTGCACTCGCATAGCTGTATTGCAGGTGGTTAAAAAATACTTTATTTGATCTCATTGAACAGCCTTCTACTATGTTTAACACGATGCTCGTGGCTGCTCTTTGTAGTTGACTGGTTATGTTTCGTTGTTCTTCTTCTGGTATGCTTGGTAGTACGCTTACATATATTTCTAATAAAAATTTGTATGCAAGCTCGTATATTTTTAGGTTTTTATAATTTCTGCCCATATCTTTTTTTCTTTTCTTTTTCTTAAATAGTGTTTTGTTGTTTTTTTCGTATTTTTTTCGGTTGTTTTTTTTGTTGTTTATTATTTTCTAGAAATTCTTTTAAATGCGGTTGTTTTATTCTTTTGTATGAAACTTTGTTTAGGTTTTGAATCTACTGCTCATACTATTGGTGTTAGTGTTGTTTCTTTTGATGGTGTTGTTTTATCTAATGAGAGGAAACTGTTTACTACTTCTTCTGGTGGTTTAATTCCGGTGAAAGTTGCAGAGCATCATTGTTCTCATGTTTTTGATTTGGTTTCTTCTTCTTTATCTAAGGCTGGTGTTTCTATTTCTGATATTTCTTTAATTGCTTTTTCTCAGAGTCCTGGTATTGGCCATTGTTTACGTATTGGTGCTATTGCTGCTCGTTCTCTTGCTGCTTTGCATGGTCTTCCCCTTGTTGGCGTTAATCATTGTATTGCTCATTTGGAGATTGGTCGGTTGTTGGGTAAAAAAGTTTCTTCTGATGGTTTTTCTTCTGATGTTTCTTGTTCTGATCCTATTTTGTTGTATGCGAGTGGTGCGAATACTCAGGTTATTGGTTTTGAGGGTGGTAAGTATAGAGTTTTTGGTGAAACCTTAGATATTGGTATTGGTAATTTCCTTGATTCTTTTGCTCGTTCTCTTGATTTAGGTTTTCCTGGCGGTCCTAAGGTTGAAGTTTTGGCTCGTAAGGGTTCTTCTTTAATTGATCTTCCTTATTCTGTTAAGGGTATGGATGTTTCTTTTGCTGGTTTGGTTACTAAATTGTCTCAGTTGGCTGTTAAGGGTTGTTCTCATGAGGATCTTTGTTTTTCTGCTCAGGAGTATGTTTTTGCTATGATTATTGAGGTTGCTGAGCGCGCTCTTGCTCATACTGGTAAGTCTGAGTTGGTTTTGGGTGGTGGTGTTGCTTGTAATAAACGTTTGCAGGAGATGGCTTTTAAGATGTGTGAGGATCGTGGCGCTTCTTGTTTTATTGTTGATAATGAGTTTAATGTTGATAATGCTGCTATGATTGCTTGGACTGGCATTTTACAATTTTCTGCTGGTGATTCATTATCTCTGGTTAATTCTGGTATTTTGCCTTATGTTCGTACTGATGATATTGAGGTGTCATGGCGTTGAGTTGTTTTTCTAGGTTGTTTTCTTATATCTTTTTAGGGCGGTCTCTTGTTTCTTCTTCTCTTGTTTCTTCTTCTCTTTCTGTTGTTAATTCTGAGCGTTTTGTAAGTATTGTTCCTCCTTGTTCTCATGATTATTGTCTTTCTTTTTCTGATTCTGCTTTGGCTTTGAAGCAGGATGTTCTTACTGCTCTTTCTTTTTTTCCTGAGCTTCGTTCTTTTCGGTGTGTTGTTTTGCGTTCGTCTAGTTTTTTAATGATGTCTGCTCGTCGTTCTCTTGTTTCTAATACTCTTGTTTTTCGTTTTTCTCCTTCTTTTCTTCGTTTTTCTTCTGATGCTCGTGTTGGTTTATTACTTCATGAGTGTGCTCATATGGTTGAGTATTTGTCTTTGTCTAAGCCTCGTCTGTTATGGTGGTATTTTCGTTATATTTGTAATCCTTGTTTTCGCGTTCGTAAAGAGGTTGAGACCGATATTCGGGTTTTCAAGCGTGGCGGCGGTTCTTTTTTGAAGAAGTATGTTTCTGAATTTTTTTCTTCTCCTTTTATTTCTTCTTGGAGGAAGCGTTTTCGTTCAAAAAATTATATTGTTGATTTTTCTTTGGTTGATTCTTTTTTCTCTCAATAGGTTGCTTTTTCTTTTCTTTCTTAAAGCAAATTTTTATATATTAATTTTTATTTGCTTTTGTTATGGATAAAGAGACTCGTCATAAACGCTATGCTTCTAAACCTGATCTTGTTGAGGTTTCTTGTTTTAAGGTTGCTTCTGAATGGGTGATGGATGAGTTGGGTTATTTCTTAATTGATCCTCGTCCTGAGGAGCAGTGTATTTTTGCTCATCATTATTCTAAGGATGGCGTTTATCAACGTTCTTTTTCTGGTTCTTGTGCTGAGGATATTTATTATACATTACTTCGTGAGAATTGTGTTGGTTCTCTTCAACACGCTGCTTATCTTGGTTCTGAGTTGCAAAAGGCTGAGTTAGTTATTCGTTTTTCTCTTCCTTGGTATAAGCAGGATGATCCTTTGTCTCTTGTTGATCCTCGTAAGAAAGAGTAGTTTTTCTTCTGTTTTTTTCTTATTGAAAAGGTATGTTTATAAATAATTTCGTATTTGTTTTGTTCTATGGTTAAATGCGATCTTTGCAAGGAGAAAGTTCAAAAGACTTTTTTAGGCAAACTCTTGGGTACGTTTATTAAGTCTTCTGATGGTGTTCAAAAAGTTGTTTGTTCTTCTTGTCAGAGATCTTTTTCTTCTTCGTTGCGAGATGAGCTTGATAAGTGATTGTTTGCCTCTTTAGCATAGCGGTAGTGCATCTGCCTCGTAAGCAGAAGGTCCGGGGTTCAAATCCCCGAAGAGGCTTTTTTATTTTTATTTGTTGTTATCAATGCATATATAAATAAACTACTCTATAATGAAAACATTTATATATTGTTTTCATATTTGGTCTTTTATGAGATCTACATTATTACCTTTTAGCTATATGTTGTTTATTTTATTGTTCATTTTGTTATTTTCTTCATCGACCATTCCTTCTGGCGTGCTCTATCTTTTATTTTTAGTACCTGTATATTTTTCGTTGTATGTTTTATCCACACAAAAGGTTCCTGCTCGAGTTTTTCATTTACTCTTTTTAGCTTCTATTTTTGTGTTTTTAGTTTTTCAGTTTCTCATTTCTTCAGTTTCTGAAGTTGTTTTTATTTCCTTGTTTATCTTAGTGAGTGTTATTGGTTTGTTGACGAGTTTATTATTTGTTCGTTCACCTCAAGAGTATTCTCCTAAATTATCTTTTTCTTTAGTTGTTGATAAGCCTATTGAAGAGAAAAAGTCTTCAACTAAGACTGTTTCAAAGAAGGTAGTATCTAAGAAGAAGTCTGCGAAGAAAGTGGCAAAAAAGAAAGTAGTTAAGAAGAAGGTTGGTAAAAAGTCTGTGAAAAAACTTCCTGCTAAAACAGTTGCTAAGAAATCCTCAAAAAAATCTTCAAAGAAGGTAGTTAAAAAATCTTCTTCAAAGAAGGCAACTAAGAAGGCCGCTAAGAAGTCTTCTTCATCAAAATCTCGTTCTGCTTCTGTTTCTTCCGCGAAAAAAGTATCTAAGAATGTTGTTTCTAAGAAGAACTCTTCTAAGAAAAAAGTTTCAAAAAAATAAGGTGTTTAAATGGTTAATAGTATTGATAATTATTCTGTTCCGTTGTATGCTGCAACAAGTAGTCCTAGTCGTTTTGATGTGAATCCTTTTAGTTCTTTTTCACAACGAGATATTTCTTCTTTAGTTAATTCTGAAGTTTCTGCCGATCATTTTCAGAAAAGAACTCGTCCTTTACAGAATAAATCTCTTTCTCAAGGTTATTTTGCTCTTCCTTCTTCTGTTAGTAATCTGAGAAAAGGTTTTTCTCTCCATCATCATCCTTTGTATCATGGAAAAAAATAATTTAGTATTTTTATTTTATTTTTTTATATTTTTTAACTAAAGAATTGTTGAATTTTTTGTTGTTCTCTTTTTTTTCTTATATGTCTTTTTGGCGGATCTACTTGTTTAAAGCTACATTGAAAATTGTGAAGCATTTCAAGAGCGTTTGCAGTTATTGCTGGTGCTGCTAATATTCCTGTTACTTTTGTTATTCCTTTTGCAGATTTTATTTTTTCTACGTATCGTCGTAGTTGACTTACTGCTGAGAGTCCTGCAGTGTATCGCTTACATTCGATGACTGCTAGTGTTCCATCTCCTAAATGTCCAAACACATCGATAAATCCGTATTTGGTATGCTCTTCTCTACTTAATGGTTTAAAGTCTGGACTGATGAGTTCTGGTTGTTCTCGCAGCATGTCGCTCATTTCACTTTCTTTTCCTGAAAGATCTTGTTTTTTCCCATCGATTAATCGTTGTGCGTAATAGTGATAGATTTCTGTGATGTGTACTTGGATTTGGTCGTTTCCACTTGTTGCTTGGAAAAAAAGTAGTTCTTGTTCTTCTTCTCGTTGTAGTTCAAATTCGCACTTTGCTGGTGCTTTGATATAATTAATCGGCATTCCTCCTTCTGGTTGGTGTATCAGTACGGTACCGTCTTGTTTGATGATAATAATTCTATCTCCAAAATCGAGGTAACTTTCTGCTCGCCCGCTGTATTGTATGGAGCAATGACAAAAAAAGGTGGTGAGTTCTCCTCGTTGTAAGGATTGTTGTAGTTGTCCGATGTACTCTTCAAAGTTCATTTTAAGTTGACGCCATGAAAAATGTTATGTTTGTCACGAATAAGTTTTACCTTTGTTGTTCCACTTTCTTTGTAACATCCTCGAATCATAACAATTCGGTCTTTAGCAACACCTATTTTTTCACTCGGTGTCCGTCCTGGCGCTTTAATAGTGACTTGTATGACTTCTCCTTTCTTGAATGGTTTTTCTAATTTTGTATCCATATGAATATTAAACGGATTCCATCCTGCTTTTGGTGTAAGTACAACATCGTATTTTTCTTCAAATGGTCGTAATGATGCGAAGAAGTCTTCAAACGGAATTGCTTTTGAAGGGTTTCTTCCTCCTTTATATTCTAAGAATTTTTGAAATCCTATGGTTGGATAAGGACTTTGTATTGTTTTTGAAAGTTGGATTAATGGTTCAAAATCTCGTTTCGGATCATCGTTATATCCTGGTATAATTGTTGGTGCAAGAAGAATTGGCATGCCTATTTCTTTACAGTATTCTACCATTTTCAGGACGTGTTTGAGAGGGTATGCTTTTCCAGATAATTTATCATTTACTTCTTTATCTAACGTATTAAGACTTAGGTTTATTCGTGAGAGTCCTGCTTCTTTTAGTTCGTCAATAAGTTGTTTTGAAAGAAATGTTCCATTTGTGTTTACTGAGATAACTTCACAGTTGGGTATTGCTCGCAGTTCGGTGACGAGCTCTTTAGTAAATGGATAAAGAAGTGGTTCTCCATGCGGTCCTAAATTAAATTCTACAGGATGTGTTTTTCTTGCAGCGAGTTTTGCACATTCTTGTGCCATATAATAGGGATCAATAAGTATGTCTGCTGTTTTATTATTCACTCCTTCATCTACACTACAGTAGACGCAGTTAAGATTGCAACCCGTATGAGTTTTTACTTCTAACAGGCTGGTATTCCTGTCAATAACGCCAAATTCTCCACTTCCTATTAATGGTATGCCGCTTGTTTCATCAATATACGTAACGTTTTTCTTATTGATTTTATGCGTCATGGAGTGTAATCCTTGGTCAATAAGAAGATCTATTTTTCGTTCTGCAACGTGTTCTTTTGCATTTGGAAACTCCAGTGTTTTTCCTAATATTTTTACCTCTTTATCTATTGCTTGTAGTTTTTCTAGAGGGATAATAAAGACGTATCTTGTCGCGTAGGTGACGTGTACGTTGTCGTCTTGTTGTTTGAATGAAAAATTTTCAAATTCTATTTTTGCCATGGTGTTTGATAAGAAACGTACTTATACTATTTAAACATTAGCCATTACGTGTTCAACTTTATTTTTCTTTAAGAGAATTTGTGCGATATTTGCTGGAAGTTGTACAATTTCCCCTTCTGAGTACGGACCAAATATTTCTTTGTTTTTTCCTATGAACTTTGGAACGTTGGTAATAAATCGGATGATGATGCTTCCTGGTTTTGCTTCAAGAGCTGGTTTTGAAGAACTTGTTTCTGATGTTTCTTGTTCTGGTTGTTTTTCTGTTTTTGTTTCTACTTGTTGTTTTTTTGTTTCTTGTGTTGGTTGCTCTTCTTGTTTCTCAACTGTTTTTCTTGGTTCAAGAATTTCCGGAGCAATGATTGGTGTTTGTCCTATAAATATTTGTTCAAGTACTCCTTGTTGATATTTTTCTAGGAGTTGTGTGAATTCGTCAAAGAATTCTTCTTCGCTTCGAAGCATATTTCTTTTATCTACGTATTGTTTTGTTTTACTTCGTGTTATATTAAGACAAAACCGAACGATTTTTTGTTCTCGTCTTCGATAAATTTCTTGTATGATTCGTTTAATATTTTGTAGTTGAATTTTTACTTTTTCTTGTTCAATACTGCTTGATGTTGCAAGTTTTTCTTGTCGATCGTTAATATATTCAACTACTTCTTTCCAGAATGTTTTAGGGAGTGGTTGTAGTTCATCAAGACTTCTTTCTTTCCTAAGTAAATCAAAGAGTGTTTCGTATGTAATATGTAGTTCCATGTTTCCCCTGTTGATTATAAATTTCTTTTTTTTTATAAATTTGTCTATATCTCTCTGACTATTGCTTGCCTTCTTATTTATAAATGATTCTTCTTTTTTGGCGTAACTATTATAAACTAACCCTTCTCTAGTTTACATAATTACTACTGGAGGTAATAAAAAAATGAATTCGTCATGTAATAAATTTTGTTCAACATACGGGGAATTTTTCATTCGTATTGTTGCTGGTTTAATTTTTATATTTGCTGGTTATGGTAAACTATTTGCTTCGCCAGGTTTAGATGGTTTTAGCGGTTTTCTCGCTAGCTTAAATGTACCTGCGCCATTAGTTTTTGGCGTGATTATTGGTCTTATTGAGTTTGTAGGTGGTTTATTCTTACTTGCCGGCTTATTTGTAAAGACGTCTGCTTCTTTACTTGCTATTATAATGGTCTTCGCTTTGATTTTAGTGGATATTCCTGCTGGTTGGAATGTTGCACGATTTCAGCTATTACTTTTAGCAGTTTTAGTATATTTCATTGGCGTTCCAAAGCCTTCTTTAACCATTGGTTCTTCTTCACGACCAAAACCTGTTGTACGTGCTCAAGGAACAACTAGTGCTCCTAAGAAGTCTTCTAAAAAGTCTTCCAAGAAGTCTTCTAAGAAATCTGCTAAAAAAGCTACTAAGAAAAAATCTGCATAGGTTTTTTCTCTTAAGTTTTTTTACTTAAGATTTTTTTTCTTTTTTTCTTTTGTGAATGACAAGACTAATGCTTTTTTTATTTGATTTTTTCGTTAACTATTTTTTCGGCTCTGTCCAGAAAGGTATAAAAAGGTATACTGGTTAAAAATTTCTATGATTCAAACAGAAATAATTAATCAGTATGAAATTAAGTTACATGAACAAATTCTTAAAGTTTTCCATGCTTC
>SKGA01000013.1 GCA_007117735.1 Candidatus Woesearchaeota archaeon | reverse complement strand
CTTGAAAAAGTTTTTAAAGCGCTTTTCATTTTGATTTTTTCTTATGATTATACATCGTTTAGCTAAAAAGGATGATCTTTCCCGTATTCTTGAATTGGCAGATCGTATCGAAGAGGATTCTTCTCATGATTTGAGAAGAAATATTAGTTCTCATTTCAAATGGTCTTCTTCTCCTTTTCGGTATTTTTTATTTTCTCATCCTCAACATAATGCGGTCTCCTATCTTGCCCTTGGGGACTCTTTTCTTAATGATACTTTTTGTTGTTCACTAGACCAGATTGCTGTTGATAAAAATTTTTCAAATCAAGGTATTGGTTTGGCAATGCTTGAACAAGTTCCTTCTCTTGCAAAGGAAGCGTTTGGTAGACCATTCACTCATGTGGGTTTATATGCTTCGGGCTCTTCTTATACATTCTATGAGAAACATGGTTTTTCTCTTGTCGATCCTCATTCTCCTTATATGGGCTCTTTTTATATAAAAAAGATTTGATGTATGAGAATTATTTCTTGTTATGTTGCTTCATCGTGTGGGTTTATCTGAGCTAGATTCTGTATAGTGCGTTTTTGTTTAGCGATAGTATTATTTATATATAAGTACTTATTATTGTTATAAGAGGTCATAACGTGAAAAATATTACTACTATTCCTTTGAGGGTTGAGACAAGACAAAAACTTAGAGAACTTGGTTCTAAATCAGAGACTTGGGATGAAATTCTTAATAGGATGTATGAAAACACTCTTCTTGTTGAATCAACTAGATTATTTTTTGAAATTCCTGCTTATACGTATGAAGAAGCTGTTCAAGAGATTAATAAATGGTAGTTGAATTTTCTCACGGTTTTTTGAAGAAATTAAAGAAGCATCTTCCCAAGTAAGCTGCTTTAGATTTACTTCTTAAGTTAAAAGATATTGTTCCTACAGATGGTTCGTTTATTGCTAGAATTGGTAATGTAGTTTTGAAGGAGAAGAAATTGTCCACGTTTAGGTTTTATTTTATTTATGATAATAAACAATTTCTCCTGCTTGATGAAGATGAATTAAAGCGGTTAATTATTCGGTTTATTGATGTTAGTAAAAAGAATGATCAAGACAGAGTCATTACTAAATTAAGAGCTGATCTCAAAAATAATGGTTTTCATGTATAAGTTATGTTACTAATTATCATTGTTATACTAAATGATAAACAACTGGTATAGTAACCTATTATTTTTGCTTATGCTACTCAGTCAACAACAAACTGATAAGGATGTAAACTTTTGTCGTTAACTATGTAATGTTAATGTTTTTAAACTCGTCTTTATTTTACTCTTTCTATGGATACTCACTCTTTAAGATCTCATAAGTATGATTTTGGTCTTCCTTTAGATACTTCCGAATTGTCTCAAGAAGAGTTCCTTGCTCGTCTTTCTTCTTCTGAGAAAAGCACTTTAAAAGATCTTTCTTCGTCTTTTCTTTCTCAACAGTTTAGACCTCATTTTATTGGTGCTCTTGCTATTGGTTCTTCCACGTATAGTGATGAGGATTATGATGATTTGCTAGAGTATTTTCGTTCTAAGGGTTTATCTGATTCGGATACTGTTCTTGAGAAAACATCTTTTGCTAATGATTATTTTCTAAGTTTGTTAACTAACTCGTCTTCATATGATTTGTTTAAAGAATCTATTTTAAAAGCAAATGAGGACGATTTTGGTACTCTTCCTCTGCCTTTATTTTCTGAACAAGATTTTAATAGTTTTAGAAAGCATGCTCAGCCTGATTATGAAGTTAAGAAGTCTGTTGGTGATATTCTTTCTCGAAAAGGCGAGGATATTGATATTTTGCTTGGTTTTGATGGTCTTCAACTTCATGACTCTAAGAGTTTTTTAGAGCTTCTCTGCAATCATTTAGATAGAAATTTTGGTTCTCCTGAGTATTCTTTTTTATCTTCTCATTCTTATTTTGCTCATCCAACTACTTCTCAAGTGTATCGTATAAAAGCAGTTTCATCTAACAGTCAATTGACGTATAGAATTCCTACTGCTGATCGTTCTCTTCATGTTTATATTTCTCATAAGCATATTGCAGATGCTATTCGTGAGTGTTCTATTGAAGATTATTCATTCACTCGTCTTTTTCGAAGAAGTATTATTCATCCATTTGTCAAAAAGTTATAATATTGTCTTTGTTTTAGCATATATTTTTTTAAAGAGAAAGATTCTCTTTTCTAACTATTTTTTTTACCCTTGTGGTTTAGTCTGGATATGACCCGAGCTTGCGGAAAGAATGTTCTTCTTGCAAAACGCTCGTAACCCGGGTTCGAATCCCGGCAAGGGTATTTGTTTAAGAATATATACTTACCATTCTTAATTTTCACTTATAAAAAATATGCTTTACTATTTAGGAAAAATTTTTCTCCAGACGGATTGTTTGTCTGGATATTGTATTTAAGAATTTCTTTGTGTAGAATACTTCTTATTCTTCTTCTGATTGATATTTTTCTTGACAGTGTTTTTCTGTTCTAAGAAGAAAGTCTCGAGGTGTTTTACTCTTATCAAAAAGGTTTTGTAGTTCCTTATTGGAGAGTATCTCCTCATAGTTTGTTCCCAGTCGTTCTATGATTATTTGTACTGTATCATCTTGGGTGAAATTGCTCGTATCAAGTTGAACGGTGAATTCTTCTTGTATTTCTTTTGGTAATTTAAACTTGTTATCGCTTGTTGCAATGATAACTGACTTAAAATGTGAACCTATGTAGTTTTTTAATTCAAGAAGATTTTCTTCTTCTAAGTGTTGCGCTTCATCAATAAACAAAATTACATTTTTTGATTGTATTGAAAATAATCTCGAGAAAAAATTTCCTGCTTTTTGTAGTACTCGCTTATAGTTTATTCCAGTCTTGTTACTAAACGCATTATAATAATATATTTTTCTCTTGCCCCCATATTGTTTGATGATTCTTTTCAGAATACTTGTTTTCCCAGTTCCTAAAGGGCCTTTAATGGTAATATTTCTTTCAAGAGTGATTCCTTCAATTGTTTCTTGTAAAATATTTTTATTTTCAAAAAATAATCCGTATTCCGGATTTGGTTTTATACTTAGAGGATTTTTTGAATAATTGAATGTTTTATACCACGTCATTCTTAGTTCACCTGTTTGATGGTTTTTTGATTAATTTCTGTAATTGTATCGTTTGCGTATGCTTCAATTACTTTTTCACAAAGCGAGACAAATGTTTGGAATGATTTACTTTTTTTCCAAATATGTTCGAGATGTTCTTCTTCAAGGAGTCCTTGTAGTCGTTGGTTCATGATTAATATGCTTTCTTCTTTTGAAATTTCTTTTAAGGTAATTGTTTTATGTCCAATTCTACTTACAATGCTTTTTGGTAATTCTAAAGGTTTATCTTCTCTTTCAATAAAAAGTACTGATTGAAGATATTTCTGATCAAAAAAGTATTGTAATCGTTCATAAAAATCAGTATCTAAATTATGTGCATTATCAATAATTAAGATCATATTTTTTGGTTTTTTATTGAACAGTTTTCGATGCCAAGGTTGACTCCCAACAAGTAAGTGACCAATATCTATTTCTTTATTATATGTATTCATATCAATATAAATAATTGATCCTTTGTATTGATCGATAACTTCAAAAGCCAGTCTTGTTTTTCCTGACTTTTCAGGTCCTTTGATTAGGACCATGCTTTCACTTTCGATCCAGTAAAGCAAGTCATCAACATGTTCTTGATTAAACAAGATTTCATCCGAGCTTTGCACCGCGTTATCACTAAAAAGGGTTGTCGATTTCATTGTTAATACCCTATATTGTCTGCTTTTTTTTGCAGTTTTCTAGCTTTTTGTCGTTTTTCCGTTGCTTCTCGATATTTTCCTTTTTGTTGTAGATCGTTTGCTTTTTGGTGAAGTTTTTGCGCTCTTGCAGATAATCCTGCAACTGTGCTTGTTCTATAATATGTATAGAACACTGCTCCTACAAGGAGAATTCCTAAAACGATAAGACTCACAATTCGTTGAGCTGGTGTTGTTTCTCCCAGATTAAGACCTACCACTTGTCCAGTAATTGGATTTACACTTGTTTCTTCACCTGTTTCTTCTTCATCAACAATGATAACATCTTCTTCTGTTATCGTTGTTTCTTCTTCAATAACAGGTTCGGTTGTTTCTTCAACAACTTCTTCTACTTCTTCAGTTTCATTAACTGTTGTAGTAGTTGCAGGTGCAGTACCTCCAAAGGTGAAACTACCTCCTCCTCCAGCTCCGCCTGTTGTTGGTGCGGGTGCTGGTTCAGGTTCAGTTCTCGCAACAAAATAAGATGCTTGTGTGGTTATAAAATTACAATATCCTTGTGCAGTTACTTCGCAATTTGCAACGTTTACCCAACTTCCTTGTCCAGTAGTTGATCGTTGAACATTAAGCGTTTGCCCACTTAATCCTGGTCCTACATAGATTTGTAATTCTATTGCTTGATTAAATGTCAAGCTTGTATTTGGAATTCCAAATTGGATAACTCCTCGAAGAGTTCCCTCAAGATTTGCAATAGTTTCTTTAGATATATTTGTAAATGTTAGTCTCGTTGCGTTAAATGGTTCTTGTCCTTCTTCTTGAATAGTTGTATTTGCTAAGATTCGTGCAGTAATAATTTTCTCACTCATATTTGTAGTAAGTATGGTCTCTGCAAGAATAACAATACTTGTCACTTCTTCCACTGTTTCGTTAGCTGCATACTCGACTACAACTGTTCCTAAGTCTCCAAGAGTGCTAAACCTTCCTTTTTCTGTTAATGCGAAATTCAGATAAATTGTTTCAAGAACGACATCTGCCCGAATTTGGTCTAAGATTATTTGTCGAGTTGTTGAATTCCAGAAGTTGTCATTTAACATAATGGTATTATTTGTTGTTCTTCCATCTACGAGGTGAATTCCTGTTCCAACAAATCTATTTCGAACAATACTCTGCACTTCTGATTCGTCTCCAAGATAAATACTTTGATTTACTGCATTGAACGTGTTTAGTTCAATTATAGTATTTTTTGGTTCTCCTTGGTATATTCCATTATGGTGATATATTCCTCGATAAGATTCTGTAATTATGTTCTGTGTGATGTTTGTATTTTCTACATCGCCTGCGACAAGGATTGCAACATCGCACTTGCTAATAGTGTTATTAACGATGGTGGTATTTTTTGATTCGACCCAGTTTCCATCAACACTTGCCCAGTTTTGAGCTCCAACAATTCCAATACAGTAGTCTGCTCCTGAGATTGTATTTTCACTCACTTTTGCATTTGTTGTTCCCATAAGTAGGACTGGAGAACTTGACCAGTTAGGGTTGTTCCAAGAGAATGAAGCAACAGTGTTGTTATGAATTAAACTTCCGTCTCCTCCTGAAATAACGATTGCATTATTTCTTGTTCCTTCTTCAATTGCTTGGATGATGTTGTTGGTGATGGTCATGGTTGTGTTTCCATTTCGTTGACCAATTCCTCGTTCAGTCCAATTTATTATGGTGAATCCGCTGATTTTTACGTTGTGTGGGTGGATTCCATTGCGTGTATATTCTCCAATTTCGATTGCGTTTGTTGCTCCCCTAGCATCGATGATGGTGTTATCTACAGAACCTACTGCTTGTAGTGAAATATTTTTGAGGATCTCTAAGCTTTCAGTGTATGTTCCTTCAAGAACAAGAATTGTTTGATTATCTGTTGCTTCCTCAATTGCCTGAGTGATTGTCGAAGTGATAACAATAAACTCTGCATTAGATGCGTTTCCTACTCCTGAAGCTTTATCAAATGTATTTGTTTCGAGAATTGTTTGCATGCTGCTGTTTGTTGCGACAACTACATCTGACCAAATTGTAACATGTCTTCCTGTCACGTTAACAAATGTATTATTTTCAATACTAATTGCTTTAATTCCTGGTCCGAAGGATACTGCGTTTGCATCAATATTTTTAAAAGTGTTATTATAAACTATTATGCTTGGTATATTTTCAGTATTTACAATTCCTCGAGTAACTCCTGAAAATATATTATGAGATATGGTCAAGCCTTCTCCAAACCGTCCATGGAAGTCTCCTCTAATTCCTCGTTGGGAATTAACAAGTTTGTTTTCAGTGATTGTTGTATTGGCTGCGTTGTTGCCTCCTGAGATTGCTCCTCCTTGATTATTTTGATTATCTACAGTGAATCCTTGTAAAATAACATTATTCGCAGTTATTCTTATTGTTGCATCTCCTGCTCCTGATTGGCCTCCACCAATTATTATAGTGTATTTAAAACCATTTACTGATACTACTGTTAAATTTTCAACATTAATGTCCACATTTCCAGTATATGTTCCATCCTGAACAACGATGGTATCTCCAGGATTTGCTGCGTTTATTGCTGCTTGAATTGTTCCGTAATAAAGCTGTTGATCAATGTTTTGAATATTTTTATTTCCTTCTCCGCTTCCAACCATAACTACTTCTACTTCATTTGAATTAATTATTTGAGTTAAGATTTCTTGTTCAGTGCCACTCGGTTGTCCATTAAATGTTGTTGGTACTCCTGTTAATTTTATTCCTTGAGGGGCGTAGTTATTCTCTAGTTCTAAATTGTAATTGTTTCCTGAGAACCAAATACTTTCATCCCCTACTTGTTTAATTGTGTTGTTGAAAAGTTTTATTGTTGCTGAAGAAGGGACTGAACCTGCAATTGGTCCTCCCGTTATAGAAACTTGTTTTATGAGTGTATTATTTGCATTATTATTTCTAATTCCTACAAAACTAGGATTTTGGTTTGTTATTTGCACATCTAAATTTGTTAATGTGGCATCATTTCCTTCAATCAAAATTGCGTGTTTATTTACTCCATTACTATTTTCAATAGAAACTACTGTAAGATTTGTAAGAGTTACTTTATCTTCGATGATATGTATTGAAGGATTTGAGTTTGCCATATTTCCGGAAGTAGTGTTACTTAAAAGAATAACATTCTCCTCGCCTCGAATTGTTAAGTTATATGTATTAATGTCCACATTTCCAGTATATGTTCCATCCTGAACAACGATGGTATCTCCAGGATTTGCTGCGTTTATTGCTGCTTGAATTGTTGTGTGATTGCAACCGTTTTCACACACTGTTATGTCTGTTGCTTGTACTGCAAAAGCCATACTTAGAATCATTATCATTAAACTTAAAATTATTATTACTTGTTTCATATTACTTTACCTACAACAATTAATTATGTCTTTGAGCTTTATTTTTTCCCCGTCCGCTCAAATGTTCAAAATCTTTTCTTCTTTATAAATTTTATTTCTATCATTTATAAGCAGCCCATAAGTTATTTATATTACTTCTTCTCTGTTTTATAGTATGGATGATCGTCTTGAACAGTTTAAAAAAGTCTTTCATGAAGAAATGTCTTCTTTTCAATCTTTAGATGAGATGAAGGAGTATTATGCTCGTGAGCTTGCAAAACGAGATATGTTGATTGAAAAACTTCAGGAGCAAAATAAAATTCTTCTTCAGTCTTCGTTTCGTCGAACGAATGAGCAGTTACCTCGCTAAAGTGATATATTTTTCCGAAAGTTTAAATACTTGTTCTCCTAAAATTGCTTTATGAATGTAAAACACCATCATAATTGCATGTTGTGTAATCAACAAAAGACGTGTTTTGTTTTTTCTTTTTCTCAACAACTGAGTATGTGTCGTTCTTGTTATGATATTTTACTCAAAGATTTTCCTTCGTTTAGTTTGACTGAGGATGTTTGTTCTTTTTGCGAGAAAGATTCTGGCTTTCTAGTCACCTCGTTTCCTGATTCTGTTTTTTTCTTCGATCCGCACATGTGTGCTTCTTGTAAAGACAAGATTGTTTCGCGGGTGGAGTCCTCGCAATAATTTCGTAAATTAATTAAGTGTCTTATTCTTTTCTTCGTTTATGGTTGATCGTATTCGTAAATTATCTTTTTCAGTTTCTTCTCCTTCTTCAAGCTCTGCTGTTCTTCTTTCTCGTTGTTCTTTTTTCAAGGGCAGGGTTTCTTTGCTTGATTTTTATGCAAAAGATCGTATTTTATGTAATGGTAAGATTATTGGCGAGTCCGTTCCTGTTCAGCAAGGCGATGTCTTAACGGTTCTTACTCCTCAATCTTTTGAACCGGTGGTTTCTTCTTCTTTTTCTATTCTCTTTGAGGATGAGCATTTGCTTGTTGTTGATAAGCCTGCTCCTCTTCCTCTTCATCCTGCTGGACGGTTTTATTTTAACACGTTAACTTCTTTCCTTCAAGAAAACGGTTATTCTTCTTTGTTTCCTGTTCATCGTTTGGATAAAGAGACTTCTGGCGTGGTTGTTTTTGCAAAGTCTAAGGAGGTTGCTGTTTCTCTTTCGTCTCAATTTGTTGAACAAAAAGTGAGAAAAGTGTATCTTGCTCTTATTGAGGGTGTTGTTCCTGATGGGGTTGTCAATCTCCCTTTAAAGAAGGTTTCTCGTGGTGAGATTCGTGATTTGATGATTGTTGCTGATGATGGTTTACCTTCTCAGACAGAGTTTCAGACTATCGACTCTTCCAATTCGGTTTCTCTTCTTCTTATTCGCCCTCGTTCTGGTCGTCGTCATCAAATTCGTGCTCATCTTGCTTCGTTAGGTTCTTGTTTGATTGGTGAGAAGTTGTATCATCGCGATCCTTCTTTTTTCATCGCGTTTATGAAAGATCCTCGTTCGTTCTCTTCAGAAGAGATTTCTCAAGCATGTGGTGCTT